>NZ_JAHBDN010000111.1:0-11691 GCF_019956445.1 Pseudomonas sp. BF-R-19
ACCCACGCTCCTCACCACTCATCAGGCCGAGCGTTAGCTCGCCTGCAGCTCTTGATCTTGATCCACCCGCCCCCTCGGCAGGCTGAGTGGAGGCGTTCATCCGGGGGTGGGCGCGCAGCGCCGTTCGACGCAGTCGAACTCATTGCATGTAGGTCGCGCGAAGCCGACCGGAGGGCAATGCCCCCGGATGAATGCCGGAGCGAAGGAACCCCGAGCCCAGGCGAGGGGCCGTACGTTCGGGGCGAGCGTTTTTTGCTTCCTTTTTTAGGCGCTTGTAAAAAAGGAAGTCGCCGTAAGGGCGAAACCGCCAGCCGCCGTTACCGCAGAAACGGATATGCACTCAGCCAACAAAGCGTTTTTTAGAGCGGCGCCACGCCCTCGACAATAATCACCTCAGCCAAAGCCACCCCCTCACGATACCCCCTCGCCTCCTGATACAACGCCGAGTGATAGCAAGCCACCGCCTGCTCATAGGAATCAAACTCAATCACCACACTGCGCTGCGGCGTAGACCGCCCTTCCATCGCCTCGCTACGCCCACCCCGCGCCAGAATCCGACCGCCATACAGGGCAAACGCCTTCGGCGCGCGCTGAGTGTATTGACTGTATTGATCGGGGTCAGTGACATCCACATGAGCAATCCAGTACGCCTTCATAGTGACCTCCCGGTTTATTTTGTATTATGGTATACCAAATTACCAATCCAACAAATACCGAGACTCCAGCATGGCCTTCAACAGCATCGAAGAAATCATCGAAGATTACCGCCTCGGCAAAATGGTCCTGCTGGTCGACGACGAAGACCGGGAAAACGAAGGCGACCTGTTGCTGGCCGCCGACTGCTGCACACCCGAGGCGATCAGCTTCATGGCCCGGGAAGCCCGGGGCCTGATCTGCCTGACCCTGACCGACGAACACTGCAAACGCCTGGGCCTGGAGCAGATGGTGCCGAGCAACGGCAGCGTGTTCAGCACCGCCTTCACCGTGTCCATCGAGGCCGCCGTCGGCGTGACCACTGGTATCTCCGCAGCAGATCGGGCATGCACCGTGGCCGCTGCCGTCGCCGCCCATGCCGGCCCCGCCGACATCGTGCAACCCGGTCATATTTTCCCGTTGCGCGCCCGCGAAGGCGGCGTGCTGACCCGTGCCGGCCATACCGAAGCCGGCTGCGACCTGGCACGCCTGGCCGGCCATACCCCGGCCTCGGTGATCGTCGAAGTGATGAACGACGACGGCACCATGGCCCGGCGCCCGGACCTGGAAGTGTTCGCGCGCAAGCACGGGATCAGGATCGGCACCATCGCCGATCTGATTCACTATCGCCTGAGCACCGAACACACCATCGTGCGCATCGGTGAACGTGACCTGCCGACCGTGCATGGCACCTTTCGTCTGATCACCTTTGAGGATCGCATCGAAGGCGGTGTCCACATGGCCATGGTCATGGGCGATCTGCGCCGCGAGCAACCGACACTGGTGCGCGTGCATGTGATCGATCCGTTGCGCGATCTGGTCGGTGCCGAGTACAGCGGGCCGACCAACTGGACGTTGTGGGCCGCCTTGCAGCGTGTCGCCGCCGAAGGCCACGGCGTGGTGGTGGTGCTGGCCAATCACGAATCCTCCCAGGCGTTGCTCGAGCGGGTGCCGCAACTGACCCAGCCGCCCCGGCAGTTCAGCCGTTCGCAGTCACGGATTTATTCGGAAGTGGGCACCGGTGCGCAGATCCTGCAGAACCTGGGTGTCGGCAAATTGCGCCACCTGGGGCCGCCGCTGAAATATGCGGGCTTGACCGGGTATGACCTGGAGGTGGTGGAGAGTATTCCGTTCACCGAGTACCCCTCGGTTTAGCGCAACTCCCTGTGGGAGCGGGCTTGCTCGCGAAGAGGGAGTGTCAGTCGGCCCAAAGTTGTCTGACACACCGCTTTCGCGAGCAAGCCCGCTCCCACAGGGGAATGCGTCGACACTGAAAAAACCACTTTCGGCTGATAGCCGGTACGGCAAAGTGCTTGCACAAAGTTTGGAATACCATAATATGATATTCCATAGACCGGACAGTCAGCACTGACTCGACGGACCTGTTGCTCCCGATAGGCGGGCACTCGAAAGCCCCGCTCATAAACACAACAATGAGGGCGTGAAAATGGTGTTGAACAAACGTGCGACCGCGGTTCTTTTTGCGGGACTGCTGAGCGTGACCAGCCAGGCACTGATGGCAGCTGAAAGCGTCAACTTCGTCAGTTGGGGCGGCAGCACCCAGGATGCGCAGAAGCAGGCCTGGGCCGACCCGTTCAGCAAGGCCAGCGGCATCACCGTGGTGCAGGATGGTCCGACCGACTACGGCAAGCTCAAGGCCATGGTCGAGAGCGGCAACGTGCAGTGGGACGTGGTCGACGTCGAAGCCGACTTCGCCCTGCGCGCCGCCGCCGAAGGCTTGCTCGAACCCCTCGATTTCAAAGTCATTGAACGCGACAAGATCGACCCGCGCTTCGTCAGCGACCACGGCGTCGGCTCGTTCTTCTTCTCCTTCGTCCTCGGCTACAACGAAGGCAAGCTCGGTGCCAACAAGCCCCAAGACTGGTCCGCGCTGTTCGACACCAAGACCTACCCCGGCAAACGCGCCCTCTACAAATGGCCAAGCCCTGGCGTGCTGGAACTGGCGCTGCTGGCCGACGGTGTAGCGGCGGACAAGCTCTACCCGCTGGACCTGGACCGCGCGTTCAAAAAGCTCGACACCATCAAGAAAGACATCGTCTGGTGGGGCGGCGGCGCGCAGTCGCAGCAGCTGCTGGCCTCCGGTGAAGCGAGCATGGGCCAGTTCTGGAACGGCCGGATTCATGCCCTGCAAGAAGACGGCGCCCCGGTCGGCGTAAGCTGGAAGCAGAACCTGGTCATGGCCGACATCCTGGTCATTCCCAAGGGTTCGAAAAACAAGGACGCGGCGATGAAGTTCCTGGCCAACGCCAGCAGTGCCAAGGGTCAGGCGGACTTCTCCAACCTGACCGCCTACGCCCCGGTCAACGTCGACAGCGTGCAGCGCCTGGATTCGGCGCTGGCCCCTAACCTGCCGACCGCTTACGCAAAGGATCAGATCACTCTTGATTTCGCGTACTGGGCCAAGAACGGTCCGGCCATCGCGACACGGTGGAACGAATGGCTGGTCAAATGAAAATGACGGCAACCGCGTCTCGTCCATCCACTGCCACCGGGAGCGCCACTGGCGCTGCCGGTTCGGCGTCCGCCAAGGCAGCTGTGATGACGCAATCCCCTTCCCTGGCGCAGCGCTGGCGTGGCGCGAGCAACCTGGTGCCCGCCCTGCTGTTTCTTGGCCTGTTCTTTCTCGCGCCATTGATTGGCCTGCTGCTGCGCGGCGTGCTGGAACCGGTGCCGGGCCTGGGCAACTACGAACAGCTGTTCGCCAACTCGGCCTATGCCCGGGTGTTGCTCAACACTTTCTCGGTGGCCGGCCTGGTGACCCTGTTCAGCCTGTTGCTGGGCTTCCCGCTGGCCTGGGCGATCACCCTGGTGCCCCGCGGCTGGGGCCGCTGGATCCTCAACATCGTGCTGCTGTCGATGTGGACCAGCCTGCTCGCCCGCACCTATTCCTGGCTGGTGCTGCTGCAAGCCTCCGGGGTGATCAACAAGGCGTTAATGGCCATGGGCATCATCGATCAGCCGCTGGAGATGGTGCATAACCTCACCGGCGTGGTGATCGGCATGAGCTACATCATGATCCCGTTCATCGTGCTGCCGTTGCAGGCGACCATGCAGGCCATCGACCCGATGATCCTGCAGGCCGGCTCCATCTGCGGCGCCAGCCCCTGGACCAACTTCTTCCGGGTGTTCCTGCCGCTGTGCCGGCCGGGGCTGTTCTCCGGCGGGCTGATGGTGTTCGTGATGTCCCTCGGTTACTACGTGACCCCGGCGCTGCTGGGCGGTGCGCAGAACATGATGCTGCCCGAGTTCATCATTCAGCAGGTGCAGTCGTTCCTCAACTGGGGCCTGGCCAGCGCCGGCGCCGCGTTGCTGATCGTGATCACGCTGGTGCTGTTCTACTTCTACCTGAAGCTCCAGCCGGAATCCCCGGTTGGCGCCAGCAACGCGAGGTAAGCCGTCATGCTCCTGACCCCCAATGCCATGAGCCGGCGCATGCGCTTCGGCCTGTACGCCACCACCGGGTTGATCGGTCTGTTCCTGCTGCTGCCGATCGTGTTCATCGTGCTGCTGTCGTTCGGATCGTCGCAGTGGCTGGTGTTTCCGCCGCCGGGCTGGACACTGAAATGGTACGGCCAGTTCTTCTCCAATGCCGACTGGATGAACGCGGCCATGGCCAGCCTCAAGGTCGCGGTGCTGACTACGTTCTTCGCCGTCGCTTTGGGCCTGCCGACCGCATTCGCCCTGGTGCGCGGGCGTTTCCCTGGCCGGGAAATGCTCTACGGCCTGTTCACCCTGCCGATGATCGTGCCGCTGGTGATCATCGCCGTGGCGGTGTACGCGCTGTTCCTGAAACTGGGCTACACCGGGACCATGTTTGCGTTCGTGGTCAGCCACGTCATCGTCGCGCTGCCGTTCACCATCATCTCGATCATCAACTCGCTGAAGCTGTTCGATCAGTCGATTGAAGACGCGGCGGTGATCTGCGGCGCCTCGCGCCTGCAAGCGGTGTTCAAGGTGACCTTCCCGGCGATCCGTCCGGGCATGGTGGCCGGTGCCCTCTTCGCCTTCCTCGTCTCGTGGGATGAAGTGGTGCTGAGCGTGATGATGGCCAGCCCGACCCTGCAAACCCTTCCCGTGAAAATGTGGACCACCCTGCGCCAGGACCTGACGCCCGTGATCGCCGTCGCCTCGACGCTGCTGATCGGCCTCTCGGTCTTGGTCATGGTGATCGCCGCCGCTCTGCGCCGGCGCAACGAAATCAGCGCTTGAGCGCCAGGAGTACGACATGAGTGCAGTGATCAAAGATGCCGCGCAGCAGAATGACAAGCCCCTGGTCAGCCTGCGTAACCTGAACAAGCACTACGGCGACTTTGCCGCCGTGGACAACATCTCGCTGGACATCAAGGACGGCGAATTCCTCACCTTCCTCGGCTCCAGCGGCTCGGGCAAAAGTACCACGCTGTCGATGCTGGCCGGCTTCGAAACCCCGAGCAGCGGCGAGATCCTGGTCAACGGCCAGTCGCTGGTGAACGTGCCGCCGCACAAGCGCGACATCGGCATGGTGTTCCAGCGCTACTCGCTGTTCCCGCACCTGTCGGTACGCGACAACATCGCCTTCCCGTTGGCCATCCGCAAACTGGCCGCCGCCGAGCGCGAGCGCCGGGTCGATGCGATGCTCAAACTGGTACAGCTTGAGCAATTTGCCCATCGCCGCCCTTCGCAACTCTCCGGTGGCCAGCAGCAACGGGTCGCCATTGCCCGGGCACTGGTCTATGAGCCACGCATCCTGCTGATGGACGAACCCCTCGGTGCCCTGGACAAGAAACTGCGCGAAGACTTGCAGGATGAACTGCGTCAGCTGCATCGACGCCTGGGCATCACCATCGTCTACGTGACCCACGATCAGGAAGAAGCCATGCGCCTGTCCCAGCGCATCGCGATTTTCAGCCACGGCAAGATCGTCGGCCTCGGCAGTGGTTATGACCTGTACCAGAATCCGCCGAATGCCTTTGTCGCCTCGTTCCTCGGCAACTCGAACTTCCTCAAGCTCAAGGCCCAGGGCAATGCGGTGGCGACCTTCGAGGGGCAGCCGCTGTCGATCCGACTGACCGCCGGCCTGCAAACCGATCAGGACGTGCTGCTGATGGTGCGCCCGGAAAAAGCCCTGGCGCTGAGCAATGAACAAGCCCTTGCCGAACCGCTGGCCGCCGGCTGGAACGAAGTCTCGGCCAAGGTCGTGGAAGTGTTGTTTCTCGGCGAAAGCCAGACCTGCAGCGTGGTCACCGCGGGCGGCACCTCGATGACGGTCAAGGCGCTGTCCGCCGCCGGCATGCCGCTCAAGGCCGGCGACCCGGTGCGGGTGCGCTGGGCCACCGCCGATGCCTGCGTCTACACCGAATGGGCCGAAAGCGACCTGAACAAGGCCGCCGGCGCTCACTGATCCATTGGCCTGCGCGCGCGGGCCACTATAATGAGTCACCCTCGGGCCACCACAACGTCGGGTTGTGGTGGCCTTTTTTCTGTCGCCTGTAAGATAAATTGGACAACGGATTCCTAAAATCCCGGTTTAATGCTAAATAGTGCTCAGTATTTTTAACACCCGACCCAGTCGTGCCACACAGTGCAACGAGAATAACGATATGAAAGTCCATTTCGAGAAAAGTGAAGTGTTTGGGACCCTCCACCTGCAAGCGGCGGTGGCAGCATGATCGAAGTTACCGAAGTTTCCATTGCCGAGCTGCGCGCCGCGCTCGAATCCGGCCAGACCACCTCGGTTGAACTGGTCCAGGCTTATCTCGCGCGGATCGACGCCTATGACGGCCCCGAAACCCCTACCGCCCTGAACGCGGTCGTGGTGCGCAACCCCGAGGCGCTCGCCGAAGCGCAGGCGTCCGACGCCCGTCGCGCCAAGGGCCAGACGCTGGGAGCGCTGGACGGTATCCCTTACACCGCCAAGGACAGCTATCTGGTCAAGGGCCTCACCGCCGCTTCCGGCAGCCCGGCCTTCAAGGACCTGGTCGCCTATCGCGATGCGTTCACCATCGAACGCCTGCGCGCCGCCGGGGCGATCTGCCTGGGCAAGACCAACATGCCGCCGATGGCCAACGGCGGGATGCAACGTGGCGTCTACGGCCGCGCCGAGAGCCCGTACAACGCTGACTACCTCACCGCCCCGTTCGCCTCCGGTTCGTCGAATGGCGCAGGTACAGCCACCGCCGCCAGTTTCGCGGCCTTCGGCCTGGCGGAAGAAACCTGGTCGAGCGGTCGTGGACCGGCCTCGAACAATGGCTTGTGTGCCTATACCCCTTCGCGCGGGGTGATCTCGGTGCGCGGCAACTGGCCGTTGACCCCGACCATGGACGTGGTCGTGCCGTTCGCCCGGACCATGGCCGACCTGCTCGAAGTGCTCGACGTGGTGGTGGCCGATGACCCGGACACCCGTGGCGACCTGTGGCGCCTGCAACCCTGGGTGCCGATCCCGAGCTCGTCCTTGGTTCGCCCCAAATCCTACCCGGCGCTGGCCGCCAACAGCGAGGCGCTCAAAGGCAAGAAGTTCGGCATTCCACGCATGTACATCAACGCCGACCCTGAAGCCGGCACCTGCGAAGCGCCGGGCATCGGTGGCCCGACCGGCCAGCGCATCAACACCCGTCCTTCGGTGATCGGACTCTGGGAACAAGCGCGCAAGGCCCTCGAAGCCGCGGGCGCCGAAGTGCTCGAAGTGGACTTCCCGCTGGTCTCCAATTGCGAGGGCGATCGCCCGGGCGCACCGACCGTGTTCAATCGCGGCATCGTCTCCAAAGAATTTTTACACCATGAACTGTGGGACCTGACGGCTTGGGCCTTCGATGACTTCCTGCAAGCCAACGGCGATCCGAAACTGAATCGTCTGGTCGATGTCGACGGCCCGCAGATCTTCCCTCACGACCCGGGCACCCTGCCCAACCGCGAGGGCGACCTGGTTGCCGGCATGGACGAATACGTGCGCATGGCCGAGCGTGGTATCACCCCGTGGGACCAGATCAGCACGATGCCGGACGGCCTGCGCGGGCTGGAAAAAACCCGCAAGATCGATCTGGAAGACTGGATGGATCGCCTAGGCCTCGACGCGGTGCTGTTCCCGACGGTTGCCGACGTGGGGCCGGCGAATGCCGATGTCGATCCACAATCGGCGGACATCGCCTGGAGCAACGGCGTGTGGGTCGCCAACGGCAACCTCGCCATCCGTCACCTGGGCGTGCCAACGGTCACCGTACCGATGGGCGTGATGCCGGACATCGGCATGCCGGTCGGCCTGACGTTTGCCGGGCGCGCCTATGACGACTCTTCGCTGCTGCACCTGGCATCGGCGTTCGAGTCGACCGGGAACAAACGCATGATCCCGCCGCGTACCCCGCCATTGGTCGCTGACAAGCGCTGACCGGTAAAACCTTGGCGGCTCACTCGAGCCGCCAAGGCTGGCAAATCAGGGGTCAACCTGGGCCATCAGTTCCGGAATCGATTCCGGCCGATTGGCATAACGCTGCGCCAGCACCGCACAGACCATCAGTTGAATCTGGTGGAACAGCATCAGCGGCAAGATCAGCAAGCCAATGGTGCTACCGGCAAACAGCACCTGCGCCATCGGCACGCCGGTCGCCAGGCTTTTCTTCGAACCGCAGAAGAGAATGGTGATGCGGTCTTCCTGGTTGAAACCGAATGCCTTGCCGAGCACGGTCGCGGCCACCAGCACCAGCGCCAGAACGATGCAGCAGACCACCACCAGCCCGACCAGATCCAGCAACGGAATCTGGTGCCAGAGGCCTTCGATCACCGCCTCGCTGAACGCGCCGTAGACCACCAGCAAAATCGAACCCTGATCGACGAACTTCAACCAGCTCTTGTTGCGTGCCACCCAGTCGCCGATCCAGCGCCGCGCGATCTGCCCGGCAATGAACGGCAGCAGCAACTGCACGCTGATCTTGAGGATGGCGTCGAGGGTCGAGGAGCCTTCGCCGTGCACGTTCAGCAGCAGGGTCACCAGCAACGGCGTGAGGAAAATCCCGAACAGGCTGGACGCCGCCGCGCTGCAAATCGCCGCCGGGATGTTGCCCCGCGCCAGCGAAGTAAAGGCAATCGCCGACTGCACCGTGGCGGGCAACGCGCACAGGTAGAGCATGCCCATGTACAGGTCATTGCCGATCAGCGGCGACAGCAGCGGCTTGAGCGCCAGGCCGAGCAGCGGAAACAGCACGAAGGTCAGGCTGAACACCAGCAGATGCAGGCGCCAGTGCCCGGCACCGGCGATGATCGATTCGCGGGACAGCTTGGCGCCATGCAGGAAAAACAGCAGTGCGATGGCGATGTTGGTCAGCCAGCCAAAACCAACCGCGACCTGACCGCTGGCAGGCAGCAGGCTGGCAAGCGTGACCACGCCGATCAGGGTCAGGGTGAAGTTGTCGGGTAACAGACGGGGGCGAGTCATGGGGTTGATCATCCGGGGGTTGCCAGTACGTGAAAGCGACTCTAACGTGACTGGGAATTACCGACTAACGCCGATGAGCCAGCTGATGCCGCCTAAAGGACATGACAAGAGTGTTCGACGCAGTATTCCCGGGCTGTCCAGCCTGCCACGACCGCTCTATGGCCGTACCGAATCGCTGCCCAATCGCGCCCTGACCCGGCGTCACAGCCATCCGTGGGTGCAGCTTTCCTACGCGATTCAGGGCGTGCTCGAAATACAGACCGGCGTCGGCCGCTTCGTCGCCCCGCCAGAGCGGGCGGTGTGGATTCCGGCGGGCATGCCGCACCGGGTGTTCAGCTCGCCGCGCACGGAAATGCGCAGCCTGTACATCGATTGCAGCGTCTCGACATGGGCGCCGCCGGGCTGTCATGTGTTGGGGGTCAGCGATCTGTTGCGCGAATTGATCCGTGCCTTCAGTCAGGTTCCGGTGGAATACGATCAGAACGGTCCGCACGGTCGGTTGGCCCAGGTGATTCTGGATCAATTGGCTGAAGCGCCGCAGATCGATTTGATGTTGCCCCTGCCCCAGGACAGCCGGTTGCGGCAAATCGCCCAAAGCCTGGAGTCGCACCCGGAGCAACAGACCACCCTCAGCCACTGGAGCGACCAATTCGGCGTCACCGAGAAAACCCTCAGTCGCCTGTTCCTGCGCGACACCGGCCTGACCTTTCGCGCCTGGCGCCAGCGCTTGCGCCTGCTCGGCGCCCTGACGCCACTGGAACAGGGCGAGCGCGTGACCGACGTCGCGTTGGCCTGTGGCTACGACTCGACGTCGGCGTTTATCGCTGCCTTCCGCCAGCAGTTCGGCGAAACACCGGGGGAGTTTTTTCGCTGAGCCGCACACAGAACTAACTGTGGGAGCGGGCTTGCTCGCGAAAGCGCTGGATCAGTCGACACCTGCATTGACTGACACTGCGCATTCGCGAGCAAGCTCGCTCCCACAGGGCCATGGGTGTACACAAAATCTGTGCCTCCACAGAGATCTCACACAATTTCCCGGGGTTACTGATCGGACTTGATGCTGGTCCAGACCCGGGTACGCACCCGCTCAAGTTTTTGCGGCAGTGGCTGCACGACGTACAGCGTCTTCAAGGCCTCGCTGGTCGGTGTCAGGTTCGGGTTGCCGGTGATGTCCTTGTTGATCAGCGCCAGCGAGTCCTTGTTGGCATTCGGGTAACCGAGGAAGTCGCTGATCGGCGCGATGACTTTCGGGTCCAGCAGGTGGTTGAGGAATTCGTGGGCCTCGGCGACGTTCTTCGCGCTTTTCGGGATGGCGAAGGTGTCGAACCAGATCGGCGCGCCTTCCTTCGGCAGGCGCCAGTCGACGACCACGCCGTTGCCCGCCTCTTTGGCGCGATTGCCGAATTGATAGAAGCTGCCGGAGTAACCGATGGCCACGCAGATATCGCCGTTGGCGATGTCGGTCATGTACTTGGCGGAGTTGAAGTAGGTGACGTAAGGGCGAACCTTGAGCATCAGCGCCTTGGCTTTTTCGTAGTCATCGGGGTTCTGGCTGTTCGGGTCCAGCCCCAGGTAATGCAGGGCCAGCGGCAGGATCTCCGACGGCGAGTCGAGCATGGCGACGCCACAGGCCTTGAGCTTCTCCATGTTCTCGGGCTTGAACACCAGGTCCCAGCTGTCCACAGGCGCATTCTCGCCCAGCGCGGCCTTGACCTTGGCCGGGTTGAAGCCGATCAGCACGGTGCCGTACATGTAGGGCACGCCGTACTGGTTGCCCGGGTCGTTCTTGTCCAACAGCTTGAGCAAGGCCTGGTCCTGGTGCGACCAGTTCGGCAGTTTGGACTTGTCGAGTTTCTGGAACACCCCCGCCTTGATCTGGGTTTCGATGAACTGGTTCGACGGCACCACCAGGTCGTAGCCCGAGTTGCCGGTCAGCAGCTTGGCTTCCAGGGACTCGTTGGTGTCGAAGGTGTCCCAGGTCACCTTGATCCCGGTGTCCTTGGCGAAATCCTTGGGCACGGACGGCAGGATGTAGTCCGCCCAGTTGTACACCCGCAATTCGCGCTGTTCGGCGTGCACCGCGCTGGCCAGCAGCGACAGTCCGCAAACGGTGGCGCCCAGCATGCGTTTCATTGAGTCCATGGATCGTTTCCCCAAGTGTGGCGTGAGTTCGATGGTTTTTATGTTCTGTACACGGCAGCGGCCTTGAAAATAGCCAAGGGCAAGGAAGTGAAGCGTCTGGTTGTGGTTTCAGCCTGGGTTGCCGACTCAGCCACCCGCGTCTGATTCTTGCTGACGGCGTGGCCGGTTCACAGCGTGAGGCAGGCCAAAAGGAGATCGAAATGGCCAAAATAGGTGTCCGCATTGATCAGCGGCGCGAGGCCTTTCACCGAGGGTTAGTCCAAACAGCCAGACTTCAAGGCACGCTATGACGCTCTGCGGGAGCGAGGCAAGAGCGCGAAAGTCGCGCTCTTTCCTGCATGCGGGTCTTACTGATTAGGCTGAATGCCATGTTGCGCGATGGCACCGAATGGCGGTGACGAGTGGCACAGTGAAGACAGTTGCTCCCACAG
>NZ_JAHBDN010000112.1:0-11177 GCF_019956445.1 Pseudomonas sp. BF-R-19
TTTGCCAATGTCGATACCGAGAAGTGTCATCGTGTTCATGAGAGATCCTCCGCCCGAAAACGAGAAAAGCCCTGCAAGCGTAAACCTGCAGGGCTTCTCGGTCAGGCTGACCATCTCATTAAACCCGGACAGTGGAAGCTTCCGGGTTTTTTATTGCCAGTCTGAAATGCATATCGCCTGGACAGGCCTCTTCGCGGGCAAGCCCGCTCCCACAGGGTTTTGCATTGATCACAAAATCGAGCCACACCAAAGATCACTGTGGGAGCGGGCTTGCCCGCGAAGAGGCAGGCCCAGACGCCATTCATTTCACTGAAGGAATGAAGCCACCTTCCCCGCCGCAGCCGCCAAATGCTGCTCATGGCTAATCCCCGAAGCCTTCAACGGCTTCAGATCATGATCCCCCGCCACCAGCCAGAACACCTCGATACCCGGCGATAGTGCATAACCCTCGACCGCCTCCCGGTTGCCCAACGCATCGCGCTCACCCTGCACGATCAAGGTCCGTGTCTTCAGCCCGGCCAGATGCTCAACCCGCGGCTTCTCCGGTTTACCCACCGCATAGAACGGATATCCCAGGCACACCAGCGCGTCCGCGCCCAATTCATCCGCCAACAAACTGGCCATGCGACCGCCCATGGACTTGCCGCCAATGGCCAGCGGCCCAGTGACATGGCGTCGCACCTGGGCATACACCTCACGCCAGCATTCCAGCAGTTTCGGCGCCGGGTTCGGCGGGCGCTTGCCGCCATCGAGGCGCCGCTGCGCCATGTAGGGAAACTCGAAGCGCAACACGTTGACGCCTTGCGCGGCGAGGCGTGCAGCCATGTCGCTCATCCAGTCGCTGTCCATCGGTGCGCCGGCGCCATGAGCGAGGGTCAGCGTCGCCGCAGCCTTGCCAGCGGCGGCATTCCACAACCATCCATGATCCCGCACGCACTGCGCCCATTGATCCTCGTCAATACCGGCCTTGTGCCCTTTGTCCATGCTTGCCTCGCTTTTAGTCTGCCTATAACTCCGGCCGAAGGGTGCACTGCCTTGCGCGAGCGCGCTCACTTCGGCTGAACCGTGGATGGGGAACCATGAACACTTCTATCAGTACCGCCTACAACTACAAGGTGGTCCGCCAATTCGCCATTATGACGGTGGTGTGGGGCATCGTCGGCATGGGGCTCGGGGTTTTTCTCGCTGCCCAGTTGGTCTGGCCCGAACTCAACTTCAATTTGCCGTGGACCAGCTTCGGCCGCTTGCGCCCGCTGCACACCAACGCGGTGATCTTCGCCTTTGGTGGCTGCGCGCTGTTCGCCAGTTCGTTTTATTCAGTACAACGTACCTGCCAGACTCAGCTGTTCGCACCGAAAATCGCCGCGTTCTGTTTCTGGGGCTGGCAGCTTGTGATTCTCCTGGCAGCCATCAGCCTGCCGCTGGGCTACACCAGTTCCAAGGAATACGCCGAGCTGGAATGGCCGATCGACATCCTGATCACCATCGTCTGGGTCGCCTACGCCATCGTGTTCTTCGGCACGATCATGCAGCGCAAGACCAAGCACATCTATGTCGGTAACTGGTTCTTCGGTGCGTTCATCGTCACCGTGGCGATCCTACACATCGTCAACAACATGGAATTGCCGGTCAGCTTCACCAAGTCCTACTCGCTGTACTCCGGTGCCACCGACGCGATGGTGCAATGGTGGTACGGGCACAACGCCGTAGGCTTTTTCCTCACCGCCGGTTTCCTCGGGATGATGTACTACTTCGTGCCGAAACAGGCCGAGCGTCCGGTTTACTCCTATCGCCTGTCGATCGTGCACTTCTGGGCGCTGATCACCCTGTACATCTGGGCCGGTCCGCACCACTTGCACTACACCGCGCTGCCGGACTGGGCACAGTCGCTGGGCATGGTGATGTCGCTGATCCTGCTGGCGCCGAGCTGGGGCGGGATGATCAACGGCATGATGACCCTCTCGGGCGCCTGGCATAAGTTGCGCAGCGACCCGGTCCTGCGCTTCCTCGTGGTGTCGCTGGCGTTCTACGGCATGTCGACCTTCGAAGGGCCGATGATGGCGATCAAGACGGTCAACGCCCTCTCCCACTACACCGACTGGACCATCGGCCACGTACACGCCGGTGCGCTCGGCTGGGTGGCGATGATCTCCATCGGCGCGCTGTATCACATGATCCCGAAAGTCTTCGGCCGCGAGCAGATGCACAGCATCGGCCTGATCAATGCGCACTTCTGGCTCGCCACCATCGGCACCGTTCTGTACATCGCCTCGATGTGGGTCAACGGCATCGCCCAGGGCCTGATGTGGCGTGCGGTGAACGAGGACGGCACGCTGACTTACTCCTTCGTCGAAACCCTGGTGGCCAGCCACCCTGGCTTCGTCGTGCGGCTTGTGGGCGGTGCGATCTTCCTCAGCGGCATGTTCCTGATGGCCTACAACACCTGGCGCACCGTGCGGGCCTCGCAGCCTGCCGAAGTCGCCGCTGCCGCGCAGATGGCCTGAGGAGTCCGCCATGAAACACGAAACTATCGAGAAAAACGTCGGCCTGTTGCTGCTGCTGATGATCCTGGCCGTGAGCATCGGTGGCCTGACCCAGATCGTCCCGCTGTTCTTCCAGGACGTGACCAACAAACCGGTGGAAGGCATGAAGCCCTATACCGCGCTGCAACTGGAAGGTCGCGACATCTATATCCGCGAAGGCTGCGTCGGCTGCCACTCGCAGATGATCCGGCCGTTCCGCGCCGAGACCGAACGCTACGGGCACTACTCGGTGGCCGGTGAAAGTGTCTGGGATCACCCGTTCCTGTGGGGTTCGAAACGCACCGGGCCGGACCTGGCGCGGGTCGGCGCACGTTACTCGGATGACTGGCACCGCGCGCACTTGTACAACCCGCGCAACGTCGTGCCCGAGTCGAAGATGCCGGCCTACCCATGGCTGGTGGCCAACCCGGTCGACAGCAGTCATACCGAAACCAAGATCAAGGCCATGCGCACCCTGGGCGTGCCGTACACCGACGAGGACATCACCGGTGCCGTCGCTTCGCTCAAGGGCAAGAGTGAAATGGATGCACTGGTCGCCTACCTGCAAGTGCTCGGCACTGCCATCAAGAGCAAGAGGTGAGCAATGTTTGAATTGAGCACTGGAATGATCCGCGGCCTCGGCACCGTCGTGGTGTTCGTGGCCTTCGTCGGCCTGACGCTGTGGGTATTCAACGGCAAGCGCAGCCCGGAATTCGCCGAAGCGCGCCTGCTGCCATTCGCCGACGAGCCGCAACCCGACATCACTGAAGAACCAGCAACAAGGAGTACCCGGTCATGACCACCTTCTGGAGTACGTGGATCTGCGTACTGACCATCGGCAGCCTGATCGGCCTGACCTGGTTGCTGCTCAGCACCCGCAAGGGCGAAACCAAGGGCAGTGTCGACCAGACCATGGGCCACAGCTTCGACGGCATCGAGGAGTACGACAACCCGCTGCCGCAATGGTGGTTCATGCTGTTCGTTGGCACCCTGGTGTTTGCCGTCGGTTATCTGATCCTTTATCCGGGCCTGGGCAACTGGAAAGGCATCCTCCCTGGCTACGAAAACGGCTGGACCGGCGTGCACGAATGGGAAAAGGAAATGGCCAAGGCAGACACGAAGTTCGGGCCGATCTTCGCCAGGTTCGCGGCGATGCCCGTGGAAGAAGTGGCCAAGGACCCGCAGGCACTGAAAATGGGCGGCCGCCTGTTTGCCTCCAACTGCTCGGTGTGCCACGGCTCGGACGCCAAGGGTGCATTCGGCTTCCCCAACCTGGCCGACAGCGACTGGCGCTGGGGCGGCAATGCAGAAACCATCAAGACCACCATCATGGGTGGCCGGATGGCGATGATGCCGGCCTGGGGTGAAGTCCTGGGGGAAGACGGTGTGAAGAACGTTGCCGCGTATGTGCGCCATGGCCTGGCGAAGCTGCCATTGCCTGCCGACAGCAAAGCCGACCTGCAGGCCGGACAGCAAGCGTTCAGCACTACCTGCGTCGCCTGTCATGGGGCAAACGGCCAGGGCACTGAAGCCATGGGCGCGCCGAACCTGACGCACCCGGCCGGCTTCATCTACGGGACGAGCCTGACGCAGCTTGAACAGACGATTCGGCATGGCCGCCAGGGCCATATGCCGGCGCAGAACGAACTGCTCGGCAATGACAAGGTGCAATTGCTGGCCGCGTATGTGTACAGCCTGTCCCACGGATTGAATACCGAGCGCCTGCAGGCTGAAGACAACCGCAAATAAATCTCGACCGCTCTGCTGCCGCATTCTCCCGGATGCGGCAGTTCCCTGCCCCTTTGCGACCCATTGTCGCACCCCCGCATAGACTTTCTTTCGGATCACCGGATTCGGGTCTAAGCTTCCCCCGATGCGGACTGGCCGGTGCCGGTTCCAGGTCGACCCTGAACGATGTGTTCGACGAATCTGCCCGATGACAGGCCGCAAAGGCTGGTAGATACCGGCTGTCGCACCAATTGCCTTCGGTCAGCCAAACGTTGCGTTTGAACACACTCCGTTACATCCGACCTGACCCCCTCGCCTGATCAGTCCGCCGGGATGTTTTGCCCGCGGGCAAATTTGTCCTTACGCGGCGCATGGAAAGGCCGCAGAATCAGCTTTTGAAAGCATTGACCCAGGTCATGGCGCGTTGCAATGACCCCTTGCTTTCTCCATACTTGCGGCCGATTTTTAATCCTAATAAAACACCCAAACCGTGGAACCTTAGAATGAGCACAGCAATCAGTCCGACTGCTTATAACTATAAGGTAGTCCGCCAGTTCGCCATCATGACGGTGGTCTGGGGGATCCTTGGCATGGGGCTCGGTGTCTTCATTGCCTCGCAACTGGTCTGGCCGGAGTTGAACTTCGGTCTGGCATGGACGAGCTTTGGACGCCTGCGCCCGCTGCACACCAACCTGGTGATTTTCGCCTTCGGTGGTTGTGCACTGTTTGCCACTTCTTATTATGTCGTGCAGCGAACCTGCCAAACGCGACTGATTTCCGACAGCCTCGCCGCCTTCACCTTCTGGGGATGGCAAGCGGTGATCGTCGGCGCGATCATTACCTTGCCGATGGGTTTCACCACCACCAAGGAATACGCGGAACTGGAATGGCCCCTGGCTATTCTGCTGGCCATTGTCTGGGTCACCTACGGCCTGGTGTTCTTCGGCACCATCGTCAAGCGCAAGACCAAGCACATTTATGTGGGTAACTGGTTCTACGGCGCGTTCATCGTCGTGACCGCGATGCTGCACATCGTCAACCACATGTCGCTGCCGGTCAGCCTGTTCAAGTCCTACTCGGCCTACTCGGGTGCGACGGACGCGATGATCCAGTGGTGGTACGGCCACAACGCCGTGGGCTTCTTCCTGACCACCGGCTTCCTGGGCATGATGTACTACTTCGTGCCGAAACAGGCCGAGCGTCCGATCTACTCCTATCGTCTGTCGATCGTGCACTTCTGGGCACTGATCACCCTGTACATCTGGGCAGGTCCCCACCACCTGCACTACACCGCTCTGCCGGACTGGGCTCAGTCCCTGGGCATGGCGATGTCGATCATCCTGCTGGCTCCAAGCTGGGGCGGCATGATCAACGGCATGATGACCCTGTCGGGCGCCTGGCATAAGCTGCGCACCGACCCGATCCTGCGCTTCCTGGTCGTCTCCCTGGCGTTCTACGGCATGTCGACCTTCGAAGGCCCGATGATGGCCATCAAGACCGTCAACTCGCTGTCGCACTACACCGACTGGACCATCGGCCACGTACACGCCGGCGCTTTGGGCTGGGTTGCGATGATCTCGATCGGCGCCATCTACCACATGATCCCGAAACTGTTCGGTCGTGCGCAGATGCACAGCACCGGCCTGATCAACACCCACTTCTGGCTCGCGACCATCGGTACCGTGCTCTACATCGCTTCGATGTGGGTCAACGGCATCACCCAGGGCCTGATGTGGCGTGCAATCAACGATGACGGCACCCTCACCTACTCGTTCGTCGAAGCGCTGCAAGCCAGCCACCCGGGCTTCATCGTCCGCGCCCTGGGCGGTGCATTCTTCGCCACCGGCATGCTGTTCATGGCCTACAACGTATTCCGTACCGTACGCGCCTCGAACCCGGCTGAAGCCAAAGCCGCCGAACAGATTGCCGTAGTTGGAGCTCACTGATGAAGCATGAAGCAGTCGAGAAGAATATTGGCCTGCTGGCCTTCTTCATGGTCATCGCCGTCAGCATCGGCGGCCTGACCCAGATCGTTCCGCTGTTTTTCCAGGATGTCACCAACAAGCCGGTCGAGGGCATGAAGCCCCGCACCGCCCTTGAACTGGAAGGCCGGGACGTTTATATCGCCAACGGTTGTGTCGGCTGCCACTCGCAGATGATCCGTCCGTTCCGTGCTGAAACCGAACGCTACGGCCACTACTCGGTCGCCGGTGAAAGCGTCTGGGACCACCCGTTCCTGTGGGGTTCCAAGCGTACCGGTCCGGACCTGGCCCGCGTCGGCGGTCGTTACTCCGATGACTGGCAGCGTGCGCACTTGTACAACCCGCGCAACGTAGTGCCCGAGTCGAAAATGCCGGCCTACCCGTTCCTCGTGGAAAACAAGCTCGACGGCAAAGACACCGCCAAGAAAATGGAAGTCTTGCGCACGCTCGGCGTCCCTTACACCGACGAAGACATCGCCGGCGCCAAGGATGCTGTGAAGGGCAAAACCGAAATGGACGCGCTGGTGGCCTATCTGCAAGGCCTGGGCACCATCATCAAAAGCAAACGGTGAATTGGATGGATATCGGGATGATTCGTGGCCTGGGCACCGTTGTCGTGATGGTGGCCTTCATCGGACTGGCACTGTGGGTGTTCAGTCCCAAGCGCAAGTCGGAGTTTGAAGACGCGACCTTGCTGCCTTTCGCGGATGATCCCGAAGCCATCAAGCACGTCGAGCAAGCTTCTAGGAGTAACAAAGAATGACTACATTCTGGAGTCTGTACGTCACAGTCCTCAGTCTCGGCACCATCTTCGCCCTGACCTGGCTGCTGCTGTCCACCCGCAAGGGCCAGCGCGCCGAGCAAACCGACGAGACGGTTGGTCACTCCTTCGACGGGATCGAGGAGTACGACAACCCGCTGCCGAAATGGTGGTTCATGCTGTTCGTGGGCACCATCATCTTCGCCCTCGGCTACCTGGTGCTGTACCCGGGCCTGGGCAACTGGAAAGGCCTGCTGCCGGGTTACAACTACCTCGATAACGAGAAGCAGACCGCGTTCGCCAACGGCCAGACCGGCTGGACCGGCGTTCACGAGTGGGAAAAGGAAATGGCCAGGTCGGACGCCAAGTTCGGTCCGATCTTCGCCAAGTTCGCAGCTATGCCAATCGAGGAAGTGGCCAAGGACCCACAAGCCCTGAAGATGGGTGGCCGCCTGTTCGCCTCCAACTGCTCGGTTTGCCATGGTTCCGACGCCAAGGGCGCCTACGGCTTCCCTAACCTGACCGACACCGACTGGCGCTGGGGCGGCGACGCGCAAGCCATCAAGACCACCATCATGGGCGGCCGTCACGCGGTGATGCCTGCGTGGGCTGAAGTGATCGGCGAGCAAGGCGTGGCCGATGTGGCCGCGTTTATCCTGACCAACCTCGATGGCCGCAAGCTGCCGGAAGGCGCCAAGGCCGACCCGGTTGCCGGGCAGAAACTGTTCGCTACCAACTGCGTGGCGTGCCACGGTCCGGAAGGCAAAGGCACCCCAGCGATGGGCGCGCCTGACCTGACTCACCCGGCAGCGTTCATCTACGGTTCGAGCTTCGCTCAGCTGCAGCAGACCATCCGTTACGGCCGTCAGGGCCAGATGCCTGCGCAAGAGGCAATGCAGGGTAACGACAAGGTTCACCTGCTGGCCGCTTACGTCTACAGCCTGTCTCACGGTGAGAAGGCAGCGGACGCCAAGTAAGGCAAACGCTTGAAGCAACAAAAAACGGCCCCGCCAATGTGAATTGGCGGGGCCGTTTTGTTTGTTCGGCAGTGTCCAATGGTTTCGACCGATGGTAATGCCCGGCACCTATTCGAGGTTGTCGATCGCCACACACAGTAGTAACGTTTCTACAAAGCTACTTCAGGAGGGCCAACCATGATGGCCATCACCACAATATCCAGCCGCGAATTCAACCAGGACACAAGTGGTGCCAAAAAAGCCACTCGCCAGGGGCCCGTTTTCATCACTGACCGAGGCAAACCGGCCCATGTACTGCTAAGCATTGAGGACTACCAAAAACTGACTGGCACCAACGCCGACATCGTTGAATTGCTGGTGATGCCGGACGCAGCAGACATCGAATTCGAAACCGAGCGCGCCGTGATCAATCATCGCCCTGTGGATCTGACCTGATGTATCTACTCGACACCAACGTGATTTCTGAACTGCGCAAACCGCATGCCGACGCGAACGTCGTTGCATGGGCCAAAAGTGTAATCGCGCCACGCATGTTCATTTCGGCTATCACCTTGAAGGAGCTGGAGACTGGCGTCCTAAGAATAGAGCGCCGGGATGCCGCCCAAGGGAAGGTACTGCGCACCTGGCTGAAGCATCACGTCATGCCGGCATTCGATAGCCGAATCCTGCCGGTCGATACGGCCGTAGCGATACGCTGTGCAGGACTGCATGTCCCGGACCGCACCAATGAAAGTGACGCGTTGATTGCAGCTACGGCACTGGTTCATGGATTGACCGTCGTAACACGCAATGTCGCAGACTTTCAGTCCAGCGGCGTACAACTGATTAACCCATGGGCCGAATGACCGGCGACATGCGCAAAACCGTCCATAATTCTCAAGTCAATTGATTCAAGTCATTACACCATCAAATGATTTTGCCAAACGTGACCAAAGGTCGCACCCTTGGACTAGAGCGACAGGCGTATCATTGCGCCACTGCAATACCCCTTTTTGACCGCGGTCGGCACGTACTGACCGAGGCACTTTTCCACTGCCGTGGGATGCAATGATGAGCAACCAGATTCCGGTACACGACGTCACTCCACCCGCCAAGAACGCGAACAACAGCGTCGACCTCTACGCCTCCAGGGAAAAAATCTACACCCGCGCCTTCACCGGCCTGTTTCGCAACCTGCGGA
The DNA here is from genome assembly GCF_019956445.1 of Pseudomonas sp. BF-R-19. Taxonomy (NCBI): domain Bacteria; kingdom Pseudomonadati; phylum Pseudomonadota; class Gammaproteobacteria; order Pseudomonadales; family Pseudomonadaceae; genus Pseudomonas; species Pseudomonas sp. BF-R-19. The sequence continues at coordinate 9,150 of NZ_JAHBDN010000112.1, forward strand.
TGACCGGCGGAGCCCTGTTGTTCCTGCTGTATTTCGGCACGGTGTGGCTGAACTGGGGTGGTCATCAGGCCGTGTGGTGGAACGTGCCGGAGCGCAAGTTCTTCATTTTCGGCGCCACCTTCTGGCCCCAGGATTTCATTCTGCTGTCCGGCATGTTGATCATCGCCGCCTTCGGCCTGTTCTTCATCACGGTGTACGCCGGACGGGTCTGGTGCGGCTATACCTGCCCGCAAAGCGTCTGGACCTGGATCTTCATGTGGTGCGAAAAAGTCACCGAAGGTGACCGCAACCAACGCATCAAGCTCGACAAGGCGCCCATGAGCGCCAACAAGTTCCTGCGCAAGGCCAGCAAACACAGCCTGTGGCTGCTGATCGGCTTCGTTACCGGCATGACCTTCGTCGGCTACTTCTCGCCGATCCGCGAACTGGTGTCCGACTTCTTCACCGGCCAGGCGGATGGCTGGTCGTACTTCTGGGTCGGTTTCTTCACCCTCGCCACTTACGGCAACGCCGGCTGGTTGCGCGAACAGGTGTGCATCTACATGTGCCCGTACGCACGCTTCCAGAGCGTGATGTTCGACAAGGACACCCTGATCGTTTCCTACGACCCGCGCCGTGGCGAAGGTCGTGGCCCGCGCAAAAAAGGTATCGACTACAAGGCCCAGGGCCTGGGCGACTGCATCGACTGCACCATGTGCGTCCAGGTCTGCCCGACCGGCATCGACATCCGCGACGGCCTGCAAATCGAATGCATCGGTTGCGCCGCCTGCATCGATGCCTGCGACGCCATCATGGACAAGATGGAATACCCGCGCGGACTGATCAGCTACACCACCGAGCACAACCTGTCCGGGCAGAAAACCCATAAACTGCGCCCGCGCCTGATTGGCTATGCCATCGTGCTGCTGGCGATGATCAGCCTGCTGGTGACGGCATTCTTCATGCGTGCGCTGGTGGGCTTCGATGTCAGCAAGGACCGCGTGCTGTATCGCGAAAACGCCGAAGGCCGGATCGAAAACGTCTACAGCCTGAAAATCATGAACAAGGACCAGCGCGACCATACCTACCTGCTCGAAGCCTCCGGCCTGCCGGATCTCAAAATGCAGGGCCGACGCGAGATCAAGGTCGCGGCCGGCGAGATCGTCAGCCAGCCTGCCGAGCTGTCCGTCGCACCGGAAAAACTGCCGTCGAGCACCAACGAGGTGAAATTCATCCTCAAGGACGCCGATGACGACAGCGTCCACATTGAAGCCAAGAGCCGGTTCATCGGCCCACAGAATCGTTGAGAGAACTGAACATGCCCGCAGCAACTGCCGCAAGTCCCTGGTACAAGCACCTCTGGCCGTGGATCATCATCGGGATCCTGGCCTGCTCGGTGACCCTGACCTTGTCCATGGTGACCATCGCGGTGAACAACCCGGACAACCTGGTCAACGACAACTACTACGAGGCCGGCAAAGGCATCAACCGCTCCCTCGACCGTGAGCTGCTGGCCCAGACCCTGAAAATGCGCGCCAGCGTTCATCTCGACGGCATGACCGGCGAGGTTGACCTGCGCCTGAGCGGCGACAGCCAGCCCAAGACCCTGGAGTTGAACCTGATCTCGCCGACCCAGCCGGAAAAGGATCGCAAGATCACCCTGACCCGTAGCGAAACCGAACAGGGCCGCTACATCGGCCAGTTGAGCGACAAGATCGAAGGCCGGCGTTTTGTCGAGTTGCTTGGCACACAGGACGAGCACATCTGGCGCATGTTCGAAGAGGAACTGGTCGGCCATGACAAGGATCTGCTGCTGGGTGACGAACCGCTGCAAGGTGCCGAAGACCTGAAGAAATAAAGCCGCGCTTCGCGCATCGCGAGCAAGCTCGCTCCCACAGTTGATCACCGCCATGCTCAGAACCTGAGTACACCCTTGATCCCTGTGGGAGCGGGCTTGCCCGCGATGAGGCCCTATCCGACGATAGAGATTCAGCAGTACCAGTGAATACTCCATGACCACCACCCCACGCCCCTGCTACCACCTGTCTC
>NZ_JAHBDN010000113.1:0-11007 GCF_019956445.1 Pseudomonas sp. BF-R-19
TGGGCATCGATTCTCATCGAGGCGCGGGGCGACAACCCCAACTCAGACGCCGGATAGATGAAAGCAAGCCAAACACGACATCAACAACAGTATTGCAGAAAAGGGGGTAACCATAGATGTGGGAGCGGGCTTGCTCGCGAAGAGGCCGTGTCAGTCGACATAAATGCTGAATGACACGCCGCTTTCGCGAGCAAGCCCGCTCCCACATTAGGCTCCCACATTGGATTACGGATTGCCGTCAGACCCGCACGTTACGCCCCGGCAGCGAAGTACGCTGGCTGCTTTCCCAGCCTTCGACCAGCCCCACCGGCACATCCGCTGACGGCAACATCTGCGCGCCACGCACCAGATCGGACGCCCGCTCGGCGAGCATAATAGTCGGAGCATTCAGGTTGCCGTTCGGCTCGGTCGGGAACACCGACGAATCGATCACCCGCAGACCGGCGATGCCACGCACGCGCAATTCGGAATCGACCACCGCCATGTCGTCCTCGCCCATGCGGCACGAACCGCATGGATGGTAGGTGCTTTCCAGGTTGTCACGCACGAAGGCGTCGAGGTCTTCATCGCTGGTCACCTGCGCGCCCGGGGCGATTTCGCCGTCGCGGAAGCGGTCCATGGCTTTCTGGCCGATGATCTCGCGGGTCAGGCGAATGCAGCGGCGGAAGCCTTCGCGGTCCTCTTCCCGCTCCAGGTAGTTGAAGCGGATTTCCGGATGCTCATACGGATCGGCCGAGCGCACGCGCACGTAACCGCGACTTTTCGGTTTGTTCGGTCCGGTCAGCACCATGAAGCCGTGGCCCTTGATCGGCTTGTTGCCGTCGTAGCGCATCGCCGCCGGCAGGAAGTGGAACTGGATGTCCGGCCAGCGCAGGCCCTTCTCGGAGCGGATGAAACCACCAGCCTCGAAGTGGTTGGTGGCGCCCAGGCCGTCCTTGAACAGCAGCCAGCGCAGACCGATCATCAGTTTGCTCAGCGGGTCCATCTTGTTGTTGAGGGTCACCGGTTCCTTGCAACCGAACTGGATGTACACCTCGGCGTGATCCTGCAGGTTCTCCCCTACGCCCGGCAGGTCGTGGCGTACGCCGATCCCGGCCTTGCGCAGGACGTCCGCCGGGCCAATGCCCGAGCGTTGCAGCAGGTGCGGCGAGCCGATTGGCCCCGACGAGATCAGCACTTCGCGGTTGCAATACACCTGGTGGGTCTGGCCACCGTGGTCATACATGACCCCAACCGCACGCTTGCCTTCGAGAATGACCTGGCGCGTCATCGCGTGGGTGATCACCGTCAGGTTCGGACGGCCCATGGCCGGGCGCAGGTAGGCGTTGGCCGTGGAGCAGCGCACGCCGTTCTTCACGGTCATGTGCATGGCGCCGAAACCTTCCTGCATGTAGCCGTTGCAGTCTTCGGTCTTGATGTAGCCCGCCTCCGCACCGGCTTCGACCCAGGCACCGTACAGCGGGTTTTTCATGTGGTTGCCGTTGGTGGTGTGCAGCGGCCCGGTCTGCCCGCGATAGCTGTCGCCACCCGACTCATAGCTCTCGGCACGCTTGAAGTACGGCAGGCAGTTGCGATAGCCCCAGCCTTCGGCCCCCAGGGATTCCCACTCGTCAAAGTCCAACGCGTGACCACGGATGTACACCAGGCCGTTGATCGACGACGAACCGCCCAGCACCTTGCCCCGTGGGCAGTGAATGCGTCGGCCGTTGAGGTGGGTCTCCGGCTCGGTTTCGTAGCGCCAGTTGTACTTCTTGGTGTTCATCGGGATCGAGAATGCGCTCGGCATCTGGATCACTACGCTCTTGTCACTGCCGCCGAATTCCAGGACCAGCACCGAGGTGGCCGGGTCTTCGCTCAGGCGGTTGGCCAACACACAACCTGCCGAGCCTGCGCCAATGATGATGTAGTCGTATTTTTGCGTAGCCATTTTTTGCGTGGTCATTCTTTGCGTGGTCATAGTTATCTCCCGACCGTCGATTCAGTGAACACCGGCTGTGGCTGCTGTTTGTGGGTCAGCGTGTCGCCAGTGGTGTATTGCGGGGAGTTTTTCTCGATCTGCTGGATCACCGCTTCTTCGCGTTTCAGATCAATCGAGCGGCTCAGCCAGTAGTACGCCACGCCCGACACGATCAGCCCAACCAGCCAGGCGATGTCGATGCTGCCCAGCGCCTTGGCGAGCGGGCCGACATACACTTCGCGCTGTTCAACGCCGTCGTAGATGTAGAAGAACGGGATCATCGAGATAAAGCCGATGGCATAGGCGGCGATGCCGCGCAGCCCCCAGCTGCCGTAGATGTTGCCGTGGGGCATGAAGAAGTGCGGGATGGCGTAGCGGCCCTTGCGCACGAAGAAGTAGTCGGTGAGGTTGACCGAGGTCCAGGGCACCAGAAAGTACAGCATCACCACCAGGTAGATCCCCAGCACCGACAGGCCTTTGCCGGAACTCTGGATGCTCAGGGCCACGCCCAGTTGCAGCAGGATCACGAAGCCGATGGCCAGGATGCGTGCCTTGCGGGTGGGTTCGATGTGCTTGATTGAGTCGACGCAGGTCAGCGTGGTCAGCTTGGCGCTGTAGATGTTCATCGCGATCACCGGCAGGAACGCCAGGATGGTGACCACCACCACCGCCGTGCCCACCAGCGGCGACACGGTGTTGCCGACTTGCCCGAGGGCGACCAGCACGTCAGTGGTGTGCAGGTGATCGGCCAGCCAGCCACCCACGGAAATCATCCATGCACCGGACAGCGACGCCCCGAGGAACACCACGGCGATCAGCTTGCCGCTGGAGGTGTTTTTCGGCAGGTAGCGCGAATAGTCCGACACATAAGGCGCATAGGCGATGTTGTAGCTGGCGGCCGCCGCAAACTGCGCGATGAAACCGGTCCAGTTGAAACCCAGCGGCTCCCGGGCCACCTCGCCTTCCGCGAGTGCCGGCAGCACTGCATCCGGCACCCAGCCCATCACCACCGCCACGGTCACCAGGCCATACAGCGGCAGCGACAGGTACAACGCCCATTTGAAGCTGCGGTGCATCCAGTCATGGCCGAGAATCGCCAGCACCGCCGCCGGTATGGTCACCGCCACCGCGATCACCGCCGGGTTGAACCCGAACAGCGTGTGCAGCCCCTGCATCATCAGCACCAGGTTGACGATGTTGAAACCGGCGAACACGAACAGCGTCGCCAGCAGCACCAGGATCACCCCGCGATAACCGAACTGCGCACGGGACTGGATCATCTGCGGCAGGCCAAGGTGCGGGCCCTGGGAGCCGTGGAATGCCATGAACAGCGTGCCGAACATGATGCCCAGCGTACCGGCCAGCGTGGTCCATAGCGCAGTCAGGCCGACGCTTGGGCCGACGAAGCCGATGGTCATGGTGAAGAAGGTGAAATTGCCGAGGAACCAGAACGGGCCCTGACTGGCCAGCTTGTCAGTGCGCTCGTTCTCGGGGATGAAGTCAATCGAATGCCCCTCGACGACGGATTTTTCGTCGAGGCTGGACACGCTCGGGGCGGACTTGGCGTTAGTGTTCATGATGGACTCTTATTGTTGGAAGATCATGACGAGATAACCGCGTTCTTTCGGGTGAACGACTCCCGGGGCGCGTCCTTGCCGTTCCCGAATTTCAACGTTGCAAATGGCATAAAACCTGTAGGAGCGAGCTTGCTCGCGATGAATTCGGGTGCGCCGCGTTTAACCAGCAAGCACGCGTATTCGTTAACGACCATCGCGAGCAAGCTCGCTCCTACAAAGGGGTGGCGTCAGCTTGGCAGCGTGATCCACACCGCCTTGGTTTCGAGCAGGTAGTCGAGCTGCTCGGCGCCCAGGTCCTTGCCGAATCCGGACTGCTTGTAGCCACCGAACGGCATCGACGGATCGAGGGTGCCGTGGGCGTTGACGTAGACCGAGCCTGCCTTCAGACGTGGAATCAGGCTGTGCACCTTGCCCAGGTCGTTGGAGTACAGCGCCGCCGCCAGGCCGTAAGGCGAGTCGTTGGCAAGGGCCAGCGCCTCTTCCTCGTCGTCGAACGGTGCGGTGACCAGCACCGGGCCGAAGATTTCTTCCTGGACAATGCGCATGTCGTTGCGGCAGTTGGCGAAGATGGTCGGCTCGACGAAGAAGCCAGGGCCATCGACCGGTTGGCCGCCGTAGACCAGTTCGGCGCCTTCGGACTTGCCGGTTTCGATGTACTCGGTCACGCGCTGCTTTTGCAGGGCAGAAACCAGCGGACTGATGAAGCAATCTGGATCCAGGCCCGGAGCCATTTTCAGGGTGCGCGTGTAGGCGATCAGCTCACGCAGGAATTCGTCGTAGACACTGCTATGAATATAGGCCCGTGTACCGGCGTCGCATACCTGCCCGGAGTTGAAAAACACGCCGTTGGCGACCGCTTGGGCGGCGGCCGGGATGTCGGCGTCGGCGCAGACGATGACCGGTGATTTTCCACCGAGTTCGAGGGTCAGGCGCTTCATGTCATCCAGCGCTGCACGGCCGACAGTCTGGCCGACCGGGGTCGAGCCGGTGAAGGTCAGTTTGTCGATGCCAGGGTGGGTGGCCATGGCCGCACCGACCACGCTGCCGCGCCCGGTGACGATGTTGATCACGCCGTCAGGGATGCCCGCTTCCTGCACCAGTTCAGCGAAACGCAGGGCCGACAACGAAGTCAGTTCGGCGGGCTTGACCACCACGGTGCAACCGGTTGCCAGCGCCGCGCCGAGCTTCCAGGCCATGGTTTGCAGCGGGAAGTTCCACGGCACGATGGCGCCGACTACGCCGACCGCTTCCTTGCGGGTATAGGCCAGGTAGTTGCCCGGCAGCGAAGGTTCGACGGTACGGCCATGCAGCTTGGTGGCCCAGCCGGCGAAGTATCGCAGGGTATCCACGGTGCCCTGGATGTCGACGTCCTTGGCGAAGGCCACCGATTTGCCCATGTCGATGGATTCGATTTCCGCGAGCTCCGCGGCGTTCTGTTCGATCAGGTCGGCCAGGCGCTGCATCATGCGCTCGCGCTCGGCCGGTTTGGCCTGGCGCCAGGCGCCGCCGTCGAACTGCGCACGGGCGGCTTGCACGGCGCGGTCCAGGTCATCGGTGGTGCCCATGGGAATGCGGGTGATCAGGCCTTCGGTCGAGGGTTCGATCACATCGGAAGTCTGGCCGTCGCTGGCTTCGACCCAGGCGCCGCCGATGAACATTTTCTGGACCTTGCTGAGGAAGGTCTGGGTGGCTTCGCTGACGCCGAATTTCTGCAGGTAACTTTTGACGATCGTGTCCATTTTTGTTCTCTCTGCCCGGCAGTCAGGTCCTGCCGGGTTTTTGTGGTTTCGATGATCAGGCTGAAGTGGTTTCGCTCTCGGCGGCCGCCCGCACCTTGCCCCGTTCGTGGAAGATGAAACCGATGCTGTTGAGCAGCAGTTGCGCGGCGAGGATCGAGGTCATGCCGGTCGGGTCGTAGACCGGTGCCACTTCCACCAGGTCCATGCCGACGATGTTGCCCTTGCTGCGCTTGGCCAGGGCCTGGATGATTTCCAGCACTTCGTAGTAGAGGAAGCCGCCGTGGCTAGGGGTGCCGGTGCCGGGGGCGATGGACGGGTCGAAACCGTCGATGTCGATGGTGATGTAGTAGTTGATGTCCTGCGGGATCAGCGCCAGCACACCCTCGACGCCAAGGCGACGCACGTCACGCACCGAGAGGATTTTCGAGCCGGCTTCATGGGCTGCTTCGTAGTCGTCGCGGTTGGACGACGACACGTTGCGAATGCCCATCTGGGTCATGCCGACAATGTGGTTCATTTCCGAAGCGCGGCGCAGCGGGTTGCCGTGGCCGTAGCGAACACCGTGGCGTTCGTCGACGAAATCCAGGTGCGCATCGAAGTGGATGATGTGGATCGGGCCGCGGCCTTCGAAGGCCTTGATCACTGGCGCGTGCACCGAGTGGTCACCGCCGAGCACCACCGGCATCACGCCGGCATCGAGGATCTTGCGCACGGCGTATTCGGTGTTCTTGTTGCTGGTGGCCATGTCGGTGTGGACGATGTCGGCATCACCGACGTCAACCATGCGCACGTCCGATGCGGTGAGGTACATCACGTCATCTTCGTGGTCGTAGGCGCCAGCGTGGCCGAAGGAAAACAGCGTCGATGCTTCGCGAATCCCGCGTGGTCCGAAGCGTGCGCCGGAGCGCCACTGGGTGCCCATGTCGTTGGGCACGCCGAGCACCGCGACGTCGGCATCCAGTGCATCCCAATCGGTGCACACCGGGGATTTGCCAAAGGTGCAATGACCCACGAATGGCAGGTTCAGGCGACCGGATTCATAACCGTTGTTCGACATTTCTAGCCTCTCCACTTCTTGTTATCGGCTTGACGGACTGCAAGGCGACCGCCGTTGGAAAGACTATGGGCGCAGGTTTTCGTGGAAAAAATGCTAAACATCAGATACTCATATCGGTATTCCCGATGCGTCCCCATGCCGGAGGTCCAAGATGATCCAGCTGCACGATGTCGACCTGAAACTGCTCAGGGTGTTTGCCACGATTGTGCGCTGCGGCGGTTTCTCGGCCGCGCAGGCGGCGCTCAATGCCGGTCAGTCGACCATCAGCGAACAGATGACCCATCTGGAAACCCGCCTCGGGGTCAAGCTGTGCCAGCGCGGCCGCAGCGGCTTTCGCCTGACCGAACAAGGCGTGGCGATTCATGAAGCTACCCAGCGCCTGCTGTCGGCGGTGGAAAACTTCTGCATGGACGCCGACGTGCTCAAGCAGCACATCAGCGGCAAGCTCAACCTGGGGATCATCGACACCACGATCACAGACCCCGACTCGCCGATCCCGCACACCACCCAGCGCTTCGTCTCCCGAGGCCATGACGTGCACCTGAACGTGTACGTCGGCACCCCGGCTGAACTCGAAGAACGGGTGCTCGACGGTCGCCTGCACCTGGCCATCGGGCACTTTCCGATCCATGTGCCTGGGTTGCTGCAATCACCGCTGTACCAGGAAGCCCTGGGCTTGTATTGCGGCCGGCGTCACCCGTTGTACGGCAGCCACGCCGAAGGTGAGGAGTTGCTCGAAGAGGTCGCTGCGGGGCGCATCGTCGTGCGCGGCTACATGCAGCAATACGACCTCGAACACCTGGGCGTCAGCAAGGCGGCCGCCACCGTGGACAACATCGAAGCCACCGCGATCCTGATCATTTCCGGTGCCTACCTGGGTTTTCTGCCTGAGCACTTCGCCGCCCAATGGGTCAAGAGCGGCGAGATGCACCAACTCGCGCCGGCTAGCCTGCGCCTGAAATCGCCGTTCGACGTGATCACCCGTCGCGGCACGGCACCGCCACCTATCCTCCAGGCGTTCCTCGAGGACCTGGCCGCCAGCACCCGTAAAACCGGCAAGCCGTGATGTGACACTCGCCAAATTCAAATTTTGCCGGGCATACTGATTCGGTTCGCCAACCTTGCAGGCCCGTCATGCGCATCCACGTCACCTTCATCGACCGCGTCGGCATCACCCAGGAAGTGCTGGCCCTGCTCGGTGGACGCAGTTTCAACCTGGACGCCGTGGAGATGGTGCCGCCGAACGTCTACATCGATGCACCGACCCTCGGCGCCGAGGTGTTGGAGGAGTTGCGCGAAGCGCTTTTCGGCGTGCACGGCGTGCAAGCGGTGACCATGGTCGACATCCTTCCGGGGCAACGCCGGCGCCTGCAACTGGACGCGTTGCTGGCAGCCAGTTCCGACCCGGTGCTGGCGGTGGATGACCGCGGCCATGTGCTGCTGGCCAACCCGGCGCTGATCGCCCTTTGCGGGCGCGAGCCGGCCGGTGAATCGTTGACCACGCTGTTCGATGATCCGCAATTGCAGCGCACCTTGATCGCTCAGCATTTCCGCCTGCCGATGCACGAGGTCAGCCTCGGCGGCCAGACCTTGCTGCTCGATGCGATGCCGATCACCGACGCCGGCGCCCTGCTCACCCTGTATCAACCCAATCGCATTGGCGAACGCCTGTCGGCGCTGCACCATGACCATGCCGAAGGCTTCGATGCGCTGCTCGGCGAATCGCCGCCGATCCGTGCGCTCAAGGCCCGCGCGCAACGGGTGGCGGCCCTCGATGCACCGTTGCTGATCCAGGGTGAAACCGGCACCGGCAAGGAGCTGGTGGCCCGCGCTTGTCATGCCATCAGCCCACGGCACGACGCGCCGTTCCTGGCCCTGAACTGCGCGGCACTGCCGGAGAGCCTGGCCGAAAGCGAGCTGTTCGGCTACGCCCCCGGCGCCTTTACCGGTGCGCAACGGGGTGGCAAGCTCGGCCTGCTGGAACTGGCCGATCAGGGCACGGTGTTTCTCGATGAAGTGGGGGAAATGTCGCCCTATCTGCAAGCCAAGTTGCTGCGTTTCTTGAGCGATGGTTGCTTCCGTCGGGTCGGTGGCGACAAAGAAGTACGGGTCAATGTGCGGGTGCTCAGCGCCACCCACCGCGACCTGGAAAAAATGGTCGCCGAAGGGCGTTTTCGCGAAGACCTGTTCTACCGCCTCAACGTGCTCAACCTGCAAGTGCCGCCGCTGCGCGAACGCGGTCACGACATCCTGCTGATGGCCAATCACTTCATGCAACAGGCCTGCGCGCAGATCCAGCGACCGACGTGTCGTTTGGCACCGAGCACCTTCAGCGCCCTGCTCGGCAACCGCTGGCCGGGCAACGTGCGGCAACTGCAAAACGTGATCTTTCGCGCGGCGGCGATTTGCGAAAACCCGCTGGTGGACATCGACGACCTGGACATTGCGCGCACCGCGGTAGAGCGGCAAAACGACGGCGAAGTCGGCAGCCTGGAAGAAGCGGTTGGCGATTTTGAGAAGAACCTGCTGGAACAGCTTTATCGCAGCTATCCGTCCAGCCGGTTGCTGGCGGCGCGGTTGCAGACTTCCCATAGCGCCATCGCGATTCGATTACGCAAGTACGGGATTCCCAACAAACCCTGAACCTGGCTCCCACAGGGGATCAGTGTTGTTGCCGGGCTCTCCGTCTGCAAATCGATACAGCGTAGCAAAATCAAGACAAAACCTTTCCCACCCGCAATTACGGCGTCTGCGCCCACAGCCCTGCTTGTCTGTATTGATTTCAATACGGATGAAATCTCTCGCACTTAATAAAATAACTTCAAGCCATTGATTTAAAACGAATAAAAAACATTGGCACCGCCCTTGCTATCACTCCTGCAACCCCGCTCGTCGCCCCGCCACGAGCCTTAAAACAATAAGGAGTTGAGATGAACCAATTGCGTTTTACCGTCGATCACGAATGGTTGCGCCTCGAGAGCAATGGCCTGGTCACCGTCGGCATCACGGCGTTTGCCCAGCAGGCGCTGGGGGATGTGGTGTTCGTTCAGGTACCTGAGCTGGGCGCCTTCGATGCAGGCGCTGAAGTGTCGGTGCTGGAGTCGGTGAAAGCCGCCAGCAGTATCGGCATGCCGCTGGACGGTGACGTGGTCGAGATCAACGCGACGCTGGAAAGCACCCCGGAACTGGTCAACGAAGACCCCTTGGGTGAGGGCTGGTTCTTTCGCTTCAAACCGGTCGATGTCCAGGCGTTGAGCGATCTACTGGATCAAGACGCCTATGAACGCCTGACCGCAGAACACGCCGACGCCTGAAGCCCCCTGGGCATTTCCCGAATCCGCAAAAGGACCACACCATGTTCAGCAAGCACGACCAGATCAAAGGCTACGACGACGAACTGCTGGCGGCGATGAACGCCGAGGATGCGCGGCAGGAACACCACATCGAACTGATCGCCTCGGAAAACTACACCAGCCAGCGGGTGATGCAAGCCCAGGGCAGCGGCCTGACCAACAAGTACGCCGAAGGGTATCCGGGCAAGCGTTACTACGGCGGCTGCGAGCATGTCGATGTGGTCGAGCAACTGGCCATCGACCGCGCCAAACGGCTGTTCGGCGCCGATTACGCCAACGTCCAGCCGCACTCCGGCAGCCAGGCCAACGCCGCGGTTTATCTGGCCCTGCTGCAAGCCGGCGACACCGTGCTGGGCATGAGCCTGGCCCATGGCGGTCATCTGACCCACGGCGCCAAGGTGAGTTTTTCCGGCAAGCTGTACAACGCCGTGCAGTACGGCATCGACACCACCACGGGCCTGATCGACTACGACGAAGTCGAGCGCCTGGCGGTCGAGCACAAGCCGAAGATGATCATCGCCGGGTTCTCGGCCTATTCGAAGACCCTGGACTTCCCGCGTTTCCGCCAGATCGCCGACAAGGTCGGCGCGTATTTCTTCGTCGACATGGCCCACGTCGCCGGGCTGGTAGCCACCGGTCTGTACCCGAACCCGCTGCCCTACGCCGACGTGGTGACCACCACCACCCACAAGACCCTGCGCGGTCCCCGTGGCGGTTTGATCCTGGCCAAGGCCAATCCTGAACTTGAGAAAAAGCTCAACGCCGCGGTGTTCCCTGGTGGTCAGGGTGGGCCGTTGATGCACGTGATCGCTGCCAAGGCCGTGTGTTTCAAGGAAGCGCTGGAGCCGGCGTTCAAGACTTATCAGGCGCAAGTGATCCGCAACGCCCAGGCCATGGCGCAGGTCTTCATCGAGCGCGGTTACGACGTGGTGTCCGGCGGCACCGACAACCACTTGTTCCTGGTCAGCCTGATCCGCCAGGGCTTGACCGGCAAGGATGCCGACGCCGCCCTCGGTCGCGCCGGCATCACCGTGAACAAGAACGCCGTGCCCAACGACCCGCAATCGCCGTTCGTGACCTCCGGTCTGCGTATTGGCACGCCGGCGATCACCAGCCGTGGCTTCAAGGAAGCGCAGAGCATCGCGTTGGCGGGATGGATCTGCGACATCCTCGATCACCTCGGCGATGCCGATATCGAGGCCAATGTCGCACGGCAGGCGGCCGCCCTGTGCGCGGACTTCCCGGTTTACCGCGACTGACCACACAACACACCTCCCCTTGTGGGAGCGGGCTTGCTCGCGAAGGGGCCGTGTCAGTCGACATC
>NZ_JAHBDN010000125.1:0-173682 GCF_019956445.1 Pseudomonas sp. BF-R-19
ACCACGTCCCCAAGGTCGGTGACTTCATAGATATCGTCGCCGAGACCTCCAGCCATGGTATCGGCACCGACACCCCCGATGAGAATGTCATTGCCCGCGTCACCATTGAGGATGTCGTTGCCGCCCAGCCCGTTCAGGATGTCGTTGCCATCACCTCCGCTGGCCACGTCGTCGCCTGGCGTGCCGATAAAAATGTCGGCACCGGGAGTACCGACAAACACTACACCGACGGTCACCGGGGCCGTGGCGTCGGACGCAATGCTTTCGGCCACACCGAAGTCATCCACGTAGCTGACCACCACGCGCACTTGATCGCCGACCTGATTCTGGCCAAGCGTGAGCGTGCTGCCGGTAGCTCCGGCAATGTCGACGAAGGTGACCCCGTTGGTCTCCTGCCACTGGAAGGTGAACTGCGGATTGCTGAGGCCATCGACGTCGACGATGGTCGACAGGTCCGCGGTCAACACCTGGTTCAGAAACGCAAACCCGAGGATGCCCGGCCCAGCGGTCGGTGCGTTGTTCCCCGACGAGTCGACGATCTCCAGCGTACTGCTGCCATCCTGATACACCGCCCGAACGCGGATGTTCAGGCCGGCGACATCGTCCGCCACCTGGTAGGTGGCGCCCGTCACCCGCGATGCCTCGCCGGCGGCAATAACGGTGATGTCGTCATAGATGCCCGAACCGGCAATGGTTTCGACCTGCCAGTAGTAAGACACCGGACCGGAAATCGCGCCGGTCGGATTGGCCGCACTCGCGCTGTTGGCGTCGCGTATCGACTGAGAGCTGACGCGCAACAGTTGGCCGGCGACAGGTGCATCGCTACGCGCACCGGTGGCAGCATCGAGGATTGCCAGACGCCCCACGGGACCGCTGTTCAAGACGGTGCCAACACCGGACGACTGCGCCAGGTCGGCGAACTGCAGGCGCTCGATGCCCGTCAGGCGATCGACGCCATCACGGCCCGCCACCAGGTCGGTCACAACGACAGCGTTGCCATCGACAGCGACTGTGTACTCCGACGCATTACCGGAGTACACCGCAGTGTCGAAGCTGTCAGTGCCAGTCAGAATCTCCCGCACGATGACCAGCTGGCCCGGGTTGTAGGTACCGTTGAGCATGAACGGCACCAACGGCTCCATGCTGTCGAACGTGGCGATTTCCGCGCCGGTGCCATCAGCGTTTGCCCGTACGCTGATGCGCACGTTCAGCCACTTGTCACCGTCGATGATGTCGTCACCGCCGCGACCTTCGATGAGGTCGCTGCCGCTACCACCGAGGATGATGTTGCCGCCGTCGAAGAACGTCGCTCCGGCTGCCAGCAAATCAGACAGACCGTTGATCAGGCTGATGTTGGTCAGCACACTGCCGGTTGCACCCGCGGTGGGCAGCGATGTCGCATCTGTGCTGTCACCGCGCAGGAAGTCACCGTGGGATGAACCCGACAGGCCTTCCATGATGTCGAAGCGTACCAGCGCCGAGGCACCCGAACCCGGCATCGGTGGTACATCGAAGAAGCGGTCGCTGAAATCGATGCTCACGCCTTGGGCGAGCCCCTTGAAGGTCGCCCAGTCATAGCCGGAGCCGCCGATATAGCGGTCACCGAAGCCGAGACTGCCGACCATGATGTCGTCGCCGCCTTCGCCGTTGAACTTATCGTTCTCGCTGCCGCCGATGTAGACATCGTGGCCGATCACCGGGTCGTTGCCGAGCGGATCGAAGTTGTCGCCAGGTGCACCGTCCGAAGTGCCCTTCTCGATCCAGTCGTCGCCTTCGTTACCCATGTCCTGTTCATTGGCTTTGCTGCCCAGGATGAAGTCGTTGCCCTGGCCACCAATGGCCTCGGAAGCGTCCTCACCGGTAATGATGAAGTCGTTGCCGAACCCGCCAATGATCAGGTTGACGCCATTACCACCGTGCAGCACGTCGTTGCCGTCGCCACCCTGGAGGTTATCGTCGCCGCCAGTGTCGGTGATGATGTCGTCGCCGGCACCACCGCGCAGCTGGTCGTTGCCGTCACCGCCATCGATGCGATCGTTGCCACCATCACCCCAGACCGTGTCATCGCCTTCACTGGAGATGAGGATGTCTGCGTTGTCTGTGCCACCCAGCACGATGTGCTCGGCACCTGTGTACTTGATGTAGTTGGTGTCCAGCCCCACGGTCAGCGGGTTGTCGCGGAACACCACCTGCTCGCCGTTCGGGCCGAGCGGGTCGGCGGTGAGCAAGCCTTCGTTGAATTGCCTGCCCTGGTCCACTTCCAGATAGAACCCCGGATCCGAGAACACCAGGCCCGGCAAGTGAGTGGCCGAGGTGTTGGCCATGATCAGCTTGGCGAACGAGTTGCTTTCAAGCTCGGCATTCATCGTCAGACCAGCGGTACGTTCCAGGTAGTAGAAGCGATCGCCGTCCTGCAGTTTTTCCAGCTGGTTCTCGAACACGAAGTTGAAGGTCGAGCCGAGCATGCCGCCGAACGGAGTTTTCTGTTCGGCCAGGCCGCCGATCCACAGGTCGATGGCATCGACGCCCGTGACCGTCACACCCCTCAGGTCGTCGACAGTACCCAGCACGCCGTCGGTGCCGGGCAGCGTTACGTTGGCAAAGGCACCGGTGCTGTTGAGGAAGTCCAGGCGGTCAGCCGGCGCACCCACACCACCGAAGACCAGCGCCAGGGCTGCGGCGCGTTTGCCTTCCAGCGTGGTCGCCGCCGTGATCGTGTCATGCGTGCCATAGGCCGCGATGAAGTTGATCAACGACTCCGGATGCTTGAGGTACTGCACCAGATCGACCCAGCTGGTGTACGGCTTGAGTTGGGTATCACCGGTTTGGCTGTAGATGTCGCGGCGGATCGCATTGAGTGAGGGAATCCCCACGTCGCGGCCACGGGCGATGTTGATCGCCGGCAGGTCGAGCGGCAGGCCGAGCAGGTTATTGCGCAGCGCCTCGGTGACGAACTCGTCGATTTCGTTACCGGCTTGCCGGGTCACCCCACGTATGATCGCACTGGTCGCATCCTCGGGCGACACGCCACTGGCGGCGTACGCCAACGGGTTGAGGAACGCCGCGATCAGGCCCAGCTGCTGAGTAGGATCAGCACTGTTCGGATCGCTCACCACGTTGAAGTCGATATCGAAGCGATCGACGGTCTCGGTCAGCATCGAGTGGCCAAACCGGTACACGGTGTGGGCGAACTCGGCGACGATCGAGGCATCGAGGTCGACGTCGTAGACCTGGGTCGGTGCGAAGAACAGGTCGATGTTGGGCTGGATGGTCCGCGCAAACTCCTCGAACACCAGGTGCTGATACTGCATCTCGGTGCCGAACTTGGCCGCCTGGAACAGACGCTCGCCATTCCACTGCAGCGCATCGAACTCAGCCTGGGTGGTTGGCAACGCACTCACCGGAGTGAGCAGCCACTCGTTGAGGAAGGCTACGTCGCCCGAATCGAGCACGGTGTCCTTGGTCTGCTGGACCAGGCGGTTGTGTTCGGAGTGGAAGATCGCATGCACCGCGGTCAGGCCGATGTTCTCGTTGACCCGGCCGTCGCCAGCCATGTAGTGAGCATCGAGCAGTTCGTTGTCATAGGTCAGGTTGTTGCCGGCCCCGTCAACAGGCTGCGCATTGCCGACAGCGGTGTCGGCATCAGCCTGCAGAACCCCACCAACGACTACCGGCACGGCATTGTGGGCGATGTCGACGAGGAACTGGTGACCGGTGCGCACAGCATTGGTCAGGTCAAGTGGAGCAAGCGGATTGCCCTCGACAAGTTCGTCATCAGCCGTGCCACCAATACCGTCATCCCCTGTCATCACCACCATCGGGAAGCCGTTCGGCCCCTTGATGAAATTGCCATAGGCGTCAGTCGCCAACAGCGGGGCGTTGTCGACATCGGCATCGGTAAGGTTGATACCCAGGATGTCGCGGGCTTGCGCCTTGACCACCTTCCAGGTCGCCATGCCACCAATTTCGACGTCGTCCGCGGTACCAAACGTGCCATCCACACCCAGATCACGGTTGGTGATCAGCCTGCCGGTCGCTACGGGGCCGTTGGCAGTAAGTTCATAAGCACGCAGGAACACCTGGTGCGACGGATGCGAGCTATAGGTCTGGTTCTGGTCCACGAACGGCGAGGTGGTATTGGTGTGCTCATGGATGTCGTCGGCCGTGCCAAGAACGCCATCCGCCCCTGGCAGGTTGGTCGCGCGGGTCAGGACCATGAAGTTCGTCGGGCTACCTGGAACAAACAGCGGATCATCCGGCTGAAGCGGAATGAAGACGGTACCCGAACCACCTTTGGTCACCAGGTCCAGGCCATGATCGAAGAACTGCCCGAAGAAGGTCATCCAGGCGTTGAACGGCGCGGACAATCCCGCGTCCGGCGCGGTGTTCTCGATCAGGAACACATCGTGGTCGTCGGCTGTACCGAACTGTCCATCCAGCCCGGGGCTGGCAACGATCTGTACGCCTTCCTTGAGCACGTCGTCGTTACCCACCGCGCCGAAGTTGAGCACACCGTCCAGGCCCGGGTCGAATGCCGTGGCATAGGCCGCCGGGTTGTTCGCCGTCTGATCGACGATCAGGTTACTGATGGTGCGCGGCTGCGAGTCAATCACAAGGCCGCTGTTCTGCGTATACGACGTTCCCCCTTCCGCCGGATTGAAGACCGGATCGGTCACGCGCGGAAAGAGGTTATCGGCGGCACCGAACTCGGTGTTGTTAATGCCGTTGAGGTTCATCAGGTTGTTGTTCGACCCGTCGACCGTACGCAGGCCCAGCGGCGCGCGGATATTCGGGATCAGCGAGAGGATGTCCTGACCGGCCGCATCAGCCTCGGCAATCTTGATCTGGTCAAGAATGAAGTTGAGGTCGGAGCGGACCATGTGCAGGCCCGCGCCACCCGCGGTGGCATCGACTACAGGTACCTGCGCCGTTGGCGTAACCGGTGCACCGGCAACGATGGCAGCCGTCGGCGTGGAGAACAGGATCTCCGTGGTGCCGTGACCGTCCTGATAGATCGCCTTGACCCGCAACGACAAACCGGCGAGATCAGGAGAGACCTTGAACGCGGTACCATCGGCGCTTTGGAACGCCAGGTCGCCAGCCGGCAACAGGATGATGTCCTCGAATACACCAGTGCCTGGATCGGCCTCGAACTGCCAGATGTAGGACACCGAGGAGTTGGTGATCAACCCCTGCGGATTACCCGCCGCGACGTTGTCGTCATCGGTCACCCCGGCCACGCTGACAGTCAGTATATCGCCCACCGTGATCGCGCCGCCGTTGCCATCCGCGACAGTCGGACTGCCATCCGGTTGAGCATTGAGCCCCGCCACCAGCACTTGCTGGTTATCGGCGAACTGCAGGCGTTCGATATTCAGCAGGGTATCGGTGCCGTCGCGACCCACTACGCTATCGGCCACCGTCCAGACATCGTCCGTCACATCGTCCGTGCCACGGTCGTCGACAGTCACCGCATACTCGGCCTCAAGCCCGGAGAAAATGGCAGTGTCGAAGGCGGCCCCGCCAGTCGAGGTGCCGGGCATGATTTCCCGCACGGCCTGGAGCTGACCAGGGTTGATGGTGCGGTCCAGAATGAACGGGATCATATCGACCATGCTGTCGAACGTGGCGATCTCGGGGCCGACATGGTTGACGTCAGCCGGGTCATAAACGGCAATTCTGACATTGATCCATTTGTCGCCATCGATCAGGTCATCGCCACCGCGGCCCTCGATCAGGTCGCTGCCATCACCGCCGAGGATGATGTTGCCAGTGGCAAAGCCGGTGACCGGCAGACCGGCATCGGCGAGGAACTGGTCCAGTCCGCGGATCAATGCGACATTGGTCAGCGCACTACCCGTGGTACCACCGTGGTTGATGATAGTGTCCGCATTGACATCATCGCCTCTGAGCACATCGCCGAAACTCGAACCGGACAAGCCTTCGACCTCGGCAAAACGGTCAAGAATCGAGGCTGGCGAAGCACCGACCGGATTGAATATGCCGGCATTCTGGTTTGGTGTATTGCCGTGGGGCTGCGCCAGCGCGGCCATGCTCAGGTCGGCGGTCACGCCGATCCGGTCATTCTTGTAGCTGATCCAGTCGAAACCGGACATGCCTTCCATCTTGTCCTGGGCATCGCTGCCGATAAAGATGTCATCGCCACCCTCGCCGATCATTTCGTCGAAACCGCCACCACCAATAAAGATGTCGTTACCGATCACATCGTCATTGAGCAGCGGCGAGAAGTTATCGCCAGGCGCACCGTCCTGGGTGCCCTTCTCGATCCAGTCGTCACCTTCGCCACCGGTAGGTGGCAGGTTGGTCTTGGCACCGAGTATGAAGTCGTCACCCCGGCCGCCGAAGGTCAGGGAGATGTCTTCCGTGGTGATGATGAAGTCCTGGCCGTCGCCACCCAGGATCAGGTTGCCACCAACCAGCATGCTGCCGGCCACGATCACATCGTTACCGTCATTGCCTTCCAGACGGTTGTCACCGAACGAGTCGCTGATGATGTCATCACCCGCGCCGCCCAGTACCGCATCGTTCCCGGCACCGCCTTCGAGGCGGTCGTTGCCGGCGTCGCCGTAAAGGGTGTCATCGCCTTCACCGGAAATGATGATGTCATTGCCGGCGGTGCCGCCCATGACGATATGGTCTTCACCGGTGTACTGCAGATAATTGGTGTCCGGCCCCACGGTGTCAGGGTTGTCGCGAATTACCAGCGCCACGACTTCGACGCCGTTGATCATGATGCCGCCCGTCGGATCGGCGCGGCCGTCCACGCCAAGGCCGGTGAACTGCGCTGTCTGATCCACCTCGAGGGTGAACGTCGGCGTGAGGAACACGGTGTTCGACAGGTGGGTGACATCGGTGTTGAGCATGATCAGCTTGGCAAAGGAGTTGTTTTCCAACTCGGTGCCGAAGTCCAGGCCCGCGGTACGCGCCAGGTAGTAGAAGCGGTCGCCGTTCTGCAACGCCTCCATCTGGGTTTCAAACACGAAGTTGAAGGTCGAGCCGAGCATGCCGCCAAACGGCATCTTCTGTTCGGCGAGGCCACCGACCCAGAAGTCGATGTCGTCGACGCCCGTGACCGTCACACCGGTCAGGTCATCCGCGGTACCCAGTACCCCATCCGCGCCGGCCAGCGTTACGTTGGCATAGGCACCGGTGCTGTTGAGGAAGTCCAGGCGGTCAGCCGGCGAACCCGCAACATTGAATACCAGCGCAAAGGCTGCAGCGCGTTTGTCTGCCAGCGTGGTCGCCGCCGTGATCGAGGCATGCGTGCCATAGGCCGCGATGAAGTTGATCAACGACTCGGGATGCTTGAGGCTGTCCGCCAGGTCAGCCCAACTGATGTACGGCTTGAGTTGGCTGTCGCCGGTTGACGCGTAGAACTCACGGCGCGCCTCATTCAACGTGGGGATGCCCGTGTCGCGACCACGTGCCAGGTTCAGGCTCGGCAAATCGAGCGGCAGACCGAGCAGGTTGTTGCGCAACGCTTCGGTGACGAACTCATCGAGTTCGTTGCCGACCTGGCGGGTCACACCGCGAATGATCGCCCCTGCCGCCTGGTCTGCAGTCACCCCGCTGCTGGCGAACGCCAGCGGGTTGAGGAAGGCCGCGATCAGCCCCAGTTGCGAGTCCGGGTTGGTCGGGTCAGTGAGGAGCGGATTGAACGCGGGATCGAAGCGATCGACAGTTTCGGTCAACATCGAGTGACCGAAGCGATACACCACGTGGGCGAACTCGGCGAGGATTGCCGGGTTGATCGAAGTGTCATAGCCGCTGGGCGCAAGGAATTCGTCGACCTGCGGCTGAATGGTCCGCGCGAACTCCTCGAACACCAGGTGCTGGTACTGCATCTCGGTGCCAAACTTGGCGGCCTGGAACAGGCGTTCGCCGTCCCACACCAACGCTGCAATCTCGGCGGGTGTAGTCGGAATCGCGGCCACGTCGACTGCCAGCCACTCATTGAGGAAGGCCAGGTCGCCGGCGGCCAGGAGGGTGTCCTTGGTTTGCTGGACCAGGCGGTTGTGCTCGGAGTGGAACACATGGTGCACGGTGGTCAGGCCGATGTTCTCGTTTACCCGACCGTCGCCGGCAATGTAGTGGGCGTCGAGCAGTTCGTTGTCATAGGTCAGGTTGTTGCCGACCCCGTCAGTTATCTGCGCATTGCCGACAGCGATGTCGGCATCCGCCTGCAGAACCCCGCCGACGACTACCGGCGCGGCATTGTGGGCGATGTCGTCGAGGAAACCATGCCCGGTACTCACGGCACTGGCCAGACTGATGGGAGCTGCCCGGTTGCCTTCGACCAGTTGCGTGACGTCATCAGCCGTCCCGGCGATGCCGTCAGCACCGTTACTAATGCGAATCACCACCTGCGGCATGCCGTTCGGCCCGCGGATGAAGTTGCCGTACGCGTCGGTTGCCAGCAACGGCACGTTGTGCACATCGGCGTCGGTCAGGTTGATGCCGAGAATGTCACGGGCCTGGGCCTTGACCACCTTCCAGGTCGCCATGCCGCCATTTTCGCCGTTGCCATCGTCGGCAGTGCCGAACAGGCCATCGGCGCCGAGATCACGATTGGTAATCAAGCGCCCCGTTGCAACAGGATCGCCCGCCGCGTTGAGCACGTACTCACGCAGGAACACCTGATGCGACGGGTGCGAGCTATAGGTCTGGCTCTGGTCGACGAACGGCGAGGTGGTGTTGGTCTGGCCATCATCGGCAGTGCCGACTACTCCGTCCGCGCCGGCGGTATGCACTGCGCGTGACAGCACCATGAAGTTGGTCGGGCTGCCCGGGACGAACAACGGATCGTCCGCCTGCAGCGGAATGAACACGACGTCGGTAGTGCTCTTGGTGACCAGGTCGAGACCGTGGTCGAAGAACTGGCCGAAGAAAGTCATCCACGAGTTGAAGCTGGCGGTCAGGCCGACATCCGGCGACACGTTGGGCATGAAGAACACGTCCTTGTCATCGGCCGTGCCGAACACGCCATCCAGTCCGGGGCTGGTGACTATCTGTACGCCATCCTTGAGTACGTCGTCATTACCCACCACGCCGAAGTTGAGCACACCGTCCAGGCCCGGGTCGAACGCTGAGGCATAGGCCGCCGGGTTGTTGGCGGTCTGGTCGACGACCAGGTTACTGATAATCCGTGGTTGCGGGTCGATCACCGTACCTGTTCCGGCGTATTCCGCCGATAGAAAGGAGGGATCAAGCAGGCGCGGAAAGTCAGTGTCCGCCGCGCCAAAATCAGTCTGGCCGGTGACCAGGTTGTTGAAGCTGCCATCGACGGTACGCAGGCCGAACGGCACCTGAGTGTTGGCAAGCAAATCAATGAGGCTGGCGCCGTCGGCATTCGCTTCAGCGATGAAGATTTGCTTGAGGATGAACTCCAGGTCCGACTTGGTGAAATTGGCCATTTTGAATTGCCCTCGATATGTCTGGGTAAAGGCGCGGGACGAGAAAATCCTCCCGCGCCAAGTCAAGTGCTGGCTTGCGCAGTTTGTTGGTTATGTTTTTTTGCGAGAGCTGGCGTTACCCGGGACCCGGGATTCGCGCCTGGAATTCGCGATATGAATTGCTCGCCGGGCGATCAGGCAGAGCGGATTCGAGCCCTGGGGGGGCCATGGAATCTGGAAGTGAAGGCGAACGTCCTGGACAGCCCCTTCCCTCTGCAAAAGAACGAAATGATCGACATGATTTTGCTCCTCCCGGGAAAATCACCGCGCCTTGCGCTGCCAAAACGATGGCAGGCTTCAGGCGGGCGGGCCCCCCGATAACTAAGACTAAAGTTCCATAGCAAATCTTTGTCAATATTACGTCGCTAAAACAGACGACTGGTGTTGAGCCTCACAACTAGCTGTTTTTAAAAGACATATAGAAAGTTGAGTGCAGGTATAGAGCGAAATGTTATTTCGGACTGTTACGCTGCCACCTACGCTGCTGCATAAGGGAGTAACGCAGCGATTTCGGAAGACTCGCCATCCATAGAGCGACCAGCCTGCGTGTCCATAAGCTGTTTAAGGAACTACATTTATCGTTAGCTGTTGCGCCACAAGGGCAACCGGCTTTTCGAAGTGGGAGGACCAACATGTCCAGGCAGTCGAGCATCCGTTCCGAACTGGCCGACGCGCTCTTTCGTCTGCGCCGCAGCTTTTACTTGCTGGCAGGGTTCAGCGGCGTCATAAACGTCATGATGTTGACGCCAGCTATTTATATGCTGCAGGTCTATGATCGAGCCCTGGTCAGTCGCAACGTCACGACGCTGGCGATGTTGACGGTCCTGGTGGTGGGTCTGTTCCTGCTGATGTCCACGCTGGAAATGGTCCGCACCCGCGTACTGATCCGGGTCGGCAACTGCCTCGACATGGACCTCAACCGACGCATTTTCACCGCTGCATTCGAGCGCAACCTGAGCCGCGCCGGAGGTAATCCGGCCCAGGCCCTGCAGGACCTCGCCCAGGTTCGTCAGTTCGTCACCGGCAACTCCCTGTTCGCTTTCTTCGATGCACCGTGGACGCCGATCTACCTTCTGGTCGCCTATCTGATTCACCCAATTCTCGGACTGATCACGCTGATCGGCTCGCTGATTCTGGTGGTCCTGGCCTGGCTCACCGAGCAGGCGACGCAGAAACCGTTGGCCGAAGCCAACCAGGCCGCCCTCTCCTCAGCCCAGTACGCCAACAACAACTTGCGCAATGCCGAGGTCATCGAGGCCATGGGCATGCTGCCGTCGATCAGCAAGCGCTGGTACCAAAGCCATTTGCGTATTCTGGAAATGCAGACCCTGGCCTCCGACCGCGCCGCCATTATCAGCAGCACCGGGCGCTTCGTGCGGATCACTTTGCAGTCTCTGATCCTCGGCGCCGGCGCACTGCTGGCGATCGAAGGCAAGATCACACCGGGGATGATGATTGCCTGCTCGATCCTCACAGGCCGTGCGCTGGGCCCGGTGGAGCAGGTCATCGCGTCGTGGAAGCAACTGCTCGGCTGCCGTTCGGCCTGGGGGCGGCTCAACGAGATGCTGCAAGACTATCCCCGCAGGCCACCGAGCATGTCGCTGCAGCGGCCAATGGGCATGCTGGCCGTGGAGAATGTATATGCCGGTGCCCCCGGTACCAACAACACGATTCTGCGCGGGGTGAGCTTCAGCCTTATCCCCGGCGAAAGCCTTGGCATTATCGGCCCGTCCGCCTCGGGCAAATCCACCCTCGCCCGCCTGCTGGTCGGCGTCTGGCCGGCGCAGGCAGGCAAGGTGCGCCTGGACGGCGCTGACATGTTCACCTGGAACAAGGGCGAACTTGGCCCCTGGCTCGGCTACCTGCCACAGGATGTGGAGCTGTTCGAGGGCAACATCGCCGACAACATTGCGCGCTTTGGCGAAGTCGACAGTGACGCGGTCATCCGCGCCGCCAAGAGCTCTGGAGTGCACGAGATGATCCTGCGTTTTCCGCAGGGTTATGACACCCGCCTGGGCACCGATGGCAGCCCGCTTTCCGGTGGTCAGAAGCAACGCATCGCCTTGGCCCGCGCGCTGTATGGCGACCCCAATCTGATCGTGCTGGATGAGCCGAACGCCAACCTCGACGACGTCGGCGAAAAGGCCCTGGTGGATGCGCTGGCCGAACTCAAGGAACGCGGCGCCACCGTCATTCTGATTTCTCACCGTCCCAACGTACTCTGTGCCGTCGATAAGGTGCTGATGATGCGCGACGGCGGCGTGCAGATGCTCGGCACGCGCGATGAAGTATTCGCAGCGCTGCGCAAGGCCAGTGTGATCCCTGCAGGCGCGTCAACTCCGCTGGCCTCCGTCAAAGCACGGGAGTGACCGATCATGCAAATGAGCCAACGCACCGAAATGATTCCCTCCGACCCCAAGAGCCTGATCGATCTGGATGTCCGTAAACCCGCGCGGTTAGGCATTTGGCTGGTGATCGCCGGCTTCGGCGGCTTTCTCCTGTGGTCCTGGTTGGCGCCGCTGGATGCCGGCGTGGTAGCGACAGGTACGGTCAAGGTCACCAGCAATCGCAAAGCCGTGCAGCATCTGAGCGGCGGTACCGTGGACGCCATTCTCGTTCGCGAAGGCGATCTGGTGACAAAAGGCCAGGAGGTGGTCCGTCTCGACTCGTTGCGTGCCCTTGCCGAACAGGGTGCGGTCAGCGCTCAGTACATCGTCAGCAAGACGGTGGAGAACCGACTGGAAGCGGAACGTGACAACCGCGACGTGGTGAAATTCGACCCTGAACTGCTCAAGCGCTTCAAGGATGACTACCGCCTGGAAGCCGCCATGGACCTGCAACAGCGCCTGCTCGACACCCGGCGCGCCGGTCTCGCTGGCGAAATCAGCATCCTGCAGGAGAACCTGGCGGCGTCGGCCGTGCAGCTCAAGGGCCTGCAGCAGGTCTATAGCGCCCGCGCCTCGCAGATCAGCTTCCTCAACCAGGAACTGCAAGGCACCCGTGTGCTGGCGGCCGAAGGCTATGTGCCGCGCAACCGCCTGCTTGAGCTGGAACGCAGCAATGCCGACCTCTCCGCCGGCCAGGCCGAGAACCTCAACAACATCGCTCGCGTGCGCAGCCAGACCACCGAAATCAAGCTGCGCATCCTGCAGCGCCAGCACGATTACCTGAAGGAAGTCGAATCGCAGTTGACCGACACCGCCAAGGAAAACACCACCCTGGCCGACCGCTTACGCGCGCTGGACTATGAAGTGACCCACACGGTGATCCGCTCGCCGATCGACGGCATGGTCCAGGCCCTGAGCATCGCCACCGTCGGCGGGATCATTCAGCCCGGCTTCAAGATCATGGAAATCGTTCCGGTCAACGAACCGTTGCAGGTCGACGCGATGATTCCCGTACAGGCCATCGACAAGATGTTCCCCGGCCTGCCTGTGGACATTTCCTTTCCGGCCTTCAACCATGCCCAGACGCCAAACATCCCCGGCCGCGTGATGACCATCTCCGCCGACCGCCTGATGGACGAGGAAAGCAAGCAGCCGTTCTATCTGGCCCAGGTGGAAGTCACCCCCGATGGCATGAGCCTGCTTGGCACCAATCACATTCGCCCCGGTATGCCCGCCAGCGTCACCATAAAGACCGGCGAACGCAATATGTTGAGCTATCTTCTTAAACCAATGCTCGAACGTGTGGACAGCTCATTCAAGGAACAATGAAATGGACCGTCATTGCCTGCTCTTCTGCCTGATGGGGTTGGCTTTGCCGGCCGACGCCATGGACCTCAAGCAAGCCTGGGATCTGTTGCAGTTCCAGGGCCCTATCTACCAGGCCGCGGTGCATGAAAAAGAGGCCGGCGGGGAAAACCGCGCCATCGGCACGGCCGGCCTGCTACCGCAGATCAACGCCTCGGCCTACGACAACAAGGTCAATGGCACACAACGCCAGAGCGGTATCGAAAGGGATCTCGACTACGACTCCAAGGGCGCAAACGTGCGCCTGCGCCAACCACTGTTCAACAAACAGAAAATGGCCGAGTACCGCCAGGGTCAGCAGCGTGCCGACTACAGCAACGCGGTATTCGATGCCAAGAGCCAGGACGCCGCGGTGCGCCTGGCCGAAAGCTATTTCGATGTGCTCCTGGCCAGCGAAACCATCACCCTGGCCAAGTCCAAGCTGAACGCCTTCGAAGAACAACTCGCCTCGGCGAAACGGCGCATGGAATTGGGGGCCGGCACCGTCACCGACATCGACGAGTCGGCCGCTCGCCGCGACCTCGCCGAAGCCGAGCTGATCGAAGCGCAAGACAACCTGGTCAACGCGCGCCGCAAGCTCGAGGAGTACATCGGTGAAACCCCCGAATCGCTGACCACCTTGCGTCCGAGTTTCGATACACCACCGCTGGTACCAAGCAACCTGCAGGACTGGCTGGTCAAAGCCCAGGTCGATAGCCCACTGCTCCATGCACGCCGGTACAGCCGCGACCTCGCTGAAGAAGAAGTGAACCGTGCCAGGGCCGGCCACTGGCCAACCCTGGATTTCGTTGCCGGCTACACCGCGGGTGAGAGCCAATCACTCTCCGAGCTGAATCAACGCAACCGCTACGGTTCGATCGGACTGGAAGTCAATGTCCCGCTGTTCAGTGGTGGCGGCGTCAGCGCGCTGACACGCCAGGCCAGTGCCAATAGCGATAAGGCCACGGACGAACTCGACGCCGCGCGACAGGAAGTCATCACCGGAACCACCCGAGAGTTTCAAGGCATACTGAGCGGCGCCAAACGCATTCGCGCGCTGGAGAAGGCCGTAGCGTCCAACGAACGCTCACTGGCATCGTCACGCAAGGGCTTCAAGGAAGGTGGCACCAGCACCAACTCGGACGTCCTCAACGCCGAAGAGCTGCTCTTCGTTGCGCGCCACGATCTGTTCGATGCCAAGTTGCGCTATTTGATGTCACGCCTGCGCCTGGCCTCTTCGGTGGGCAACCTGGGCGACGACGATATCGACCAGATCAACAACTACCTCGGCCCGGAACTGCTGGTCACCAAATAACGTTCACCTGCCAGCCGGTCTAGCCAAATGACGGCTGACCGGTGCTCCCCTTCCATGATCGCCACCCCGTCAATTCATCTCTCGTTTAACCCGGTCATTCATTGCTGCATCTCGGCGCAGAACGGCAACCGCCAGCGAAAAAAAACCGTCGCCGCTGAAATTTGCCCACTAAGCCCTTGATTCCCTTTATGCTCGATCCAGTTCCTAATGAAAAGCCACGCCCGGCTCCAGGCTGTAAACTGTTTTCCCATGCGCAAACTTTTGTACCTGACATTTTCCATGGCGTTGCTCGCCGCCCTCACGACCTACGCGATGTGGGCCGCGGACCGGCCGGTGGGTCATTACCTTTCGGACCTGCGGATCAACCTGGCTGTCGACCAGGGTACGCCTGCGGACCGCGGCAATCTGTTGGGCATCCAGCCCGAACTGTTTCCTACCGATTATCAAAGCCCCGAGCGCTTGCACCGCAAGCTCGCGGCCTATCTGCAGGCAGCCCGGGACCAGGGCTTGTTGAACAGCAAGACCGTCGTCGTATTGCCGGAGCACGTCGGTACCTGGCTGATGGTCAGCGGCGAGAAGGATGAGCTGTATCAGGCCAGCAGCCTCAAGGAGGCCATGAACTGGCTGGCGGTGAGCAATCCCCTGAAGTTCGCCAAGGCGTTGATCAACGCCGAGGGCGGCAACCGTCTGGACGATGCCCACCTGCGCATGAAAGCCAAGGCAATGGCCAGGGACTACCAGGCATTGTTCGGAGGGCTGGCCAGGGAATTCCACGTGACGCTGGTGGCGGGTTCCATCGTGCTGCCCGAACCGAGCATCATCGACGGCACTTTGAAAATCGGCCGCGGCGCGCTGTACAACAGCAGCGTGGTGTTCAACAGCGAAGGTTTGCCGATCGGCCAACCCCAGCGTCAGATACACCCGTTCTTCGCTGAACAGAACGGGATCAAGGCGAACGGCGAGCACTCGCTCAACGTCGTTGATACCCCCGCAGGAAGGTTGGGCGTATTGATTGGCCACGACAGCTGGTACCCGGAAAACTACCTCAAGCTCAACGATCAAAGCGTACAACTGGTTGCGGTACCGGCCTTTGTTGCCGGCCGTGGCACCTGGGATCAACCGTGGCGCGGCTACAGGGGTTCGTCGGCGCCGGCATCGGTCAACTTGAAGCCTGGAGAAGTCAGTGAAGGCCAGGCCTGGCAGCGCCTGACCCTCACGACCCGGATGCCGGCCAGTCAAGCCGTTGCTGGCATGAGTGTGTTCCTGCGGGGTCAATTCTGGGATCAGGCCAGCGCCGGGCATAGCTTCCTCAGCAGCAACGGCCAGCACTTTGCCGACGGCAACTCCCAGGGTGCGCATTTGCTGAACCTCTGGTTGTAAGCCATGAAACCGCAGCCGATGCGCCTTGGCGATCTGTCAGTGGGCTTTGTTCATAGCCTGGCCGATGCCGTGCGCAGTCATGGCGTCGATCCACAGCCACTGCTCGATCAATACGGCCTTGATGCCGCTCGCCTGAGCGAAGCCGGTGCCCGGCTGTCGATACCGCGCTACATGCGCCTGGGCCACGGCGCCATTCAACTGACCGGCAACCCGGCCCTTGGCTTGCGCATGGGTCAGCTCAGTCGCCTGAGCCAGGCAGGCCTCGCTGGCATCACCGCGGCGCAGGCACCGACGGTACGGGAAGCCGCGCGCTGCCTGATTCGATTCGAAGCCTTGTATGGCTCCAATTATCGGGGTCAATCAAGCTTTCACGAAGACGCCCAGGGCGCCTGGCTGCGCTTCTATTCGATCAGCCCCTATAACGCCTATAACCGCTTTGTGGTGGATTCGATCATCGCCGGCTGGTTGCAGCAATTATCCAGTGTCAGCCCTGCCCCTCTGCGCGCCGAGCGCATCGAAATCGAATTCGAGGAGCCCGGTTACCGCGCGGCCTATGACGTGTTGGGTGACTGTCCGATGCAGTTTGGCGCAGAGCGCAATCAACTGCGCTTGAGCCTGGCAAGTCTCGCCCAGCGCAACCCCGAGCATTGCCCGAGTACCTGGCGGCATTTGCTGCAACTGTGTGAGCGGGAACTGGAACAACTGACACGTACCCGCAGCCTGCGTGAACGCATCATCGCGCTGCTGGGACCCTTGCTCAATGGTGGCCGGGAGCCCGACCTGCAAGAGGTGGCGGCACGCCTGAAGCTGCCCACCTGGACCTTGCGCCGCAAGCTCGCCGATGAAGGCACACAATTTCGTGCGATTCTCAACGACACCCGCCGCGACCTGGCCATGACTTACATACGCGACACCGAATTGGCGTTCGGAGAGATCGCCTACCTGCTGGGCTTTGCCTCAGCCGAAGCGTTTCAACGCGCTTTCAAACGCTGGAACGGGCAGACACCCGGCGAATTTCGCCGCAGCCATAGAAAAACAGCCCAAAGCCTCTAGCTGCAAGCGACAAGTTGAAGCCTTAAAGCTCAGTAGCGTCTTCCGCTGGCTCCAGTGGGTCCAGTTCGAATGCCTGGTACTCGAGCAGCTCTTCTTGATAATCGTCCATTTTTGAATCCCCCAACCCTTATTGAAAAACGTCTGAATAAATGACCAATCCCTTGAGCATAAAGTGCCCGCGTGAAGGAAAAATGACGCGGACACGACACTCTGTCGCTACTGAATAAAACGTAGCAGCTGGTCAGGAATTTATCATTGGTTTTTTCGCGGGAGGGCACAGAACAGCGGACTTGCTTGATGCGGGTCAATCTTTGCGCCTGCTACGGGATCGTTACTCGTTGGCCGATCCCGTAACGCGATCGATCACTGGCCAGAGACAGGAATCGCCTGAATCGGCTCGCTCGGCGGTGGTATGTCCGTCGGGTTTGTCGGTGGCGAGATGGTTTCTGCCGAAGGTGCCGGTTCTGTGTTCTGAACCGGGGTAATCGGCGCCGCTTCAGGAGGCGGGGCAAGCGGCTCGGAGGCCGCCGGAGCCGCTTCAACGGGTGCAGGTGCCACAGGCTCTACCGCGGGAGCTGCTGCCGGGGCAGGTGCCAGCGGTGCCGGTGCCGTCTTGGCTTCAGGCATGCCCAGGTCGGTTTTCGGCTTTTCGGGGATGTGCGCAGCCTTTTTCGCTTCCGGCGGCAGGAACAGCTCGACCAGTGCGAAAAAACGCTCGTAGAACTTGGCAGACGATACGGTTTCGCTGGCGACCTTGACCATCGAGTCATCGGAGGAGCCGATCGGCATCGACACCGAACCCAACACACCCACACCGAGACTGGCGGAGTTGTTGGTCTTCTTCAGCGCATAACGATCCTGCAGGGCATTGGCGAATACGGTCGCGTGATGCCCTTCGCTGCCGTCATCGGTACACACCACACTGAAGCTGATCTCCATGTGATTCTCGCCGGTCTGCTGAAAGCTCTTGTGACCGCTGACCAGCTTCGGATCGTTGCTGGTGATGATGTATCCCTGGCTGAGCAAGGCGCGACGGGCGGCTTCACAACTCTGGGTATCGGTGACCGGATAGTTGCGGGAAAAGGTACCGGAGTCGTCGAAATTCTCATGCTCATAGATGGCGGTCTTGTTCGATGAACAACCGGCCGCAGTGGCAAACACGGCTGCCAACCCGACAACCCGCATGGGAAGTGATTTAAACATTGAACATCCTGAGGAAAACGGTTCGGGGCGTATTGTGCAACAGATCGATGCTTAGCGGAGCATCGATCATGTCTTAAAACGGTTACAGGCTGATTGACCCCGGTTTTGTGCAAAAGTCACCGCGGCAAATGACGTACGGCAAAACAAAAAAAAAGACCCCGGCCTTCCGGCCGGGGTCTTCTGTGCAGCGCTAAACCTGGTGAGGCATCAGTAACGCTTGATCTCTGCCTGGCTTTCCAGTTGCTTGCGATAAGCCGCGAAGTCTTGCTGGCCGATGCGCGAAGCGAGGTAGCGACGATACTGTGCTTTCTCTTCTTCGGTTGGCGCCGCGGCTTCGTTCACGCCATTGAGGCGCACGATCATCAGGCTGCCATCAGCCAGCGTCACGCTGCTGAAGGTCGGCTTGTCCTTGGCCGCTGGCTTCGCCATGCGGAACAGCGCTTGCAGCACCGCTGGGTCGACCCCTTCCTGAGCGCGAGTCGCCGCCTCGGTGACTTTCCAGGCCTGGCCGTCGACCGCCTGATCCAGCGGGGTCTTGCCATCGCGCAGACTGGCAATCAGGGCGTCAGCCTTGGTCTTGGCATCGGCGCTGGCGTGCTCCTTGGCCAATTGCACACGGATCGCGGCAGAGACGCTTTCCAGCGGCAATTGCGAAGGCTTCAGGTGCTCCTTGGCACGCAACACGACCACGGTTTCCGGATCGAGCTCGATGGCGGTGCTGTTCGCGCCCTCATCCAGGACTTCCGGGCTGAACGCGGCAGTGATCACGGCACGGTTGGCCGCAATACCCTCACCGCCTTCACGGCCGAACGGCTTGGACGTGTGGACGGTCAGCTTCAGGTCCTGCGCTGGCTGAGCCAGATCGGAGGCTTCGAACGCGGCGTCTTCCAGTTGCTTGGTCGCCTCGACAAAACGCTGTTCGACCTGCTGGGTCTTCAATTCGCGGGTCAGCTTGTCTTTGAGGCTGGCGAATGTCGGTACTTCAGGCGCTTCCACGCCCAACAGCTTGATCAGGTGGAAGCCGAAATCGGTGCGAACCGGCGCGGAAACCTGGTCCTTGGCCAACGAATACAGGGCTTTCTCGAACGCCGGGTCGTAGACGCCAGGACCGGCATAACCCAGGTCACCGCCGTTGTTCGCCGAACCCGGATCCTGGGAGAATTCCTTGGCCAGAGCCTCGAATTTCTCGCCCTTGGCCAGACGGGCCTGGATCTCTTCGATCTTCGCCTTGGCTTGCGCCTCGGTGGTCTTGTCGTTCACTTCAATCAGAATGTGCGCCGCCTGGCGTTGCTCGGACAGGTTCGCGATTTCTTTCTGATAGGCCGCCTGCAGGTCTTCGTCATTGACGCTGACCTGATCGAAGAAGGAAGCCTTCTTCAGTTCGAGGTAATCGATGACCACCTGATCCGGCGTCATGAATTCCTTGGCGTGCTCGTCGTAGTAGGCTTTGACCTCATCGTCGGTCAGCTTCACCGCGGCCGGGTCGGCCTTGATGTTCAGGGAGGCGAAATCGCGGGTCTGTTTTTCCAGACGGGCAAACGCCAGCACCTGTGCATCGGTTACGAAACCGCTACCGGCCAGACCGGCACGCAGCTGACCAATCAGCATTTCCTGAGCCAGCATCTGGCGGAATTGCATGCGGCTATAGCCGAGTTGGCGAATCACCTGGTCGAAACGCTCGGAGCTGAACTTGCCATCCACCTGAAACTCAGGAGTTTGCAGGATGACCTGATCCAGAGCCGCTTCGGAAAAAGCGAATTTCGAACTTTCTGCGCCTTGCAGCAGCAGTTTGCGATCGATCAGACCCTTGAGAGCCGACTCGCGCAGCATTTTTTCATCGAGCAAGGAAGCGTCGAAATCCTTGCCGAGCTGTTGCATGAGCTGACGGCGTTGCATATCGACCGCCTGGCTCAGCTCGTTCTGGCTGATTTCTTCACCATTGACCTTCGCCGCTTCATTCTTGGTCGTCGTGGCCTGAAAAATGGCGTCGAAACCGGTCAAAGCCATCAATGCAACGATGACCCCGATAATAGTCTTGGCAATCCAGCCTTGTGAATTGTCCCTGATATTCTGCAGCATGCGTCCCCCAGAAACGGTTGAACTTCAAAAATTAGGCAACCGTGGAGCGTGGGTAGAATCCGAATAGAAGAAAGGCGCATCCGAGGATGCGCCTTCTCGTAACTGGCGGAGCGGATCGAGGGCTCGAACTGGCGACCCTCGGTGTCTTGAACCGGCGACCTGCAGTCAGGACTGCCGCTCCGCTGCCAAGTCAGGCATGACCCCGACCCGGATGGGTAAAAACCTGAATCGAACTTAGTTGACAGCTTCTTTCAGTGCTTTACCGGCTTTGAAACCTGGTTTTTTGGCTGCTGCGATTTCCAGCGTCTTACCGGTCTGTGGGTTACGACCAATGCGAGCTGGACGATCAGTTACGGAGAAAGTACCGAAACCAACCAGAACAACAGAGTCGCCAGCCTTGAGAGCGCCAGTGACGGATTCGATTACAGCGTCCAGCGCACGGCCAGCAGCAGCTTTCGGGATATCAGCGGATGCAGCGATAGCATCAATCAGTTCCGACTTGTTCACTCTAAGTCCCCTTATATCTATTTGAGTATGATTCTAAGTTTTTTTGGTGAAAGCAAAAACGAGTGCTGAATGGCCTACAGACACTTAAGAGCCGCTTTATAACAAGGGCTCTAAAAAGCTGTCAAGAAAGCCCCCCAGGCAAATACGTACTAATGCGTGCTAATTCTTTCCTTAGAATCTGCGTCGCGTTTCTCATCCTTCGCGACTATCTCCGGAGCCACGTCCGGCAAGGGCTCCGGCGCGTATTGCAACGCAATTTGCAGGACCTCGTCAATCCATTTAACCGGTTTAATCTGTAGATCCTGCTTGATATTGTCCGGAATCTCTTTGAGATCGCGCACATTCTCTTCAGGAATGATCACGGTCTTGATTCCGCCACGATGGGCAGCCAACAGTTTTTCTTTCAAGCCGCCAATGGCCAGTACCTGGCCACGCAACGTGATTTCGCCGGTCATGGCGACATCCGCGCGTACCGGAATGCCGGTCAATGCCGATACCAGGGCCGTGCACATGCCCACGCCGGCGCTAGGGCCGTCCTTTGGAGTCGCCCCTTCCGGCATATGGATGTGCGTGTCACGCTTCTCATGGAAGTCCAGGGGGATCCCCAGGCTCTTCGCCCGACTGCGGACAACGGTCAAGGCCGCGGTGATCGATTCGACCATCACGTCACCCAGGGAACCGGTCTTGATCAACTGGCCCTTGCCCGGTACGACGGCCGCTTCGATAGTCAGCAGTTCGCCACCCACCTGAGTCCATGCCAGCCCGGTCACCTGGCCGATCTGATCCTGCTGCTCGGCCAGGCCGTAGCGGAATTTGCGCACGCCCAGGAAGTGCTCCAGCATGTCTGCGGTGACCTTCACCGAGAAGCGTTTTTCCAGCGCATGCTCCTTGACGGCCTTGCGGCAGACCTTGGCAATCTGGCGCTCCAGCCCGCGCACACCGGCTTCACGGGTGTAGTAGCGGATGATGTCGCGGATCGCTTCTGCGTCAAACTCCAACTCGCCTTTCTTCAGGCCGTTGGCAGTGATCTGCTTCGGCGAAAGGTATTTGACGGCGATGTTGATCTTCTCGTCTTCGGTGTAGCCCGGCAGACGGATCACTTCCATCCGGTCCAGCAACGCTGGTGGGATGTTCATCGAGTTAGAGGTGCAAAGGAACATCACATCGGACAGGTCGTAATCGACTTCCAGATAGTGATCGTTGAAGTTGTGGTTCTGCTCGGGATCAAGCACTTCCAGCAACGCCGATGCCGGATCGCCACGCATGTCGCTGCCCATTTTGTCGATTTCATCGAGCAGGAACAGCGGGTTGCGGACCCCCACTTTTGTCATTTTTTGAATCAATCTTCCTGGCATCGAACCGATGTAAGTACGGCGATGACCACGAATTTCCGCCTCATCACGCACACCGCCGAGGGCCATGCGCACGAATTTGCGGTTGGTGGCGTGAGCAATCGACTCCGCCAGGGACGTTTTACCCACCCCTGGAGGACCGACCAGGCACAACACCGGACCACGAATTTTTTTCACGCGCTTTTGCACGGCGAGGTATTCGAGGATGCGTTCCTTGACCTCTTCCAGGCCATAGTGGTCGGCATCCAGAATGTCTTCTGCACGCGCCAGGTCCAGGCGCACCTTGCTCTGGGCCTTCCACGGCACCTGAACCAGCCAGTCGATGTACGAGCGCACCACGGTCGCTTCCGCGGACATCGGCGACATCTGCTTGAGCTTGTTCAGTTCAGCCGTCGCCTTGGCCAGCGCGTCTTTCGGCAGGCCGGCGGCATCGATACGTTTTTTCAGCTCTTCGACTTCGTTGTGACCTTCGTCGCTGTCGCCGAGCTCTTTCTGAATGGCCTTCATCTGCTCATTCAGGTAGTACTCGCGCTGACTGCGCTCCATTTGTTTTTTGACGCGGCCGCGAATGCGTTTTTCGACTTGCAGCAGATCGATCTCGGCATCCAGCAGCGCCAGAACGTGCTCGACCCGGGCCGACAAATCGATGATTTCGAGGATTTCCTGCTTCTGTTCGATCTTCAGGGCCATGTGCGCGGCCATGGTGTCCACCAGGCGACCTGGCTCATCGATGCTGTTGAGCGACGACAGGACCTCAGCCGGGACTTTCTTGCCCAACTGCACGTATTGCTCGAACTGGGACAGCAGGCTGCGAACGAACACTTCCGACTCGCGCTCTGGGGCGTCAACTTCGTCGATCAGGGAGACTTCGGCACGGCAGTGGCCGTCCACTTCGCTGAAGCGCTCGACAGCGCCCCGCTGCTCGCCCTCGACCAGAACCTTGACCGTTCCGTCAGGCAGCTTCAGCAGCTGCAGAACGGTGGCAATCGTACCAACGCGATACAGGGCATCTTCACCGGGATCGTCGTCAGCCGGGTTTCTCTGGGCCAGCAGAAGAATCTGCTTGTCACCCGTCATCGCAGCCTCGAGGGCTTCGATGGATTTCTCGCGCCCCACGAACAGCGGGATAACCATGTGCGGATAAACCACGACATCACGCAATGGCAGGAGAGGCAATTCGATGGTTGTCTTCATGATTTCGCCTCTACGGCGGCCGCAAGGCCGTAAACAGATGGAAGTAAGCTTGAAACCAAGATGGGGGCTGCCTTGGAAAAAAACAAGCGGATAAAAGGTCCACTTGAAAGATTGCAGCTTACGAAAGCTGCTGCGATGGGTCGGATACGCCTTCAAGGACCGCCATCGCTGGCAAATCAACGCTTGCAGGCCAGGTCCCACAATAGCAAAGGGGCCCGAAGGCCCCTTCTTTATTCAAGCTGCGTGACGCTTAAGCGTCTGGCGCGGCCTTGGCGGTCGGCTCACTGTTTTCATAGATATACAGTGGCTTGGACTTGCCTTCTATCACGCTTTCATCGATCACTACTTTGCTCACCTCCGATTGCGAGGGGATTTCATACATAGTGTCGAGCAATACACCTTCGAGAATCGAACGCAGGCCACGGGCACCGGTTTTACGCTCCAGGGCACGCTTGGCGACCGATTTCAGAGCGTCGCTGCGGAATTCCAGATCCACGCCTTCCATCTCGAACAGCTTGGCATACTGCTTGGTCAGAGCATTTTTCGGCTCGGTGAGGATCTGCATCAACGCAGCCTCGTCAAGCTCGTCCAGCGTGGCAAGTACCGGCAGACGACCGACGAATTCCGGGATCAGACCGAACTTGACCAGATCGTCAGGCTCGACTTCACGCAGGGATTCACCGACTTTCTTGCCTTCTTCCTTGCTGCGCACTTCTGCGTTGAAACCGATGCCACCCTTGGTGGAACGGTTTTGAATGACCTTCTCAAGACCAGAGAACGCACCACCGCAGATGAACAGGATGTTACGGGTGTCGACCTGCAGGAATTCCTGCTGCGGATGCTTGCGACCACCTTGAGGTGGAACGGAAGCGACCGTGCCTTCGATCAACTTGAGCAGGGCCTGCTGCACGCCTTCACCGGAAACGTCCCGGGTAATCGAAGGGTTGTCAGACTTGCGCGAAATCTTGTCGATTTCATCGATGTAGACAATGCCCATCTGGGCTTTTTCCACGTCGTAATCGCATTTCTGCAGCAGCTTCTGAATGATGTTCTCGACATCCTCACCCACATAACCCGCCTCGGTGAGGGTGGTTGCGTCGGCGATGGTGAACGGAACGTTCAGCAAACGGGCCAGTGTTTCGGCAAGCAGGGTCTTACCCGAGCCTGTCGGGCCGATCAGCAAAATGTTGCTCTTGCCGAGTTCGACGTCGTCATTCTTTTTGTCACGCTGGTTCAGGCGCTTGTAGTGGTTGTACACCGCTACGGCCAGAACCTTTTTCGCACGTTCCTGACCAATCACATACTGATCAAGGATGCCGCTGATTTCTTTAGGCGAAGGCAATTTATGCGCGCTGCTTTCGGCCTGTGCCTCCTGCACCTCCTCGCGGATGATGTCGTTGCACAGGTCGACGCACTCGTCGCAGATAAAGACCGAGGGGCCGGCAATCAATTTGCGTACTTCATGCTGGCTTTTGCCACAGAAGGAGCAATAGAGCAGCTTGCCGTTGTCCTCGCCGTTGCGGGTGTCAGTCATTCGTTCGATCCAAATCCGATAGGCTTGCAACACAAGATGAAGGCTATTGCGGGCTTTTTCAAGCCCGCAGGTGTCGGACCCGCCGACCAACCCTATTTTGAGCTGCTTATTTTAAGCAGGGCGCTGGCTGATCACTTCGTCGATCAACCCGTACTCACGCGCGGCTTCTGCACTCATGAAATTGTCGCGGTTGGTATCGCGCTCGATTTCTTCAAGAGTGCGCCCGCTATGCTGGGCCATCAGCGTGTTGAGACGCTCACGAATAAAGAGGATTTCCTTGGCATGGATTTCGATATCCGACGCCTGGCCCTGGAAACCGCCCAGTGGCTGGTGAATCATCACACGTGAGTTCGGCAGGCAGTAACGCTTGCCATGGGCGCCGGCCGTCAGCAGGAACGCCCCCATGCTGCACGCCTGACCGATACAGGTGGTCGCCACGTTGGGCTTGATGAACTGCATGGTGTCGTAGATCGACATGCCCGCCGTCACCGAACCGCCCGGGGAGTTGATGTAGAGATGGATGTCCTTGTCCGGGTTTTCCGCTTCAAGGAACAGCAGTTGCGCACAGATCAGGTTGGCCATGTAGTCCTCTACCGGGCCAACCAGAAAGATCACTCGCTCCTTGAGCAGGCGCGAGTAAA
Organism: Pseudomonas sp. BF-R-19; assembly: GCF_019956445.1. Taxonomy (NCBI): domain Bacteria; kingdom Pseudomonadati; phylum Pseudomonadota; class Gammaproteobacteria; order Pseudomonadales; family Pseudomonadaceae; genus Pseudomonas; species Pseudomonas sp. BF-R-19. The sequence continues at coordinate 25,463 of NZ_JAHBDN010000125.1, forward strand.
TGTCGTATGCGCGCTCGCCACGAGCGGACTGCTCGACAACCATCGGGACCAGGCCGCCTGCGGCCTGGATATCAGAGTTCTGCTGAATATACGAATTACGGAACATGCTCTGCAGTCACTCCCAAATAGTTATGTCTTGAATACGCATAAGCCAGCTCGAAGGCTGGCTTATGGTGTGTGCTTCTTACCGCAAAAGTGATCAGTCGGCTTGTGGTGCTTCTACCGGCTTGACCGCTTCTTCGTAAGAGACCGATTTGTCGGTCACGCTAGCTTTCTGCAGAACAGTATCCACAACTTGCTCTTCCAGCACAACCGAGCGAACTTCGTTCAGTTGCTGGTCGTTCTTGTAGTACCAGGACACAACTTGCTCAGGCTCCTGGTAGGCCGAAGCCATTTCCTGAATCATCTCGCGAACGCGGGCTTCGTCAGGCTTGAGGTCGAATTGCTTGACCACTTCAGCCACGATCAGGCCCAGCACTACACGGCGCTTGGCTTGCTCTTCGAACAGCTCGGCCGGCAGTTGGTCAGGCTTGATGTTGCCGCCGAACTGCTGAACAGCCTGCACGCGCAGACGGTCAACTTCGTTGGACAGCAGGGCCTTTGGCACTTCGATCGGGTTGGTGGCCAGCAGACCGTCCATTACCTGATTCTTGACCTTGGACTTGATCGCCTGACGCAGTTCGCGCTCCATGTTCTTGCGAACTTCGGCGCGGAAGCCTTCCAGACCGGTTTCCTTGATGCCGAATTGAGCGAAGAACTCTTCGGTCAGTTCTGGCAGCTTTGGCTCGGAAACGGTGTTGACGGTCACGGTGAACTCGGCGGCTTTGCCAGCCAGGTCCAGGTTCTGATAGTCCTCTGGGAAAGTCAGGCTCAGAACGCGTTCTTCACCGGCTTTTGCGCCAACCAGGCCATCTTCGAAACCAGGGATCATGCGGCCGGAACCCAGAACCAGCTGAGTACCCTTGGCGGAACCGCCAGCGAACACTTCACCGTCGACCTTGCCGACGAAATCGATGTTCAGCTGGTCTTCGTTTTGAGCGGCGCGATCGGCCACTTCGAAACGGGTGTTCTGCTTGCGCAGGATGTCCAGCATCTTGTCCAGATCGGCATCAGTCACCTCAGCGCTCAGGCGCTCTACGGTGATACCTTCGAAACCGGCAACGGTGAACTCGGGGAACACTTCGAATACGGCTACGTATTCCAGGTCCTTGCCAGCTTCCAGGGATTTAGGCTCGATCGAAGGCTGACCAGCCGGGTTCAGCTTCTGCTCAACCACAGCTTCGTAGAAGGAAGACTGGATCACGTCGCCTACAGCTTCCTGACGAGCGTCAGCACCGAAACGGCGCTTGATTTCGCTCATTGGCACTTTGCCTGGACGGAAGCCAGCAATCTTGGCCTTTTGGGCGGTCTGCTGCAGACGCTTGTTGACCTGGCTCTCGATGCGCTCAGCCGGCACGGTGACGCTCATGCGGCGCTCAAGAGCAGTAGTATTTTCAACAGAAACTTGCATGGATATTCCTCGTTGCACAGACGTTAGCCGGCCGTTTCCGACCCCAGAATCAAGGGCATGCATTCTAGTGGGTCAAACTCAAGAAGTCACCCTACTGAAAACGGGTAAAAACGCAGCAGGCAATTTATAGGTGCGAATGCACGAATGCACCTCGCCCCGATGGCAAATACAACCAATCACGCCAGGGCTCTGCGCCAACCTTTCCATATATAGAGGAGGACGCCAACCATCTCCCTGACGACCGATCTCGCAAGCGAGGCCGGCGGACAACACAGCATCATCGAGAAACATAAATACGACGAAACGCCCTGCCCTTGCGGCCCGGAACCTGCAGCCACCGAAACAAAAAAGGCGCCAGACTTTTCAATCTGGCGCCTTTCGAAATATGGGGTGGACGATGGGGATCGAACCCACGACAACGGGAGTCACAATCCCGTGCTCTACCAACTGAGCTACGCCCACCATATTGCCTGTTAAAGAAGCCAAACAACTTCTTTATCAAGCTCCAGCCAGGCCAACAGCCTGATTGAAGCTTTATTTGGTGCGGATGAAGAGACTCGAACTCTTACGCCTCGCGGCGCTGGAACCTAAATCCAGTGTGTCTACCAATTCCACCACATCCGCGGATGAAGCCTTTAAAGCAAAGGCGCCAGACTGTTAATCTGGCGCCTTTCGAAATATGGGGTGGACGATGGGGATCGAACCCACGACAACGGGAGTCACAATCCCGTGCTCTACCAACTGAGCTACGCCCACCATATCGCGTTACTTGTGCCAAAGCTGCCTAATGGCGCACCCGGCAGGACTCGAACCTGCGACCATCCGCTTAGAAGGCGGATGCTCTATCCAGCTGAGCTACGGGCGCCTTGTTAGCTGTAACCTTGGAGGACTACAAACTAAGTGCTTTCCAGTCTTGCAGAATCGTAATCCCGCTCAACCTTCCTAACCAGTGCTAGGCTGTGCCCGACAAGTGCGACGAATAGTATAGAGCCACCCGAAGGTCGTCAAATCCTTTTTAAAAAAAATTCATTTAATTAAAGGAGTTAGGGGAATTTGCAGACCAAGCGCCTTTGCCCTCACCGCATGACATGCGAGAATGCGTTCTCTTTTTTTCCCCTCTCGATGGTTAATCACGCGCAATGACTGCACAACTTATCGACGGCAAATCGATCGCCGCCAGCCTGCGCCAGCAGATCGCCCAACGTGTCACCGAGCGTCGCCAGCAAGGCCTGCGCACGCCCGGCCTTGCGGTGATCCTGGTCGGCAGCGATCCTGCCTCTCAGGTTTATGTCTCGCACAAGCGTAAAGACTGTGAAGAGGTCGGCTTTCTATCCCAAGCCTATGACCTGCCTTCGGAAACCACTCAAGAAGCGCTGACCGAGCTGATCGATCGCCTGAACGACGATCCTGCAATCGACGGCGTTCTGCTTCAGCTTCCGCTTCCCGAACACCTGGACGCCTCCAGGCTGCTGGAGCGCATTCGTCCGGATAAAGACGTCGACGGTTTCCATCCTTATAACGTCGGTCGCCTGGCCCAGCGTATCCCGCTGCTGCGCCCATGCACCCCCAAAGGCATCATGACCCTGCTGGAAAGCACCGGTGTCGACCTTTACGGGATGAATGCCGTGGTTGTCGGCGCGTCCAATATCGTTGGCCGCCCGATGGCCATGGAATTGTTGCTGGCCGGTTGCACCGTGACGGTCACCCACCGCTTTACCAAGGACCTGGCCGGCCATGTCGGCCGTGCGGACCTGGTCGTCGTCGCCGCCGGCAAGCCGGGCCTGGTCAAGGGCGAATGGATCAAGGAAGGCGCGATCGTGATCGATGTCGGCATCAACCGCCAGGACGACGGCAAGCTGGTCGGTGACGTGATCTACGAAACCGCCCTGCCCCGCGCCGGCTGGATCACTCCGGTACCGGGCGGCGTAGGCCCGATGACCCGTGCCTGCCTGCTGGAAAACACCCTGTACGCCGCTGAAACCCTGCACAGCTGAGTTTCAACGCGCACGCTGTCAGCGTGACAAGGAACCCCGCCCTGGCGGGGTTTTTTTTGCCCACGAAAAACACCGACCGCTCGCCGGAAAATGACTTTTTTTTCATGTTTCTCAGGACTTTCACCTGCTACTTGAACAACCATCGACAGTTATTCAGCCATACTCCAGAATGTCGCGCTTTTTGGGAAATAGCCCGTTACAAAACGGCTTATCAATACTTTATGAGTCTGCCAGCGTGAAAATCCGTCTTTCCATCCTGAGCCTATTTTTTGCAGTTACAGGGACTTTCATCACGCCAATCGCCAGCGCTGGCGAAACCACCGCAGCGCCTCGAAATACCTCGCAACTCAAGCTCGCTTCCGGCAGCTCTTTACTGCTGGATATGCAGACCAACAAAGTCATCTATGCCAGCAATCCGGACGTCGTCGTCCCCATCGCGTCCGTCAGCAAACTGATGACCGGCCTGGTCGTGGTTGAAGCCCGGCAAAACATGGATGAATACATCAACATCAACATCAGCGACACACCGGAAATGAAAGGTGTGTACTCCCGGGTCAAGCTCAAGAGCGAACTGCCGCGCCGGGAGATGCTGCTGATTGCCCTGATGTCATCTGAAAACCGAGCCGCTGCAAGCCTGGCCCACCACTATCCGGGTGGCTATGTCGCGTTCATTGCTGCAATGAACGCCAAGGCCCGGGCCTTGGGCATGACCAATACCCATTTCGTCGAACCGACAGGTCTCTCGCCGCGCAACGTTTCGACCGCTCGCGATTTGAGCAAACTGTTGATCGCCGCGCACAAGCACCCGCTGCTGACGGAGCTGAGTACAACCAAGGAAAAGACCGTTTCGTTTCGCAAACCCAACTACAGCCTGGGTTTTCGCAACACCGACCATTTGGTCCGCAAGCCGGACTGGGACATCCAGCTGACAAAAACCGGTTTCACCAACGAAGCAGGTCACTGCCTGGTGCTGGTGACCCGAATGAGTAACCGCCCGGTGGCCTTGGTGATCCTTGACGCTTATGGCAAGTACACCCATTTTGCCGATGCCACGCGCATGCGTAATTGGGTAGAGAGCGGAAAGAGTGCGGACGTGCCTTCCGTAGCCTTGCAGTACAAGGCAGACAAGAACCTCAAGCAGCGACAGAGCGGCGTGGTTGAAGCCTCGAAGTAACAAAACGGCAACGCACAAAAAGCCCCGATCATTCGGGGCTTTTTTTCGCCAGACACTCAGTCGTTGGGCAGCGGCATCTGGTCGTCATCCGGAATACCGTCGCCGGCACTTGGATCTCTCCACCCCTTCGGCTTTTCAGTGGGCACTACCGTTGGCCGCGCCAGGGGATCCCTCAACGGGCTGTCGGGATCCATCACCGGATCGGTGCTTTGCTCGGGGGTTGTGGGGACGGTTTCCGGACGCTTGTCGTCGAAACTGGAATCGGTAGACATACGCACCTCCATTGGACCTAAGGCTTCAGGTCACCCAGTGGATCGTAGGGCTTGGCGGGAGCCTTGGGGTTGTCACCCGGCTTCACATCCCGCGGGGCCTTGGCGGGTCCGATCGGGTCGACCTGAGGATCGGCAAGGTCCGGGGAATCGGGATCGAAACCCAGCTCGTTGCCAGACGAATGTTCAGACGAATGCGGACCGACGGGCGTTGTGGAATGAGCCATGGGCGCCTCCTGATCTCGGCCCGAAATAATGTTCCGGGCCCTTAAAGATCAGAGGCTGGCGATGGGCGAAGGTGCCCGGCGGGTGACCAACGGACTTACTGGCTGGCCAAGGCTTTTTTAGCCTTGGCGGCGGCCTGTTCCTGACCGGCCTGAGCCAGATCGCTGGCGGCCTTGAGCCAACGCTGCTGATCGACATGGGCCGGGATTTGCGTCGGATTCTGGATCAGCACAGCCCAACCACCGGCGTCCTTGAACGCCGACTCGAAGGAGCTGAAGCTCATCAGTTCGCGGTGATTCATCCCGGCCCGCAGCAGGACTGTCTGCTTCTGGCGGTTGTAGCCGGCCAGAATGGCGTAACGCGGTTCGGCCCACATGGCCGAGCCCTCAGTAAAGCGCACCATCACCGGATAGCCGGCGGCGACTTGCGCCAACAGGGCCGGCAGGTTGCTGTCGAGGGGATAAACCACCATCCCGTACTCACGGGCCAGGTTCTGCATGTTCTGTTGCAACCGGGCTTCGCCCCCCGGCAAATGCAAGGGTTTTTCGAGCAACCCCGGGGTGATCACGATGCCCTGCTGGGACAGCATGCTGGCCAGCACCTGCGGCCCGCTTTGATACGCATCGCCCCGGTAGAATCGGCCGCTGAGCTCGACACGCTCCGGCAAACGCTTGATCTCGGGCGCAACGCTACCGGCACAGCCCGCCAGGCCTGCCATGCAACCGGCGATGAGCATGGCCGACAAAATTCGAGAAAATACCCGCACCATCGTCTCTCTCTTTTTCAGGTTCAGACGCCAGGCAATCCCATTCCCGGCTTGGTCGTCGATCATAGGTCGCCGCGCCGCTACGGTATAGCTCTAAACGGTAGTCGCGTGCATTCGATAGAGCGAACTGGTTGGTGACTGCCGACTTTCGGTCAATAGCCTGAAATACAGCAACGGCTAGACTGTTCCCTGAAGGAACGACAGCGAAGCACGTGTGCCCACAGAAGGGCAAAAAGGAGGCACAGATGAGCCTGACCATGATCATTGTGATGTTGATTGGCGGTTGGCTGGCGGTAGCCGCCGCCATGTTGTGGGGCGTGCTGCGCATTACTCGTCGCCACCATCACCCTGTCCAGCCGGCTCCTGCGCCGGAAGCGGACAAGACGCCGAACCAACACGCCAACGCCCACTGACCAGACCTTTACCCGAGACCAACAAAAACGGCCGCCTGCACTCCTTCGAGTTCAGGCGGCCGTTTCCTTTAGCGTGGGTCAGGCCTCAGTGGCTGCCCGCTTCTGCCTGGACCGGCGGGACATCATGTTCAACACCTCGATCGAAGCCGAGAATGCCATGGCCGCATAGACGTAGCCTTTCGGTACATGGGCGCCGAAGCCTTCGGCGATCAGCGTCATGCCGATCATGATCAGGAAGCCCAGGGCCAGCATCACCACCGTCGGGTTGTCGTTGATGAACTTGGCCAGCGGATCAGCCGCCAGCAACATCACCAGGACCGACACCACCACCGCGATGACCATGATCGGCAAATGCTCGGTCATGCCGACAGCGGTAATGATGCTGTCGATGGAGAACACCATGTCCAGCATCAGGATCTGACCGATCGCGGCAGCGAAGCCCAGGGTCACGGTCGAGGTCGCCGACTTCGGATCTTCCGGCGCCGGGTCCATGCTGTGATGGATCTCGGTGGTCGCCTTCCACAACAGGAACAGGCCACCGGCAATCAGGATCATGTCTTTCCAGGAAAGCGCGTGGCCGAGAATCTCGATCACCGGATTGGTCAACTGGACGATGAACGCGATGGTGCTCAGCAAGCCAAGGCGCAGGATCAACGCCATGCCGATACCGATGCGCCGTGCCCGCTGTCGATTGTGCAAGGGCAGCTTGTTGGTCAGGATCGAGATGAAGATCAGGTTATCGATGCCGAGCACGATCTCCATCACAATCAGGGTGGCAAGGGCGACCCAGGCGGTGGGGCTGGCGGCAAGTTGTAAAAGGTAGTCCATGGGTCAGTCCTGACTCGTTGTAATACGGTTTAGATTTCCTGGGAGGAAGATTCGGTTTTTTCCGAGTCTTTTTCCGATGATTCTTTTTTGCTGATCAACCCGCTGGTGGCGTCACTGAGTGCTTGCTCGGCGGCCTTGTGGGTATCGTCAATCGCCTGTTTGGCGCTTTCGGCAGCCTTGCCCATCAATTGTTGCGCGCTTTTCTCGGCCTGGTCGCAACCGGCCAGTACCAGTAAAGACGTAATCAACAGTGCCGTGGCTTTAAGCTTCATGATGCTTTCCTCGATAGAACGAACGGGACCTAAACGATGGCCCGTTGATAGCGATGCATTCTAGGGAAGCAAACACTTCAGGAAAATTCGTATTTTCAGCTGTTATACTTCGATTTTTGCGAAGTGTTAGACGCCATGCTCAACTATCGGCAATTGCATTACTTCTGGGTGGTGGCCAAGACCGGCAGCATCGTGCGCGCCTGCGAGCAGCTCAATCTCACGCCACAAACCATCAGCGGGCAGATTTCATTACTGGAACAGACCTTTGGCATCGAGTTGTTTCGGCGAGTCGGACGGCAACTCGAACTGACCGAGGCCGGCCGCCAGGCACTGCCCTACGCCGAACAAATGTTCCAGCTCGGTGGCGAACTGGAACTGATGCTGCGGGCACAACCCAATGAACAGCAGATCCTGTTTCGCGTTGGTGTGGCCGACGTGGTGCCCAAGTCCATCGTCTATCGCCTGATCGCACCGACCATGGAGCTGAGCGAACCGCTGCGCATTACGTGCCGCGAAGACAAGCTTGAACGTTTGTTGGCCGACCTGGCGATCCAGCGCCTGGACCTGGTGATCTCCGACAGCCCGATGCCGTCGCACCTCGACATCAAGGGCTACAGCCAGAAACTCGGTGAGTGCGGGATCAGCTTCTTCGCCACCCCTGAGCTGGCGGCACGTTATGGACACGACTTTCCGCGCAACCTGCACGGTGCGCCGCTGCTGATTCCCGGGCCGGAAACCGTGGTGCGCAGCCGTTTGCAACGCTGGTTCGCCGAGCAGCAGATCCAGCCGCAGATTGTCGGTGAGTTCGACGACAGCGCCCTGATGCAGGCCTTCGGCCAATCCGGCAGCGGGATCTTCATCGGCCCGAGCGTGATCGCCGATGAAGTGCAACGCCAATATGGCGTGGAAGTGATTGGCCAGACTGACGCGGTGAGCGAGTCGTTCTATGCCATCTCAGTGGAACGCAAGGTCAAGCACCCCGGCATTGTCGCCATTACCGAAGGTGCCCGACGCGAGCTGTTTACAGCGCTGTGACCTCTTCGCGCGGCTTGAAGGTCATCAGGGCGATGGCCAGCAGGATCGACGCCAGAATGAAAGCGGCGGCTGCAAAGCCAAGGCCTTGCAGGCCGACGCTGTCGATCACCCGACCACCGATCATCGCGCCCAAGCCAATACCGAGGTTGGCCCCGGCGATGTTCAGCGACGCGGCGAAGGCCGGCGCTTCGGGCGCGGCTTTCATCAGGCGCACATGGCTGACCAGGAACAACGCCGCCTGAGTCACGCCCCAGATGCCCATCGCTGCCGCCAGACCGAGCGGCGAATGGATGTTCGGCACCAGCGCCACCAGGCCGGCAATCATGAACGCACAGAACATCATCGACGCCATCAGCGGATGACGATCCACCGCCCGGCCGCCCAGGGAGTTGCCGAGCAACCCGACCGCGCCGAAGCCCATCAGGCACCAGCCGACCACGGTACCGTTGAAACCGGCCAGGCGCTCAAGGATGTCCGCCAGATAGGTGTACGCGGTGAACATGCCGCTGAACACAATCACAGACAGCAACACGTGACCGAGCATCAGCGGGCTGCGCAATATCTTGAACTGCGACCGGAAGCTCACCTGATGCTGGTGCAGGTTGGTCTTCGGCAGATAGATAAACAGCAGCAACGCCTTGGCAAAGGCAATGACCGCCAGAATCGCGAAGGCACTGCGCCAGCCGAACGCATCGGAAATCAGCGTGCCCACGGGAATGCCGAACACCGTGGCGCAAACGATGCCGAAGCCGATCTTGGCGATGGCGCGACCGGCGTAATCCGGCCCGACGATGTCCACTGCCGTTTCGCTGGCCAAGGCCCAGAACACCGGCAGCCCCAGCGCCGGGATCAAGCGGGCAAACGCCATCACCCAGATGTTCGGCGCCAGCGCCGCGAGCGTGTTGGCCAGACCAAACATGATCAGCACCGAGATGAACAGCTTGCGGCGCTCGAAGCGGGCGAAGTACGCCGTCAGGAACGGCCCGAACGCGGCCACGGTGAAAGCGAACAGGGTCACCAGCAAACCGGCCTGCGGGATGCTGACCTCCAGATCCCGGGCGATGGCCGGCAACAGGCCAACGATGACGAATTCCGTGGTCAGCACCGTGAAGCCGGCGGCGGACAACAGAAGAATGGGCAACAGCATGCAGAACTCCAGAAAACGACGACACCAGCGATAGCCCGAAGGCCCACTGGCAGACATGAAAATGAGGATGGCGAATCTTAACAGAGTGTTTCCGAACGCGGTTGCACGAACCTGCCTATCTCGTTGAATGCCAGGGTGGCAGTTCGTCACAGGTCTGAAAGATCGCTCCTGCGCTGTGATAAAGTCCGCGCCCTGAAAAACGTACACCCTGTGATCAAAGCCGATCATTCAAGGGGCAAACCTGTGGGAGCGAGCTTGCTCGCGATGGCGGACTGTCAGTCAACGCATGTGTCGACTGTGCCACCGTCATCGTGAGCAAGCTCGCTCCCACAAGGAATGCGGCGTTCTACACCCTGTGTTCCCCTCTCGGTTTCCCGTCTGCGGCCTGCCCTGCTTGTTGCTGCAACTGCGGCGAAACCATGCACTTATAAAAAATCAGAGATGCCGTTTTATGACTGCTACATCCCCTTCTCTATTGCACCGCCTTAAACGCTTGAGCCTGGTCACACAGATCGTGATCGGCCTGATCGCCGGTATTGCCCTGGCGCTGATTGCCCCCGACATGGCGAAGTCCACGGCGTTCATCGGCAAAGTGTTTGTCTCGGCGCTGAAAGCCGTCGCGCCGATTCTGGTGTTCGTGCTGGTCATGGCGTCGATTGCCAACCACAAGCACGGTCAGGAAACCCACATCCGGCCGATTCTGTTCCTGTATCTGCTGGGCACTTTCGCCGCGGCCGTGGTCGCGGTGGTTGCCAGCATGACGTTCCCGTCGAACCTGGTGCTGTCGACCCAGGACGTCGCGGTCACAGCGCCAGGCGGGATTGGCGAAGTCTTGCAAAGCCTGTTGCTGAGCGTGGTCGATAATCCGGTCAGCGCCCTGATGAATGCCAATTTCATCGGCATCCTGGCCTGGGCCATCGGCATGGGCATTGCCATCCGCCACGCCGGCGACACCACCCGTGAAGTGCTGGGCGACCTGTCCAACGGCGTGACGGTGATCGTGCGCCTGGTGATCAGCTTCGCCCCGCTGGGCATCTTCGGCCTGGTGGCCTCGACCCTGGCCACCTCCGGTTTCGGCGCCTTGATCGGCTACGCCCACCTGCTGGCCGTGCTGCTGGGCTGTATGCTGTTCGTGGCACTGGTGATGAACCCGCTCATCGTGTTCTGGAAACTGCGTCGCAACCCGTACCCGCTGGTGCTGACCTGCCTGCGCGAAAGCGGCATCACGGCGTTCTTCACCCGTAGCTCGGCGGCGAACATCCCGGTCAACCTGGAATTGAGCAAGCGCCTGGGCCTGCACGAAGACACCTACTCGGTATCGATCCCGCTGGGCGCGACCATCAACATGGCCGGCGCAGCGATCACCATCACCGTACTGACCCTGGCGGCCGTGCACACGCTGGGCATCGCCGTGGACATTCCTACCGCGATCCTGTTGAGCGTCGTCGCAGCCATCTGCGCCTGCGGCGCCTCGGGCGTGGCCGGTGGTTCGCTGTTGCTGATTCCACTGGCGTGCAGCCTGTTCGGCATCCCGAGCGAAATCGCCATGCAAGTGGTGGCGGTTGGTTTCATCATTGGTGTGTTGCAGGACTCGGCGGAAACCGCGCTGAACTCGTCCACCGATGTGCTGTTCACCGCGGCGGCTTGCCTGGGTGAAGAAGATAAAGCAGCACGATTGGCGTAACACCGCCGCCCCATGTGGGAGCGGGCTTGCTCGCGAAAGCGGTGTGTCAGTTAATGAAGATGTTGAAGCTGATGGCCCCTTCGCGAGCAAGCCCGCTCCCACAGGAGACCGCGTACACATGAAAAAGCCCCCGCAGCCAAAGGCTCCGGGGGCTTTTTTGTACCCGGACGGTTTAGAACGCGCCCATGTAGTCGCGCTTGCCCACTTCCACGCCGTTGTGGCGCAGCAGTGCGTAAGTGGTGGTGACGTGGAAGAAGAACTGCGGTAGGCCGTAGGTCAGCAGGTAGGACTGGCCGCTGAAGCGCTTCTCTTTAGGCGTGCCCGGGCGGGTGACGATCTCGATGCCTTCCTTGCCGTTGATCTGCTCTGGCGTGAACTCGCCGATGAACGCCAGGACCTTGGCGATCAACGCTTGCAGCTCGGCGAAGGTGGTTTCAGTGTCGTCGTACTTCGGCAGTTCGACTTCAGCCAGACGCGCCGAAACACCCTTGGCGAAATCAACGGCGATCTGCACCTGACGCACCAGCGGGAACATGTCCGGGTACAGGCGAGCTTGCAGGAAAGCGTTCGGGTCGATGTTCTTGGCGGTAGCGTGGGCTTCGGCCTTCTTCAGCACATCGCTCAGGGCGTTGAGCATTTGCTGGAAAACAGGCACGGAAGCGTCGTACAGGGAAATGGTCATGGCAAGTCTCGTCTGGAGGGAACGTGGGTCATTTGTAGGAGCGAGCTTGCTCGCGATGGACGTGAACGATAACGCGTTCTGTCTGAATAAACGCGTTGCGCTGGAGTTCATCGCGAGCAAGCTCGCTCCTACAGGTGATCGGCATCAGGGGCCGATTATAGCCATGCATACTCCTCCCGAGACCGTTCTTTTTCAGCTGCCGTAAACCTTCGCCGCCGGAACGGCCTGAGTCATCAGCTGCGCAATCGCTTCGCCCATCTCAGCGACCACCCAGCGGCCCTGGCGATCCAGTTGCGGACCACGGCGCCAGCCGTCGGCGATCGACAACTTGCCGCCCTCGACTTCGAACATCTGCCCGGTCACCTCGGCGGAAGCCTCGGAACCGAGCCACACCACCAGCGGTGCGACGTTTTCCGGGGCGAAGTAATCGAAGCCTTCTTCAGGCTTTTTCATGGTGTCGGCGAACACTTGCTCGGTCATTCCGGTGCGCGCGGCCGGCGCCAAGGCGTTGGCGGTGATCCCGTAGCGGCGCAGTTCAGCCGCCTGCACCAGCGTCAGCGAGGCAATACCGCCCTTGGCCGCCGCGTAGTTGGACTGGCCGATGGAGCCCTGCAACCCGGCGCCGGAGCTGGTGTTGATGATCCGCGCATCGACCTTGGCACCGCCCTTGGCCTGCTCGCGCCAGTACTTCACGGCGTGGCTGGAAATGCAGAAGTGGCCTTTGAGGTGCACGGCTACCACGGCGTCCCAGTCGGCTTCGCTGAGGCTGGCGAACATGCGGTCGCGGCAAATGCCGGCGTTATTGACCACCACGTTCAGGTCGCCGAAGGTTTCGATGGCCTGGCGCACGATCAGCCCTGCCGAGTCATAGCGGGTGATGTCGTCGCTGTTGGCCACGGCGCTGCCGCCCTGGCCGAGGATTTCGCCGACCACGGCGAGCGCCGCTTCGCGGTTGATGTCGTTGACCACCACTTTCGCGCCTTCGGCAGCGAAGGCCAGCGCGTAGGCGCGGCCCAGACCACCGCCGGCACCGGTGATGATCACGACGCGGTTTTCACAGATATTCATATTGCTCATCCTTCAAATTCATCACGGGTCGCCGCAACTCCCTGTGGGAGCGGGCTTGCTCGCGAAGGCGGACTGTCAGCTACATCAATGTTGGCTGACCCACCGCTTTCGCGAGCAAGCCCGCTCCCACAAGTTCAGTGGGCATCTTGAAATCACAAGCGTTCGATAATCGTCACGTTGGCCTGGCCGCCGCCTTCGCACATGGTCTGCATGCCGAAGCGTCCGCCGCTGCGTTCCAGTTCATGGAGCAAGGTGCACATCAAGCGGGTGCCGGTGGCGCCCAGCGGATGGCCGAGGGCAATCGCGCCGCCGTTGACGTTGGTCTGTTCATGGGGATAGCCAGTCTCTTTCAACCAGGCCATGGCCACCGAGGCGAAGGCTTCGTTGATCTCCACGCGGTCGATGTCTTCGAGTTTCATGCCGGCACGCTTGAGTGCGTAAGCGGTGGCCGGGATCGGCGCGGTAAGCATCCAGATCGGGTCTGCGGCGCGCACGCTCAGGTGATGGATGCGTGCCCGTGGCGTCAGGCCGTAACGCTTGAGCGCCGCTTCCGAGACGATCAGCATCGCACTGGCCGCGTCGCAGGTCTGGCTCGACACCGCGGCGGTCACCCGGTCGCAGCCGAACAGGAATTCCAGCTCGGCCATTTTTTCCAGGCTGGTCTGGCGCGGCGTTTCGTCATGCAGCACACCGGCCAATGGCACGATCTCGCGGTTGAAGCGGCCCAGTTCGATAGCCTGCAAGGCACGTCGATGGGACTCAAGCGAATAGGCTTCAAGCTGCGCCCGGGACAGGTCCCACTTTTCGGCGATCATCTGCGCCGAACGGAACTGCGTTGGCGGTTGCGCGCCATAGCGCCGCACCCAGCCTTCGGAACCGCTGAACGGATCGGTGAAGCCCAAGGGTTCGGCGGCGATCATCGCCGAGGAAATCGGGATCTGGGTCATGGTCTGCACGCCACCGGCGGCGACCACGTCCTGAGTGCCGCTCATCACTGCTTGCGCCGCGAAGTGCACCGCTTGCTGGGACGAACCGCACTGACGATCGATGGTGGTGCCCGGCACCGATTGCGACAGGCCGGCCGCCAGCCAACTGGTGCGGGCGATGTCCCCGGCCAGCGGGCCGATGGTGTCGACACAGCCGAAGATCACGTCGTCGTAATCCTCGTCGGGAATGGCGTTGCGCTCGACCAGCGCGCGCAACACATGGGCGCCCAGGTCGGCGGCGTGGATCTGGCTCAGACCACCCTTGCGCCGCCCGGTGGGCGTGCGCAGGGCGTCGACGATATAAGCTTCAGGCATGGTCTACCTCGGTATAAAAATTAAAATCAGGCGCCGATAACCTGTGGGAGCGGGCTTGCTCGCGAATGCGTCAGTTCAGTCGACAAAAATGTTGAATGTGCTGCCGCCTTCGCGAGCAAGCCCGCTCCCACAGGGATTTCGTCACCCTTAATGACTGGTTAGAACGTACTGCCCGCACCCAGCGCAGGCTTGCCGTCCAGCAACGCCGCGCGAATCCGCCCTTTGTGATGGCCGCGATCGCCCCAGACCTTGTCCAGGGCCCAGGCGCGCTTCATGAACAGATGCAAGTCGACTTCCCAGGTGTAACCCATGGCGCCGTGGGCCTGGATGGTGTTCTTCGCCGCGAGTATCGCCGCTTCCGCCGTCGCCAGCTTGGCGTGGGACACCAGCACGTCCTGCCCCGGTTGTTGCTCGGCCAGCGCATAAGCGGCGCGATACAGCGGGCCTTTGGCGAACTCGATCTGCACCGCGACGTTGGCCATCAAGTGCTTGACCGCCTGGAACGAACCCACCGGCTTGCCGAACTGCTTGCGCTCAAAGGTGTAGTCCACCGCCAGGTCGACCATGCGTTTGGCCAGCCCCAACAATTGCGCGGCACTGGCGAGAGCGCCACGGTTGAAGGCGGCTGCCCACAAACGCCGTCCCTGTTCACCACTGGCCACGCAGGTAGCAGGCGTTGGCGTCCACTCGACCTGGAACAGTTGACGGCTCGGGTCGACCGACTCGTTGCGGGTCAGGCGCACGGCATCACGCTCCAGGGCGTGCACTTCGTCACCATTGGCCAACAACAGCAGATCGGCGACATGGGCATCGCTGACCAGCGGATTACCCGGCTCGGAAACCGCGAGACGTGCACCGCCCTCGGCCACTCGCGACAGCCATTTTTGTTTAAGCGGCGCGTGTTGCTCATCCAGGGCGGCGAGCAATGGCACGCCGACCAGCATGGTGTCCACCAGCGGTTCGGGCAGACCGGCGTAACCGCATTCCTGGGCAATCAGCACGAAGTCCAGCTCATTCATCCCCATGCCGTCCTGTGCCTCGGGCACGGTCAGTGCGGTCAGGCCCAGCTCCACCAGTTGCGCCCAGAGTTGTTCACTGCGCCCGCTGTCGCTCTGCCACAGTTCGCGAATGCGCTCCGGGGTGACTTCGTTGATCAGGAAGCTGCGGACGTTGTCCTGAAACAGCAGTTGGTCGCGGCTGAAACTAAAGTCCATGGTCTACTCCTCAGGCACGCGGCATGCCGAGCATGCGTTCGGCAATGATGTTGCGCTGGATCTCGTTGGTGCCGGCGTAGATCGGCCCGGCCTGGGCAAACAGGAAACCTTCCAGCCAATGACCGACGTCACCGGCGGCCGGGGCTTGCGGCAGCAGTTCGCCGCGCAGGCCGAGAATACTCATGGCGGTGTCGTGCATGCGCTGATCGAGTTCCGACCAGAAGATCTTGTTGGTCGACGATTCCGGCCCGATCTTGCCGCCCTGCACCAGTTGCGAAGCAGTCATGTAGGTGCTCAGGGTGTAGGCCTCGGCATCAAGCCAGGCGCGCATCACCGCCTCGCCAATGGCCGGGTCGCGGTCGGCGTGCTCACGGTTGGCCAGGTACAACTGCACCAGACGCTTGGCGGTTTCCTGGAAGCGCGCCGGTGAACGCAGCAACAAACCACGCTCGAAACCAGCGGTGGACATCGCCACGTGCCAGCCCATGCCTTCGCCACCGAGGGCGTTTTCCACCGGCACCTTGACGTCGTCGAAGAAAATTTCGGCAAAGCCCGGCAAACCGTTGAGCTGCGGAATCGGCCGCACGGTGATGCCCGGCGTGTCCAGCGGCAGCAGGATGAAGGTCAACCCGTGATGACGCTGGGACTGCGAGTCGGTACGGAAAATACCGAACGCCCAATCCGCCCACACCGCACGGGTCGACCAGGTTTTCTGGCCGTTGATCACGTAGTGGTCGCCCACCCGTTCAGCCTTGGAACGGATCGCCGCCATGTCGGAACCGGCACCCGGCTCGGACCAGGCCTGGGCCCAGATGTCCTCGCCTGTGGCCATGCGCGGCAGGAATCGCGCTTTCTGCTCTTCGCTGCCGTACTCCATCAAGGTTGGGCCGAGCAGGAAGATGCCGTTCTGGTTGACCCGTGCCGGCGCCCCGGAACGGTAGTATTCCTCTTCGAAAATCAGCCATTCGATCAGGTCGCAGCCGCGCCCACCGAGTTCGGTCGGCCAAGTGACCATGCCCCAACGACCTTCATTGAGTTTGGCTTCCCAGGCGCGGTGCTGGGCAAAGCCAGGCTCGGTGTCGAACGATTGCAGCGCTTCACTCGGTACATTGGCCGCCAGCCAGGTCCGCGCCTCGGCGCGAAAGGCCTGCTGGGCCGGGGTATAGGTCAGGTCCATGGATATGCCTTCAGCCGTTGAATCGGGCATCGCGTTTCTCGACGAACGAGTCGCGTGCTTCCTGAGAGTCCAGTGAGCGGTAGGCTTCGAGGGTGAAGCCCTGCTCCCAGCGGTATTTGTCTTCCAGATTGCCGTCTTCGATGCCGCTCAGCGCTTCCTTGGCCAGGCTGATCATGCCGGGGCTCTTGGCGGCGATGGTGCGGGCGATCTGCAACGCGGCGGCGCGCAAGTCTTCGCGCTTGACCACCCGCTCCACCGCGCCCAGGCGGTAGGCCTCGGCGGCGTCGATGGCCTCGCCGGTGAAGTACATGTGGCGGACTTTCTGCACCGGGAACAAACGCTGCAAATGCGCACCGCCGCCCATGGCCCCGCGATCCACTTCCGGCACGCCGAAGGTGGCGCACTCGGACGCGACAATGATGTCGGCGGCGCCGCAGATGCCGATGCCGCCGCCCAGCACGAAGCCGTGCACGGCGACGATCACCGGTTTCGGGTTGCGGTGAATGGCCTTGAAGCTGTCGTAGTTGCCCTTGTTCACCGCGACGATCAGGTTGCCGTCGGCGGCCAGTTCCTTGATATCGACCCCGGCGCAGAAGCCGCGACCTTCGGCACGGATCACGATCACCCGCACATCGCTGTTGCGGCCCAGGCCCTCGATCTCGCTGGCGATATCGGCCCAGCCCTGGCAGTTGAAGGCATTGACCGGTGGTCGGTTGAAGACCAGTTCGGCAATGCCGTGTTCGATGCTGACGCTAAATGGTTTCATGGTTTCCTTCCTTCACAATGCATGGCCCCTTCACGACACACGGCGACACAGCTCGCCCAGGCGCGCTTCGGCGTCGCGGACGATCTGTTCAATCAATTGGGCGCAGCTGGGCAAGCTGTCGATGGATGCGGCGATCTGCCCGGCGGGCAACACGCCCGCGGCCGGTTGCCCGTCGACCATGGCTTTCTGGATCACCATCGGCGCGTTGGCGGCCATGATGCTTTGCGCGGCGGTCAGCTCTCCGCTGCCGCGCATCTTCAGCGCGCTAGTGAGCAACTGGGTCAGGCTCATGCCCGTATGGCGGCGGTAGGCCAGGCCACTCTGCAAGGCCAGCAACAGGCGCTTGAGGCCGCCGCTGTTTTCCAGCTGGTTGAGCAATTCGTTGCGGATCATCCGTTGCGGCATACCGTCGATGGCGCGACTGATGATGATCGCCGCCGGGTCCTTGACCGCCAGGTAACGGGCAAGCGTCGCCTGGGGCACCGGGCTGTCGGCGCACATCAAAAAGCGAGTGCCCATGGCGATGCCTTCGGCGCCGTAGGCCAAGGCCGAAACCAGCCCTTTGCCATCCTTGAATCCGCCGGCCGCCACCACGGGCACCGACACGGCATTGACCACCTGATCAAGCAGCATCGAAGTAGGTACGGAACCGGTGTGTCCCCCGCCCTCGCCGCCCTGTACGGTCACCGCATCGGCGCCCATTTCCACGGCTTTCTGCGCATGCTTGAGCGCGCCCACCGTGGGAATGCACACCACCCCGGCGTCCTTCAGACGGCTGATCATTTGCTTGCCCGGCGAACGGCTGTAGCTGACCGCCCGGACTTTGTGGCGCAACACCAGCTCGACGATCTCGCCGGCATTGGCCTGGTACATATGGAAATTCACCCCGAACGGCTGATCGGTCAGGCGCCGGGTTTCGATAATCGCCGCTTCCATCTGCTGCGGTTCGATGGTCGCCCCGGCGAGAAAACCAAAGCCACCGGCATTGCCCGTGGCCGCCACCAGTTTCGGGTCGGCGACCCAGCCCATGGCGGTCTGGATGATCGGATAACGGCACCCGAGCAGTTGTGTTAAACGGGTATTCAACGAGATCGCCATGCTCACGCCTCGCCCGTTTTGCGCTGGGAACTGGCCATGGCCTTGGCGTCGTAGCCGCCGAGACGGTCGCCGGACACCAGTTCATTGTGGGCATGGGCAAAGTGATGCAGGCCGAACACCATGTCCATGGTTGCGCGCTTGCCCATCAGGTCTTCGGCGTTGTTCACCGCTTGCTTGCTCAGTTGCAGGCCCAGGCGCGGCATCTGCGCGATGCGCCCGGCGATGTCGAGGGTCTGTTGTTCCAGTTCGTCGCGAGCCACCACCCGATTGAGCATGCCCATCTGATAGGCGCGTGGCGCCGGCATGCGCTCGCCGAGGAACAGGAACTCCTTGGCGATGCGCGGGTTCAGTTCATGCACGTGGGCGAAATACTCCACACCGGGAATGCCCATGCGCACCACCGGATCGGCGAAGTAGGCATCTTCGCTGGCGACGATCAGGTCGCAGACCCAGGCCAGCATCAACCCACCGGCAATGCACGCGCCCTGGACCATGGCGATGGTCGGCTTGGGCATCTCGCGCCAGCGGCGGCACATGCCCAGATAGACTTCCTGCTCGCGGGCATAGAGAAACTCGCCGCCCGGTTTGTTCACATGGTCGTACCACAGGCTGGCGCGGTCGAAGGTCTTGTCGACGTCGCGGTCCGGGGTGCCGATGTCATGCCCGGCGGAGAAATGCTTGCCGGCACCACGCAGCACGATGACCTTCACTTCATCGTCATCGCAGGCCCGGCGAAACGCCGCATCCAACGCATAAGTCATCTGCGAGTTCTGCGCGTTGTGGAACTCGGGGCGGTTCATGGTGACCAGGGCCACCGCGCCACGCACCTCGTACAGCACCACCTCGGCCTGATTGTTATCGTTATGTTCAGCCATCACTTTTCTCCGCAACGCGTTGCTCAGCGTTGGCCTGGCGGGTTGTCTTTGAGTTGCAGGGCGCGCAGGTTGTGCGGGTCCAGGCGCTGGATCAGCTGCAACTGCTCGGCCGTCGGTGCTGCCGTGGTCGGACAGTCATCCGGAACGTGCAGCTCGAAGCCGGTGTTGTCCTGGACTTGCGCCGCCGTCACGCCGGGGTGCAGCGAACGGATGCGCATCTGCCGCTGCGGGCCCTGGAAATCCAGGACACAGAGGTCGGTGATGATCAGGCGGATGTCGATGTCGTCCAGCGACCAGCCTCGCGCCAGGCGGGCCGGGTTGTAACCGACCGAGGCGACCATATCGACCTCGCCTTCGACGAACACCCGACGGTTATGGCTCGGCACGCAAAACGAGTTGGCGTGGCTGATCGAGTTGCCAGGGAAACCGCGCACGCCGAGCATCTGCGCCTTGGGTTTGGCGTAGTCGCCGATGCAGGAAATGTTGGCCTGACCGTAACGGTCGATCTGGGTCGGGCCGACCAGTGCATGGCGCTTGCCGCCCCAGACGTTGTCGAAAATCCGCGAGAAACCCATCCAGCTGTCGCGCTTGGGTTCGTAGCTTTTACGTGCGCCCAGCGGCACCGGTTCGGCGACCATGTAGGCTTCGGAGTCGGTCATCAGCAGTTGCGGGTTGCTGGTCAGCATGGCCAGCGATGCCGCCAGGCGCGGGATCACGCCGATGCCGGAGGCCAATACTTCGCCGTCTTCGCGCCAGGCTTCAGAGGCCGCGCAGATCATCAACTCAGCGAGGCTGAAATCAGTAGTGCTCATCGAAAGGCTCCTTAGAAAATCGGCAACGGCAGTTCACGGATCGCAGCCAGGCCGCCGACCTTTTCCAGATACTGTTCGTGGGTGCAGTCGACGTAGTCGCGCACGTAGCCTTCCCAGCCATCGGCCGCCTGGACCGTGGCGTTGTAGGCCTTGAAGTGCGCGACGTCGAAACCGTACAGCGGCGCACAGGAAGACGGATGCGCCCCACCCGGCACGTGGGCCACGGCGGTGGTCAGGTTGCGTTCCCAGAACACTTGATGTGCGTGGGCGGCGTCCTGATGGAAATACTCGCTGTCGACCAGCTCATCGCAGGTCACGTAGCTGTGGGTCGCGGCCCGCACGAACAAGTCGTCCATGTAGTGATCCGGACCGCTGATCTGGCACACGCCGCGTTTGTCGGCGCGGTCGACATGCACCAGCGCCGCGTCGAGCTTAAGCGCCGGCATGGCCACCCAGTCCTTGCCGTCGGCATAGGGCGAGGCGATCAACTTGATCTGGCGGTTGTGGCGCAGCACGTCAGTGCCCAGGCCCACCGCCGTCGGAATGAACGGCACATTCATTGCCGCTGCGCGCAGACCGAGCAGCAGCATGCCTTCGTCGATCTCCATCACTTCCAGCGCCGCTTCCTGGCGCGCCTTGCGGAAGTACGGCTCCAGCGGAATGAAATCCAGGGACACGAAGGCGAACACCAGTTTCTTGATCTTGCCGGCCGCGCAGAGCATGCCGACATCGGCACCACCGTAGGCGACCACGGTCAGGTCCTTGAGGTCCGAGCGCAGAATCTCGCGCACCAGCGCCATCGGCTTGCGGCGCGGGCCCCAGCCTCCGATACCGATGGTCATGCCGTCACGCAGTTGGCCGACGATCTCGGCGGTGCTCATTTGCTTGTCCATCGTCTTGTTCCTCATTGGCGACCGACACTGAAGTCGTGGCCCCAGTGGCTGACCACGGTGCTTTCGAACGGCGTGTGGCGGTCCCAGTCGACCACCAGGCCATCGCAGCCGTACTCCAGGTCAAACCCGGACGGGGTCTTGATATAGAAAGAAATCATCTGGTCGTTGGTGTGCTGGCCGAGGGTGGCCGACAGCTTCACGCCGTTGGCGTGCACGCGGTCCAGCGCACGGCCGACTTCGTCCAGCGCGTTGACCTCGACCATCATGTGCACGCAACCGTGAGGCATCGGGCACTCGAAAATCGCCAGCGAGTGGTGGCGGCCGTTGTTGCAGTGCAGGAAGTGAATGCGCTTTTGCGGCTCGGCCGGGTCCGGGGTGAAGCGGACTTTCATCAGGTCCGACAGGCCGAAACCCATCACCTGTTCGTAGAAGTCGCGGCAGCGCTCGAAGGCCGGGGCTGGCAATACGACGTGGCCCATGCCGAGGTCGTTGGTAACGAAACCTTTGACGCCCACTGGCGAGACGAAACGGGCGAAGTCCTGCAGCGGGCCCCAGAACAGTTCGTGGCGATTGCCATCCGGGTCGCTGAAGTGCACCAGCTCCTGGACCTTGCGCAACTCGGCCTCGGCCGCAGTGCCACGGGTCACTTGCACGTCGGCCTGTTGCAGCTCGCTGACCGCCTGTTCCAGCGCCGCCTTGCCGGCCACTTCCCAACCGCAGGCACCAAAGCGGTTCTCGGCGTTCTTCTGCACCAGGAGGCGGTAGTGGCGCTCGTCCATCTTCAGGTACAGGTGCTCGTCGTCATCGCTGCCGATGACCATCATGCCCAACACCTGGCTTGCGTAATGGCGCCATTGCGCCAGGTCGCTGGACAGCAGGGTGACGTAACCCAGACCACGGATATCCATGGATGCACTCCTCGTTTTTCTCAGGCGGTGCCGCCCTTCGGCGACTGCCGGGGGAGACTTTATGTAGGGCCTATTCAAGCGGGTTCGGGGAGGGGCAACATCGTCCAATGGGACTAGCGGATTTGGTGGGGTACACGCATCAAAAACTGTGGGAGCGGGCTTGCTCGCGAAGGCGGCGTGTCAGGCAACATGAATGTTGAATGTGCCGGCCTCTTCGCGAGCAAGCCCGCTCCCACAGGGGTAGGTGGTGTTGCGGGTTTATGCTGGCGGGTCGATTTGATCGAGCACGCGGTTCGCGGTGATTTCGGCCAGCATGACGCTATTGGAAATACCCAGCAGGGCATTGCGGTCACCGCCCTCCAGATGATCCACCAGTTGATGCACCATCACATCCACCGAGGCCAGGGTCTCGACCAGATAGACCACCAGGGTTTCGGTCGTGGCCCCGGGGTCGACGCTGAACAGCGTGTTGATTGTTCGAGGGGTGGCTTTGATGTCGGCGGTCGAGGGGAAGTGGTAAGCGAGGGCTCGCTCGGCGGCCTCGTTGAGTTTTTTTGAATCGGGTTCGTACGGGGATGCCGGATCGGTGTCCGGCGGGTTTGGTGTGACCTTGAACATAGTGTGGATTCCTGATGTGGGCTGGAAACCACTTCTCTACTAAAAGAAGGGGTGGCAGCTGTACGCAGGTTAGTAGACCGGGGAATCCAAGAAGCCGGCGCGCCCAAGGGCGCCCTACGTACAGCCACCATCAAAATGCAGGCACAAAACCTGATTGATGCGTCGTACGTCTCGGATTAAGCCACGGGCTACTAAACCCGATCACTGGGAGTCAGTGACACGAATCAAGTTACCGAGGGGGCCCAAGGCGCACAAGCCGGCGGATTCTGGCGTACCTGTAGGCAACGACGCAAGGCGTTGTAGCTTTCATCAAGTAACGCTGACAGCCGTTAAATATGCGCTGTTTAAAGATTCACAAGGGATTGGTGCAGGCATAAAAAAACGGGCCTTGGGGACCCGTTGGAAAGTTGGCCTGACGTCCTTGCCTGGCCTGAAATGCGGTCAAACTGTGGGAGCGGGCTTGCTCGCGAAGGCGGTGTGTCAGGCAGCATAAATGTTGAATGTGCCGGCCTCTTCGCGAGCAAGCCCGCTCCCACAGGGGTTGTGCGGTGTTCATGCCTTATGTGGCAGGACTTAGCCCTTGCGGAAGTGCGGAATCACCTTCTCGCCAATGTTCTTCAAGGTCTCCAGCTGCGCCCACTGCGGCACGGTGCCCATCTGGCAGATGAACAGGATTTCGTCGGCGCCGGCATCGATCAGGCGCTGCACGTAGCCGATGCAATCCTCGACGGAGCCGTAGGCGTGGTTCGGGTTCATCATGGCCATGGTCGGATCGGAGAAGTCGACGCTGACTTCTTCCGAGGCGAAGCGCGACTTGATCACGCTCTGGCCGTTGCCATCGACGTAGGTGTCGTCTTTCCACTTCTCCGGGTCCGGACGCTCACCGCCGCCGTACCAGTAGCCCAGGGATTCCATGAAGTAGCGCTGGCCACGGATACCGATACGGCGCGCTTCTGCGTTGTCGTCCAGCACGATGGCCGGGCACAGCGCGGCGATGTGACGGTTAGGACGGAAGCCCACTTGCTTCTTCTCATCGCGGTTGTCGTAGGCCGTGTGATACACCTCGACCTTCTTGGCGATCTCTTCCGGGCCACCGAAGCCCAGCACCAGTGCGCCCATGCCGCGACCGCCGGCATTCTTCAGCGACTCGGTGTTGGTGCATGCCAGGTACATCGGCGGGTGCGGATCCTGGTAAGGCTTTGGATGGATCGGGCGCTTGGGGATCTGCACGAAGTCGCCGTTGTGCTCGATCTCGTCCTGTACGAACATTTTCGGGATCAGGTACATCATCTCGTCGATCTGCGGCTGCAAGGTCGCCAGGTCGTAGCCGAAGGTGCCGGCTTCCTGCTGGGTGCCGCCCTTGCCCACGCCAAAGTGCACACGGCCCTTGGACAACAGGTCGAGGGTGGCGATGCGCTCGGCGACTTTCACCGGATGGTTCATCGCCGGAGGCAGGCAGACCACGCCGTGGCCGATGCCGATGCGTTCGGTTTTACCGGCAACGAACGCCAGCATGGTTTCCGGCGCGGACATGTGCGAGTAGTTGCTCAGCGCGGTGTGCTCCACGCACCAGAAGGTGTCGAAACCCAGCTTGTCGGCGAGCACGGCCTGCTCAACGGTGTCTTCAAAAATCTTGCGGTCGCCTTCACGGCTGGAATCCACCGTCTGTGCTTCGTAAATCAGGGAAAATTTCATGGTTGATCCTTGTGCTTATTTGGATGCGCAGTCGGCGCCAGAGACCTGTGCCTTGCGCCCATGCTCGGGTATTGGCAGGGCGCTCGAATCACGCAAACGGACTAGCCGATTCGGTTAAAAAATCAGAGGAAAAAGTCGTTACTGTCCTGCCCCATGCTCACGCCGCCGAGATTCCAGGCGTACTTGGCCGGGCTGTTGGCGACGTGGGCGCGACCGGTGTGAATGTCGCGGAAGGCACGGTTGATCGGATGGCTGCGGAAGATCGTCGAAGCACCGCTGTTGAACATCAGGTCGCCAACGGCCTTGGCACACTTGTCGGCCACCAGCGCCGAGTCGTAACGCATTTTCACCCGCTCAGGCATGCTCAACGGCTCACCCTTCTGCGCGCGCTCCAGCATCAGGGCGAAGTTGCGATGCAGCGCGGTCTTGCACTCGTCGACGCAGACCATGGCATTGGCCAGCGCCGCTTGCGCGGCCGGGTCCTGGACCATTTTGCGACCGTCATTGACCCCGACCCGGGCGCGGTTGTGCTCGACAAACTGATCCACCGCGCCTTGCAGGGCACCGATAGCGGACGACGAAACCGCACGCACGAAAATCTGCCCGAATGGCAGGCGGAACAACGGCGAGGTATTCACCGCGTTGCCCGGACTGTTCTGCATGAAACCGTCCAGGGAGCGATGAGTGCGGTACTCGGGAACGAAAGCGTTCTCGACCAGAATGTCGTGGGAACCGGTGGCTTCCAGACCCATGACGTTCCAGTTGTCGAGAATCTGGTAGTCGTTGCGCGGCACCAGGAACGTCCGGTAATCCGGCGCCCCACCCGCCTCTTCCGGCGGCACCAGCGCACCGAGGAACGCCCAGTCGCAATGCTTGCTGCCGGAAGAAAAGCCCCAGCGCCCGCTCAACTTGAAGCCACCGTCGACGCGTTCGACCTTGCCGACCGGCATATAGGAAGACGAGATCAGCACGCTGGAATCGTTGCCCCAGACATCCTGCGCGGCGCGGTCGTCAAACAGCGCCAGTTGCCAGTTGTGGATCGCCACCACCCCCAGTACCCAGGCCGAGGACATGCAGCCTTCGGCAAGGGTCATCTGTACGTCGAAGAAATCCTTGGGCTCCAGCTCATAGCCTTCCCAACGAGATGGTTGCAGGATGCGAAAGAACCCGGCGTCCTGGAAATCCTTCAGGGTTTCTTCAGGCAACTGGCCTGCTTGCGCGGCGTTCAGGGCGCGTTCACGCAGGATCGGCACCAACTCCCGGGCACGTTGGCTCAGACGCTGGCGAATCAGGTCTTGGTTGAGCATTTTTATTGTTCTCCTTTGTTCACCCCATCCGCCGGGGCGCGCGTGCAACGGGGCGGGTGTAGCGCCCCTACACTGGCATTCAAGCAATGCGCAACAGAGTGGACATCCCTCAAACGGACCATATGGTTTTGGGGGAACAGGTATCAGGGGGTGTATCTGAAAGGGATGTGTTGGTTGGCAGGCCGCCATCGCGAGCAGGCTCGCTCCCACATTGGGTCTCCGGTTTTACTCGGGACTTGTGGTCACTGAAGATCCCTGTGGGAGCGAGCCTGCTCGCGATGGCTTTGTATCAGGAGATGATTGTTTTGTGGGTGTACATATCCGTTGCTGCGGTAACGGCCTCCGGCGGTTCCGCTCTTACAGCGGGTCACTTGGAAAAGCCCCAAGTAACCAAGGGCTCTTGCCCCTGACGTTCGGTGCCTCGCTTAGGCTCGGCATGCCCTCGCTCCGGTCCTGCTCCGTGGGCCCGCCGCCATCGGCCATCCATGGCCGACGGCGGCTAACCCGGCATCCATGCCGGGTTGCCCACTACGCAGAACCTCCACTCGGCCTCACGAGGGGGCAAGAAGATCAAGATCAAAAGCCAAAGCGAGGCGGCCTACCGGCCGGCCTGTTTGCGGGGTTCGTTCGCCTGTGATGCTCTTGGTCGACAGGTAGGCCGTCATCGCGAGCAAGCTCGCTCCCACAAGAGGGCGGGGATGTACATGGATTTTGCGCCTGACACTGGTCAAATGTGGGAGCGGCGGTGCGACGATTCGACTTGCTCGCGAAAGCGGAGTGTCAGCCAACAGAGATGTTGAATGATCAACCGCATTCGCGAGCAAGCCCGCTCCCACAAAAAAGCAAAAGCAGAACGGCGTACACCACGCTTCTCACCACTCATCAGGCCGAGCGTTAGCTCGCCTGCAGCTCTTGATCTTGATCCACCCGCCCCCTCGGAAGGCTGAGTGGAGGCGTTCATCCGGGGGGTAGGCGCGCAGCGCCGTTCGGCGCAGCCGAACACATCGAGAGGAGGTCGCGCGAAGCCGACCGGAGGCGATGCCCCCGGATGAATGCCGGAGCGAAGGAACCCCGAGCCTTAGCGAGGGGCCGGACGTTCGGGGCGAGCGCTTTTTTTGCTTACTTTTTTTGAGGCGCTTGTTAAAAAAGTGAGTCGCCGTAAGGGCGAAACCATAAGCCGCCGTTACCGCAGCAACGGATATGTACTCAGTCAACCCAGCAGCCTGGTCGGCCCAAAGGCCGCCAAGGCCAAGACCTAGTCCCCTCGGACGATGCTCCAGACAAGAGCCAGAGCAAGAATCCATCGCACTCCCCAACCAACAAAAAGGCCCAGTGCGATGAACGACGTCAATCTCAAAGCCGACATGCTCCAGGCCATGCGCCGCCTGGCCAAGTCAGTCACCATTATCAGCACCAGCAACGGCTCCGAACGCTTCGCCATGGCCGCCACCGCGGTCGACTCCCTGAGCACCGAACCACCATCGCTGCTGATCTGCGTCAACAAGACCGCCTCGCCCCACGCCGCACTGGCGACCGGCGCCGACTTCTGCGTCAACATCCTCGGCGTCGAACAACAAGACCTGGCCAACCTGTGCAGCGGCGCGATCAAGGGCGAAGCACGCTTCGACCGCGGCAACTGGCTGACCAGCCCAGGCGGCATCCCATACCTGGGTGACGCCCAGTCGGCGATCCTCTGCCGCCAGGACGGCCACTTCAGCTACGGCACCCACACCGTGTTCATCGGACGCATCCTGCAGATTCACACCACCGATGCGATCACCCCGCTGGTCTACCTCGACGGCAGCTACACCACCACCGCCAAACCCACTCCTTCTTTCGCTGTAGCCGGCTGAGGCCTGGACATGGACGGCGTGAACGGGTTGACGGCGTTGCGAGTGAACAGCGCCGACCAGTTGCCATGGGATGACCGTTGCGATCTGCTGATCGTCGGGTTTGGCGGTGCCGGCGCCTGTGCCGCCATCGAAGCCAGCACTCGCGGCCTGTCAGTGCTCGCACTGGATCGCTTCGAAGGCGGCGGCGCCACGGCGCTGAGCGGTGGCGTGGTCTATGCCGGCGGTGGCACGTCGTATCAGCACCAGGCTGGCTATGAAGATACCAGCGACGCCATGTTCAATTACCTGCGCCAGGAAGTCGGCGAAGCGGTCAGCCACGAGACATTGCGCAATTTCTGCGACGGCAGCCGCGAGCAACTGGCCTGGCTGGAGCGCCAGGGCGCGGCGTTCGAGGCCAGCGTGCCGCCGCACAAAACCTCATACCCGAGTGACCAGTACTACCTCTATTACTCCGGCAACGAAGCCGTGCCGGCCTACGCCGCCAGCGCCAAGCCGGCGCCCCGTGGCCACCGCACCAAAGGCCCGGGCATGTCCGGCGCCAGCCTGTTCGCCCCGCTCAAGGCCAGCGCCTTGCGTCATGGCGCGCGCCTGCGCAGCCAGTGCGAAGTGCGGCGATTGGTGCTCGACCTCGACGACAAGGTCCTCGGTGTCGAAGCCTGGCAATTGCCGTCGGGTAGCCGTGCCGCCAAACAACATTCGCGTCTGTCACGCTGGGCCGCCGCCATTCATATGTACGCTCCGGCGTTGGCCGACCGTTTGCGCGCCCGCCAGCGCCACATCGAACAGACCAGCGCCATTCGGCAATTGATTCGCGCCGAACAGGCGGTGTTGCTGAGCAGCGGCGGTTTTATCTTCAATCGCGATCTGGTGCGCCAACACGCGCCACAGTATCTGGCCGGCCTGCCACTGGGCGCCACCGGGTGCAACGGCAGCGGCATCGCCCTGGGCCAAAGTGCTGGCGGCAGCGTGGCGCGGATGGACAAGGTCAGCGCCTGGCGCTTCATCAACCCGCCACTGGCCTGGGCTCGCGGGCTGATCGTCAATGCCCGCGGGCAGCGTTACGCCAACGAAGAAATCTACGGCGCAACCCTCGGCCACGCCATGGTCGAAGAACAGGGTGGTCGCGCCATTCTGATTCTCAATCGGGCGCTGGTTCGAGAAGCACTCAGTCAAGTCGGCCCCGGCAAAGTCTGGAATTTCCAGCGCCTGCCGGTCCTGCTCAATCTGCTGTTCAACGCCAAGCGCAGCAACAGCCTGGCCGGGTTGGCCAAACGTTGCAACCTGCCGCCCGAACTGCTGCGCCAGAGCGTCGAACGCTATTCCCGCGCGGCACGCGGTGAGGTCGCCGACGAGTTCGGCAAATCCGCCGCGATGCTCGCCAACCTCGAACAAGGCCCGTGGTACGCCCTCGACCTGTCCTTCGACAGCAAACTCTTCCCCTGCCCGGTCATCACACTCGGCGGGCTGAAGGTCTGCGAAGACAGCGGTCGGGTGCTGGACCACGCCGGCCAGCCAATAAGCGGCCTGTACAGCGCCGGCCGCAATGCGGTCGGGGTCGCTTCCAACCTGTATGTCTCCGGCCTGTCACTGGCCGACTGCATTTATTCCGGTCGCCGGGCTGCCGCCCACGTGGCCGACCAATTCGCACTTCAAACCGCACGATCAGGAGAACAACAATGCAACGTGTAGAAGGCAAAGTCTGCATCATCACCGGCGCCGCCAGCGGCATCGGTCGCGAAGACGCCCTGCTGCTGGCCCGCGAAGGTGCCAAAGTGGTGCTGACCGACCTCAATGAAGAGGCCGGTCGCCAGGTGGCTACAGAAATCGGCGCCAATGCGCTGTTCATCCGCCACGACATCGCCAGCGAAAGCGATTGGCAACACGTCGTTAAAACCACCGTCGAACACTTCGGCCGCCTCGACGTACTGGTCAACAACGCCGCGATCCTGGCCCTGGGCAGTATCGAAGACACCACCCTGGAGCTGTGGCAGAAGGTGCAGAAGATCAACGGCGAAGGCTACTTCCTCGGCTGCAAGTACGCGATCCAGGTCATGAAGGAAACCGGCGGCGGTTCGATCATCAACATGTCGTCGGTCGCGGCCTTGGGCGCGATGCCGATGTTCTGCGCTTACTCGGCGTCCAAAGGCGCGGTGGCGGCGATGACCCGTTCCATTGCGCTGCACTGCAAGCAGCAGGGCTACCGCATTCGCTGCAACAGCGTGCACCCGGATGGCGTGAACACGCCGATGACCCAGGCCCTGGCTGGTGGTCAGCCGATCCCGCAGGAAGCGCTGGACCAGGACCCGATGAACCGCATGGCCGCGCCACGGGACATTGCCAACGTGGTGCTGTTCCTCGCCGCCGACGAGTCGCGGTTCGTCAACGGTGCCGAGATCCGCGTCGACAACGCCCAACTGATCAGCGGGCTCTGAGGCCGAGGTGAACATGGGCACGCAACAACAGAACCTGACCCCGGCCGAACACACGACGGCAAGCGTCTCATTGCAAGTGTGCGCGGTGATCGACGAGACCGCTGACGCGCGCTCGCTGGTGCTGGACGTACCGCCAACCCTGCGTGAGCGCTTTCGCTACAAACCGGGCCAGTTCCTGAGTTTTCGCGTGCCCTTCGCCGGCAAACTGTTGACCCGCTGCTATTCCATGGCCAGCTCGCCCCTCGCGGACGCGCTACCCAAGGTCACCGTGAAACGGGTCGATGGCGGCCGGGTGTCGAACTGGATGAACGAAGTCCAGGTCGGCGACTGGCTGGAAGTGCTGCCACCGGCCGGACATTTCTGCCTGGACCCGCAGGCGGACACCGAAAAGCCCTTGGTCCTGTTCGGTGGCGGTTCGGGCATCACCCCGGTGTTTTCCATTCTCAAATCGGTGCTGCACAGCAGCCGGCGGTCGATCAAGTTGATCTACGCCAACCGCGATGAGGCGTCGGTGATTTTCAAGGACGAGCTGTGCCGGTTGATCAAGGCGCATCCTGATCAACTGCACGTGGTGCACGTCCTCGATTCGGTGCAGGGTTTCCTGACGGACCATCAGGTCCGTCATCTGCTGCGCGGATCGGCCGGCGGCGACTACTTCATCTGCGGGCCGGGACCATTCATGGACACCGTGGAGCGCACGCTGCTGGCACTGGGCGAAGCGGCCGAGCGGATTCATGTCGAACGCTTCGTCTCACCACCGGATCCCGATGAACTGTTGGCCGAAGAAGCCCTCGCCCGCGAGGCAGCGATGGGGTCGCAGTGCGAAGCGCTGATCGTCGAACTCGATGGCGAACAACACGAAATCGCCTGCCAGCCCGGCGATACCTTGCTGCAAAGTTGCAAAACCGCTGGCCTCGACGTGCCGTCGTCCTGTGAAGAAGGTTTCTGCGGGGCCTGCATGTGTGTGGTCAAGGAAGGCGAGGTTCAGTTGGCACGCAACGATGTGCTGACGCCCAAGGAACTGGCCGACGGCTGGACACTGGCCTGCCAGAGCCGACCGAGCGGGGCGAAAGTACGCCTGAAATTCCCGGATTGAGGTTACGTTCCTACGGGGGAATGCGGTCAATTGTGGGAGCGGGCTTGCTCGCGAAGGCGGTGTGTCAGACAACGATGATGTCGAGGCTGCCGCCCCCTTCGCGAGCAAGCCCGCTCCCACAGTTGAAATGTGCACGACGGGGGATCTGTTGCTTAGTCTCAACGGACGATCACTCGGGCCCGGTCTGCGGTTAGACTCGGCCACAGCATTAGCCCACAACAATAAAGAGGTACAGTTATGGCTCGTTTGCAGAATAAGGTCGCGGTGGTCACCGGCGGCGCTTCGGGGATCGGTCTGGCCTGCGTGCGCCGTTTCGCCGCCGAAGGCGCGCAAGTGGTCGGGCTGGACATCGGTAGCGCACCGGCAGACTTTCCCGGCCTGTTCATGACCCTGGACGTGCGCGACGAAGCGCAGGTGCAGCAGGTCATGCAAGAAGTCATCAGCCGCTTCGGTCGCATCGACGTGCTGGTCAACGCCGCCGGCGTCGCCGACCAGGGCAGCGTGACCCAGACCACCACCGCCGCCTGGCAACGGGTGATGGACATCAACCTGACCGGCAGCATGCTCACCAGCAAATACGCGCTGGAATCGATGGTGTCGCAACGCGGCGGCTCAATCATCAACGTCGGTTCGATCTTCGGCCTGCAAGGCTGTGACGGCAACGTCGCCTATAACGTGTCCAAGGGCGGCATCAACCAGTTGACCCGCTCGATGGCCATCGACTACGGCTATGCCAACATTCGCGTCAACGGTCTGTGCCCGGGCCTGATCGAAACGCCAATGACCAGCATGGTCCGTGAAAATGAGGCGGTCCACGCGTTTTTCGCCTCGCAACACATGCTCAGCCGCTCCGGGCAACCGGAAGAAGTGGCCAACGTCGCGCTGTTCCTGGCGTCCGACGAAGCGTCCTTTGTCAGCGGCCAGATGATCGCCGTGGACGGTGGTTTCTCCGCCGGCCGCCGTTTCGCCCCGCCCGCGCAGTAATTCGTTATCCGGCCGGGCGCCCTGCCCGGCCTACTCCCTTTCTCGTACTTGTCTTCTAACCGGGGAGGCCCCATGCCGCCTGTCGCCACCGCACTGACCATTGCTCAACTGTTCGCCAACGCTGCCCAGGCCTACGGCGACCGCCCGGCCATCGAGGACGCGGGCCACACCATCAGCTACCGACAACTGGACCAACTGCGCCGCCAGGCTGCCCGCGCACTGCTGGCCCTCGACGTACAGGTCGGGGACCGCGTGGCGATCTGGGCGCCCAACGTGTGGGAATGGATCGTTGCGGCTGGCGCCCTGCAAAGCGTCGGTGCCGCCCTGGTGCCGCTCAATACCCGGATGAAGGGTAGCGAGGCCGGCTACATCCTGCGCGAAAGCGGCACCTGCGTGCTGTTTGCCATCGGTGAATTCCTCGGCGCGGACTACCCCGGCATGCTGGCGTCGGAAGACCTGCCTGAGCTGCGCCACATCGTCAGCGTGCGCGGCGCCAACTCGGGCACCCTGGCTTGGGAACGGTTTATGGACCTGGCGGTCGACGTGCCGCACCTGGCCTTGCGCACCCGCGAACAGAGCGTTGGCCCGCAGGCCCTGTCCGACGTGCTGTTTACTTCGGGCACCACCGGCAAGCCCAAAGGTGTGATGACCAGCCACGGCCAGAACCTGCGCATCGTGCGCGACTGGAGCGATATCGTCGGTTTGCGCGAGAGCGATCGCTACCTGATCGTCAATCCGTTCTTCCATTCC
Source organism: Pseudomonas sp. BF-R-19 (assembly GCF_019956445.1). Lineage (NCBI taxonomy): Bacteria > Pseudomonadati > Pseudomonadota > Gammaproteobacteria > Pseudomonadales > Pseudomonadaceae > Pseudomonas > Pseudomonas sp. BF-R-19. Next base: position 58,309 of record NZ_JAHBDN010000125.1, read on the forward strand.
TTCGGCTACAAGGCCGGGTGGCTGGCCGCATTGATGCGTGGCTGCACCCTCCTGCCGCAGCAAGTGTTCGACGTGCAGGCCGTGCTCGAATGCGTGCAACGCGAACGCATCACCGTGTTGCCCGGGCCGCCGACGCTGTATCAATCGTTGCTGGCCCATCCGCAACGCGGTGAACTCGACCTGAGCTCCTTGCGCGTGGCGGTGACCGGGGCGGCGGCGATCCCGGTGGAGATGATCCACCGCATGCGCGACGAACTCGGATTCGCCACCATCGTCACCGCGTATGGTCTGACGGAAGTTTGTGGTTTCGCCACGATCTGCCGCTCCGGCGACTCGGCGGAACTGGTCGCCAACACCAGTGGCCGGGCGATGCCGGGGGTGCAAGTGCGCTGTGTCGGCAACAGCGGTCGCAGCCAGCCGGTCAACATCCCCGGTGAAGTGCAGATTCGCGGCTACAACCTGATGCAGGGTTATCTCAACAACCCCGAAGCCAGCCAGGAGATTCTCGACGCCGACGGCTGGCTGCACACCGGCGACATCGGCATGCTCGACGAACAGGGTTACCTGCGCATCACCGATCGCCTCAAGGACATGTTCATCACCGGCGGCTTCAATGTGTATCCGGCGGAGATCGAACAGTGTTTGCTGACCTATCCGGGCGTGGCCCAGGCAGCGGTGATCGGCATTCCTGACGAGCGCCTGGGTGAAGTGGCGATGGCGTTCCTGCTGCCCGCCCCCGGGATGGAAATCGAGCAGGCCCGATTCCTCGCCTGGTGCCGTGAGCAGATGGCCAACTACAAGGTTCCACGCCGGGTGCAGGTGCTGCAGAAGATGCCGATCAATGCGGCGGGGAAAGTGACCAAGAATGTGTTGCGCGAGTGGGCACTGCAACCAGTCGGTTAATCGCAATCCCTGTGGGAGCGAGCCTGCTCGCGATGACGGAGTGTCAGCCAACATCAATGCTGCCTGTGCCGGCCTCATCGCGAGCAAGCTCGCTCCCACAGTGTTCGAGGGTGTACACAGATTTCGCGTCCGACACGGTTCAACTGTGGAAGTGAGCTTGCTCGCGATAGCGGAGTGTCAGCCGACATCAATGCTGGATGTGCCGGCCAATTCGCGAGCAGGCTCGCTCCCACAGTGTTCGAGGGTGTACACAGATTTCGCGTCCGACACAGTTCAACTGTGGGAGCGAGCTTGCTCGCGATAGCGGAGTGTCAGCCGACATCAATGCTGGCTGTGCCGGCCTCATCGCGAGCAAGCTCGCTCCCACAGTGTTCGAGGGTGTACACAGATTTCGCGTCCGACATAGATCAACTGTGGGAGCGGGCTTGCTCGCGAAGGGGGCATCAGTCTCAACATTATTGTTGACTGACATACCGCTTTCGCGAGCAAGCCCGCTCCCACAGGTTTTGGGTGTGTGTGCCGAGATGACGGAGTTAAACCACCCGCGCCGGATGCTGCTGGCGCGGGTCGCCGAGCATGGCGCGGTGGGATGGCGGCTGGCGGCCTTCGGCTTCGCTGATGCCGTAGCCAGGGGCGATTTCGGCGGTGATCAGGGTCTGCCCGGACAACGCCATCAACTGCGGATCATTGAGCAAGGCATGAATCACCCGCCCGTTGAATTGCGGGGTTTCGGCGTGGGCCAGAAACGCCTGGTACTGCTCGCCATGCTGCTCACCGGCAATCTTCGTGCGCTCAGTCAGTTGCGGGCCAAGCCACAGCGACAACGCCGCCACGCCCTGCCCTTCGAAATCGATCGCCATGTCCGCCGCCAGCTTGTCGACTCCAGCCTTTTGCGCGCCGTACGCCGGGCCATGCATGTAGCAGCCGGCACCGAACGACGAGGTAAAGCAAATCAGCCCTTGGGCACTTTTCAGCAACAGCGGCGCGGCGTAGTAGCTGGCGATGTAGGCCGAGCGCAGACCGACGTCGAGAATGCGCACCAGCTCCAGCGGCTTGGCCCAGAACGGTCCTGGTTCGATCAACTGGTCATGGATGAACGCAGCGTTGTTGACCAGCAAATCCAGATGTCCGCACTCTTCTTCTACGCGGGCAAACAGTGCCTGAACCTGCGCGTCATCGGCGTGATCACAGACCACCGCGATACCGCGTCCACCGGCGGCGGTGATCGCAGCGGCGGTGTCCTCCAGCGAGCCGCGCAAGGCATGCCCGTACAAATTCGATCCGCCCTGCGTCGGGGCGCGGCCAGTGACGTACACGGTCATGCCGGCCGCCCCGAGGGCCAAGGCGATGCCCTGGCCCACTCCGCGACTGGCGCCGGTAACGACAGCGATCTGTTGACGTGGGTGATTCATTCGACACTCCCGAACAAGGCTTTCGCCGAAGCGGTTTCGCTCTGGCGCTTGATGTGATTGGCCGCCAGGTAACCGAAGGTCATGGCCGGGCCGATGGTCGAACCGGCGCCCGGATAGGTGCGGCCCATCATCGAGGAGGCGCTGTTGCCGATGGCGTACAGACCGCTGATCGGTTCGCCGTCTTCATGCAACACACGGGCGTGCACGTCGGTCAGCAGGCCACCCTTGGTGCCGATGTCGCCGGCGTCGATGCGCACGGCATAGAACGGCCCTTTGAGCAACGGCGCCAGGCACGGATTGGGTTGCACGTTGGGGTCGCCGTAGTAGCGATCGAACAGCGATTCACCCTTGTGGAAATCCTCGTCGACACCCTGCACGGCCATGCCGTTGAAACGCTGCACGGTGCGCACCAACCCGCCCGCATCGACGCCGATTTTCGCCGCCAGCTCTTCCAGGCTCGACGCCTTGTGGAAGTAGTCGCGCAGGTGCTCGGGCAATTGCCAGTCGCGCTGGGCATAACCCGGCAGCAAGGCACCGCACGGGTATTTGCGGCGGAACTCGGCGTCGAACACCATCCAGCACGGCACGCTCGCGGCGCCTTCGCGGTTGTTGGCGTACATCGCGTAAACGATATCGGTATAGGGCGCAGCTTCGTTGACGAAACGCTCCCCCGCTGCGTTGACCATCACGCACCCCGGCAAGGTGCGTTCAACGAACAGCGCACGCTGTTTTTCTTCGCCCTTGACGTAAGTGGTCGGCGCCCACCAGCTATGTTCCATCAACGCGGTCCGCGCGCCGATGGCCTGACCGGCGCGAATGCCGTCGCCGGTATTGTTCGGCGGCGTGGCACTCCAGTTCGCCCGGGACGGCTGCGGCAGGTACTGCTCGCGCATCGCCTGGTTACGCTCGAAACCACCGGCGGCGATGATCACCCCGTAGCGTGCCTTGACGTTGAGCAACTGACCGTTGCGATTGACCCGCGCCCCGCCGACCCGCTCGCCGACCAGCAGCAGCTCTTCGAGCGCACAGTTGAGCCACAGCGACTTGCCGCGATCCTGCAACGAACAGCGCAAGGCACCGATCAAGGCATTGCCCAGGGTCAGGAAACGGTCGCGGCGGGACAAGCGCCGCCCTTCACGATCACGCCAGTAGCGCCACATCACCCGCAGGGTCAGGCGCAACCAGCCGGGGCCGCGGCACAGCAACACTTGCGCTTCTTTCATGGTCATCGCCATGCGCCCCATCATCAGGGTGCCGGGGGACGGTGCGCGCATGCGCAAAAATTCTTCACCGAGTTCGGCGGCATCGAACGGTTGCGGATCCATCGAGCGATAGCCCGGTTTGCCGCCCTCGACTTCCGGGTAGTAATCGGCGTAGCGCGGTTGCGCCTCGAAGCGCACGCGGGTGTGTTGTTCCAGGTACTCGACCATCTCCCGGCCGTGCTCGACATAGGCTTCGATGCGCCCGTCGTCGATCTCGCCATGGGTCACCGCGCGGATGTAGGCAATCGCTTCGGCCGCCGAATCACTGCCGCCGATCGCATTGATCCGGTGGTTGTTGGGGATCCAGATGCCGCCGCCGGACACCGCCGAGGTGCCGCCGTACTCGCCGCTCTTCTCGATCAGCAGCGCATTCAACCCCAGGTCATGGGCGCGCAGCGCAGCGGTCATGCCCCCGGCTCCCGAGCCAATCACCAATACATCACAGCACTCGTCCCATTTGATCCCGGCAGCGTTCATGCGATCACCCTTGTTCAGCGCCCATCAGGCAGAAACCGCCACCGCCGGATCTTCGCCCGGTGCAGTCGGTCTCGGGATTGTTCGCCGCGCGCGCCGGGTGTTCATCGTCCGATAAGACTAAGGCCTGGACTGCGGCTGCCCTGTACAAATCGCTTAGTCCGCTTGGACGATGTTGCGCACAATTGGTGACTCCATAGTCGCCCACAGCACCAATCACCCCCTGAAATGCAGGTCGGGCAGGTCTGACCTGGGCCATGAGGACGACATGATAAAAACAATAATCGCCCCACCAACACAGCACCCTCGCACACAGCTTGTTCTATTGATGCTGGCTGGCGGACTTAGCGCTCACGTTAACGCCATGAGCTTTCAGCCAAGCGAAGACTTGAGCATCGACTGGGACACCACACTGACGTACAGCCTCGCCTGGCGGACCGAGGCTCGTGATCACAAACTGACCGCGAACGCTAACGGCAACGATGGCGACAACGCGTTCGACAAAGGCAGCCTGATCAACAACCGCAGCGGCTTTCTCACCGAAGCCAACATCAAGTGGCAGGACGACTACGGCGTGTTCGTCCGGGCAACGGGCTTCTACGACAACGTTTACGATCAGGACAACGACAACACCACCGGCACCTCGAACTGCTTCGCTGGCGGCCATTGCAGCAAACCCGACCGTTTCTCCCAGGACACCATCGACCAGCACCGCAATGAACTGCGCATGCTCGATTACTACGCCTATGGCACCTGGGACGTGAGCGGCCACGCCCTCAACGCGCGCCTGGGTAACCAGGTGGTGAGCTGGGGTGAAAGTCTGTTCTATCCGGGTATTTCCGCGGCCCAGAGCCCGGTGGACGCGACCAAGGCGACCACCCCGGGCGTCGAGGTCAAGGAAATCCTGCTGCCGGTCGGCCAACTGTTCACCCAGTTCGCCCTGACCGAAAGCCTGGGGATCCAGGCCTACTACCAATACAAGTGGGAGAAAACCGAGTTGTTCGGCGTGGGTAGCTACTTCTCCACCACCGACTTCATCGATGAGGGTGGTTTCAACGACGCCTTCGGTTTCATAACCCGCCTGAAGGACGACAAACCGAGCGACAGCGGCCAGTACGGTCTGGCCTTCACCTACGCCGCCGAGTCGCTGAAAAACACCGAGTTCGGCATCTACTACTCGCGTTATCACGACAAGACCCCGTCGCTGGACTTCGCATCGACCCTGGGCCGCTATCAGGTGCGCTACTTCGACAACATCGACCTGTTCGGCGCGAGTTTCGCCACGGTGCTGGGCGACGTCAGCTGGGCCGGTGAAGTCAGCTACCGCGACGGTACGCCGGTGATGGTCGACAACGGTTTCTCCAGCCCCGTGCGCGGCAAGACCGTGCAAGCGCAAACGTCGATGATCTACGTGCTCGGCCCGACTTCTTTCGCCGACAACACCACCCTGACCGGCGAGGTGGTCTACAACACCGTGGTCAGCAACGACAAGTCGCAGCCAGTGACCCTGGCCCCTGGCTTCGCGCTGCCGGGAACCGACAGCCTGGTCTATGACCGCGATGCCTGGGGCTACACGGTGCAGGCGAACTTTGACTACAACAACGTGTTCAACGGATGGGACATGTCGGTGCCTGTCACCTTCAGCGCCGCCGCCCACGGCGACAGCTCGATGGTCGGCTCGATCAACGCCGGCCAGAACGATAACCGCGCCAGCATCGGCAGTTCGTGGCGCTACCTGGGCAACTTCACCGTCGAGGCCCGCTACAACGCCTACCTCGCCAGTGCCAACAACAGCCCGTTGGCCGACCGCGACAACGTCGCACTCAACTTCAAGTACCGGTTCTGATTCCCCTGTCGGAGGAGCACAGCATGTCCAGATTCACCCAAACATTATTGAGCACCGCGCTGACCGTCGGCCTGCTCGGCAGTGGCCTGGCCTACGCCAAGGTCAGCCCCGAAGAAGCCGCCCGCCTGGGCCAGGACCTGACCCCGATGGGCGCCGAAAAGGCCGGCAACGCCGACGGCAGCATCCCGGCCTGGTCCGGCAAATGGCGCGGTCTGCCACCGGGTCTCACATTCGGTGGTTCAGGCACGCCGTACCCGGACCCGTACGCCGCGGAAAAACCACTGTTCGTGATCGATTCGAAGAACATGGACAAGTACGCCGCCAACCTCACCGACGGCCAGAAAGCGTTGTTCAAGCGCTACCCGGACTCTTTCAAGATGCCGGTGTACCCGAGCCATCGCGACTTCCGTGTCGATCAGCTCACCGAAGACGGCATCAAGAAAAACGCCCTGAACGCGGAGCTCTCAAACGACGGCAACGACACCAGCAATGCCTTCGGTGCCTCGCCTTTCCCGATTCCAAAGAACGGCAACGAACTGATCCTCAACCACACCATGTCAGGACGGTCCTTCACCGAAGAGGCCGTCTACCAACAGGCAGTGATCTATCCCGACAAAAATCGGGTGACGGAGAAGGTCGACTACAAGATCTTTTCGGTGTGGGCCGACCCCAAAAAGACCCTGGACACATCCGGTGGCATCCTCACGCACTTTTTGCTCACCACCCTGGAACCCGTGCGCAAGAAGGGTGAGATCGTCGTCGGTCACGAGTTCATCAATGCCACCGCCGAACCTCGGCAAGCCTGGCAATACTCCCCGGGTCAACGCCGCGTGCGCCGCGCGCCGACCGTCGGCTACGACTCGCCTAGCGGTGCGGGCGGCTTCCGGGTCTATGATGAAGATCGCTTGTTCAACGGCGCCCCGGATCGCTACAACTGGTCCATCGTCGGTAAAAAAGAGATCTACATTCCGTACAACAACTACAAGATCGACCAACCTGACGTAAACATCGAACAGATCCTGTCCACCACCGGTCACATCAACCCGGATATCATGCGCTACGAGAAACACCGCGTGTGGATCGTGCAGGCCACGCTCAAGCCAAACGCACGGCACCTCTATGCCAAGCGTGTGCTCTACCTGGACGAGGACAGCTGGCAGGCCGCCCTGGCAGACAACTACGACAGCCGTGGGCAACTGTGGCGCACCAACATGCAAACCTCGATCTACGCCTATCACATCGAGCGTTTCCACTCCCGTCTGGGCATCTACCACGACCTGATCGCAGGCTCCTACCTGGTTGACCGCATGCTGGTCGATCAAAAACCTGCCAAGCTCAATGCCAGCAATTTCGTCGACGACGATTTCACCGCCGGCAACCTGCGCAAGCTCGGCACCCGCTAAACCTCTGACGCTCCGACCGATTCATTTGGTCGGGGCGTCATGCTCTGTCAAATCCGCTCCTCCCACGGAAGACTCCCCCATGAACAAACTCCTTACCGGCATCATCGCCATGGCCAGCGTTGGCCTGTCGATGCAAGCCAACGCCCTGAACATTTTGCTGACCAACGACGATGGCTGCCGCGCACCCGGCATCGATGCGATGTACCGCGCCCTGACCGCCGCCGGGCACAAGGTCACCCTCGTTGGCCCGTTGAACGACAGCAGTGGCATCAGTGCTGCCAGCGTGGTCGTGCCCGGCCAAGCGCTGGCGGTGACCGAACTGTCGCCGGGCAAATTTTGCGTCGGGCCGCCGGAGGGCTACACCCCGCCTGCCGGCAAGAGCTCTGCCATCGGCACGCCGGTGGATGCGGTGAATGTCGGTCTCGACGTGATCCTAAAGGACAACCGGCCAGACCTGGTGGTGTCAGGCAGCAACTTTGGCGAAAACGTCGGCCCGCTGACCCAGATGTCCGGCACCCTCAACGCCGCGGTGCGGGCGATGTTCAAGGGGATTCCGGCGGTGGCGGTGTCCACGGCCATCGACATGGACCTGATCATCCGTGACCAGCAGGCCGGCTACCGCAAGACCCTCGGCGCCATGGACGACACGGCGCGGTTTGCCGTGAAGGTCATCGAACAGGCGAGCCTGGCCGGTACAGAAGCCAGACAGACCTGCGCCAGGAACAAACATCAGTGTGATTTGAACGTGCTTGGCCTGCCGGGTGTCAGCGGCTTGAACCTCAACTACCCGCCACTGAAACCCGATGAAGTCAAAGGCGTGAGCTTTGCCCCGATCGGCAACTGGGATCGGGTGAACTTCACCTCACAACGCGGCGCCGACGGCGTGGTCCACGTCAACCTGGCTCCACCGTCGACACCGACCGAAGTCCAGCAAAAGGCCGATGCCTATCAACTATGGCAAGGCCACGCGGTGATCACCGTAATCGACGGCAACATGACCGCACCGCAGGCGATGCAGGATCAGGCGAAGAAGATGTTGCGCGGGATCAAGCCTTGAGCCAATGCGGATGGGGTGTACGCAACTTCTGTGAACCACCCGAATCACTGTGGGAGCGAGCCTGCTCGCGATGAGGCCGGCACATTCAAAATAGTTGTCGACTGACACTCCGCCATCGCGAGCAAGCTCGCTCCCACAGGGTTAGCAGGTGTACGCAATATCTGCGGATATCCAAAAAATCATTGTGGGAGCGAGCCTGCTCGCGATGAGGCCGGCACATTCAAAACAGTTGTCGACTGACACTCCGCCATCGCGAGCAAGCTCGCTCCCACAGGGTTAGCGGGTGTACGCAATATCTGCGGGTATCCAAAAAATCATTGTGGGAGCGAGCCTGCTCGCGATGAGGCCGGCACATTCAAAACAGTTGTCGACTGACACTCCGCCATCGCGAGCAAGCTCGCTCCCACAGGGTTATCAGGTGTACGCAACATCTGCGGGTATCCAAAAATCATTGTGGGAGCGGGCTTGCTCGCGAAGAGGCCGGCACATTCAACATGGATGTCGCCAGACGCTCCGCCATCGCGAGCAAGCTCGCACCAACAGGGTTAGCGGGTGTACGCAATATCTGCGGATAACCAAAAAACAGTGTGGGAGCGAGCTTGCTCGCGATGAGGCCGGCACATTCAACATGGATGTCGCCAGACGCTCCGCCATCGCGAGCAAGCTCGCACCAACAGGGTTAGCGGGTGTACGCAATATCTGCGGGTATCCAAAAAATCATTGTGGGAGCGAGCCTGCTCGCGATGAGGCCGGCACATTCAAAATAGTTGTCGACTGACACTCCGCCATCGCGAGCAAGCTCGCTCCCACGGGGTTATCAGGTGTACGCAATATCTGCGGGTAACCAAAAATCATTGTGGGAGCGGGCTTGCTCGCGAAGAGGCCGGTACATTCAACATCGATGTCGCCAGACGCTCCGCCATCGCGAGCAAGCTCGCTCCCACAGGGTTAGCGGGTGTACGCAATATCTGCGGGTATCCAAAATCATTGTGGGAGTGAGCTTGCTCGCGATGAGGCCGGTACATTCAACATCGATGTCGCCAGACGCTCCGCCATCGCGAGCAAGCTCGCTCCCACAGGGTTATCAGGTGTACGCAACATCTGCGGGTATCCAAAAAATCATTGTGGGAGCGGGCTTGCTCGCGAAGAGGCCGGCACATTCAACATCGATGTCGCCAGACGCTCCGCCATCGCGAGCAAGCTCGCACCAACAGGGTTACCGGGTGTACGCAACATCTGCGAACAACCATATTTACTGTGGGAGCGAGCCTGCTCGCGATGGTGGCAACGCGGTTACGGATCAAACCCAGATAGCGTCCCACAACGGATAATCACCCAGCTTCTCCACCAACCCAGCACGTAACGGGTTGGCGACGACATATCGAGCAAGCTTTACCAGATCCTCATCCCGCCGCAGCGCCCGATCATGATAACCCTGCTGCCAAAGACTGCCGCTACGACCAGAGGTCATGTTCACAGCCCGCGTACTCAATGATTTGGTTTTTTGCATCAGTTGACTGAGTGAGCACTGCTGCAACTCGATCAACCAATGAAAATGATCAGGCATGACGACCCAGGCTAAAGAGTTCGCCCAGTATTGTTCCTGTGCATATTGAAATTGCGTGACGACCAGCCTGCCCAAACCGAACTCCTTGAAAACCGGTTCTCGGCCCAGTGTGTTGCTCGTCAGCAGGTAGATCCTGTTGGGTTCAGGATAGCGGCCTGTGCGCAGGCGATGTGAAGCGGGTAAATCCGGCATTCCTTTGCCCTCTCCATGGTGAATTCAGGAGGAAGGCTAGACCGGTGGATGCTTGAGAGTTGGGTCAGCTTTTGACTGGATGTGTCTGATAGATCGCTATCGTCGGAACGCCGCCCGGAGCAAGCTCGCTCCCACAGGGTTACCGGGTGTACGCAACAACTGCGAGCAACAAAAAACATTGTGGGAGCGAGCTTGCTCGCGATGAGGCCGGCCCAGTCAACATCAATGTAGCCTGACAGACCGCTATCGCGAGCAAGCTCGCTCCCACAGGTTTTGTGTTGGCTTCAGACTACGGGCTGGAACGGCACGAACTCCGTCACTTCCAGATCAAACCCGGACACGGCCTTGTACGGCACTGGCGAGCTCATCAGGCGCAATTTGCGTACGTTCTGGTCGCGCAGGATCTGCGCGCCGATGCCCAGGGTCCGTTGCGGAAACTGTGACGTCAGGTGCTTGCCTGCGTTGCGCTGACGCAGTTGTTCGAGCACGCCCTCGGCGGTTTCCTTTTGCGCCAGAAGTACCAGCACACCGCTACCGGCCGCCGCGATACTGGCCAGCGAACGCTCCAGGGTCCACTGTTGCGGCCCGCCTTCGCGTTCACACCCCAGCACGTCACGCAACGTCTCGATGCTTTGCACTCGCACCAGCACCGGTTGCGTGCTGTCGATCCGGCCCTTGACCAACGCCATGTGCAACGAGCCCTGGTAGGTGTCCTGATAGGTGGTCACCTGGAACTCGCCGTGGCGGGTATGCAACGGATATTCGCCGCCCCGCTCGATCGTGCCTTCATGCAGGATGCGATAGTGAATCAGGTCGGCAATGGTGCCGATCCGCAAGCCATGACGTTGGGCGAAGTCATGCAACTCGGCACCACGGGCCAGTTCGCCGTCCTCGTTGAGAATGCCCACCAGCGTTGCCGCCGGTTGCAGCCCCGCCAGTCGCGTCAGGTCGCAAGCGGCCTCGACATGACCGGCCCGCTGCATCACGCCACCGGGCAACGCCTGCACCGGGAAAATGTGCCCCGGCTGCACCAGGTCTGCCGGAACGCTGGCCGGGTCGACTGCCACCTGGATCGACCGCGCCCGGTCTGCCGCCGAGATACCCGTGGACACCCCGGTGGCGGCTTCGATCGAGCGGGTAAAACCCACGCCATGTTGCGCCCGGGAGTTAGGCACCATCAGGTCCAGGCCCAGCGCGCGGCAGCGCTGCTCGGTCAGGGCCAGGCAAATCAGCCCGCGCGCCTGCACCGCCATGAAGGTGACGGCCTCGGCTCCGGCCTGTTCGGCGGCCATCAGCAACGAGCCTTCGCCGTTGTGTTCGTCGTCGGTGATCACCACCATCCGGCCGGCACCGATGGCCTCGATCAGTTGCGGCACCGTGTTGAAAGCCAGGCCGTTCACTGGAGTGCCCTGCGCAGGTCGGCCGCCGCATCGGACAAGGCATGTGCCGCCCCTTCGACAAAGGGCGCCATGCTGATAAAGCCGTGGATCATGCCGTCACAACGCTGGACGCGCACAGGCACTCCGGCCTCGCGCAGGCACTCGGCCATTTCCTCGCCTTCATCACGCAACGGGTCGAATTCGGCGGTAATCAGGGTCGTTGGCGGCAATCCCGCCAGGCTCTCGGCACGCAGTGGCGAGGCCAAAGGATCATCCGCCTGCCCGACGTCTTGCAGATATTGCTGCCAGAACCAGCGCATCATCCCGGCGGAAAGCAGATAACTCTCGGCAAAGTCTTCGAAGGACTGACTGTCGCAACCTGCGTCGGTAACGGGATAGAACAGGCACTGATAACTGATCTTCGGCCCCTGGCGTCGTGCCGCCAACTGACTGACAGCCAGCGCCAGATTGCCCCCGGCACTGTCCCCGGCCACAGCCAGCCGGCTGCCATCGACGCGCAGTTCAGCCGCGTGCTCAACCAACCAGCAGGTGGCCGCGTAACAATCGAGCGGTGCCGCCGGGAACTTGCTTTCCGGCGCCAGCCGGTAGGCGACCGACACCACCACCGCTTCGGTCTGGCGGGCCAGCGAGCGGCAGAGATTGTCGTGGGTATCGAGATTGCCCATGACAAATCCGCCGCCATGGAAAAACACCAGTAACGGCAGGTAGGGTTCTTCCGATGGCCGGTACAGCCGTGCGTCCAGATCACCGTCCGCGCCGGCCACCCGCAAGTTCCGCACCTCGCTCATCGGATCGCCGGGGATGGCCGGCAGCAGGTTGTCGGAGAACTGCCGGTACTGTGCGGCATCGACCTGACTGAAATCGGGTTCCGGGATGTCGCGAAACTGCTGGAGTACTCCAGCGATCTGCTTATCGAGCGGCATGGACATCGTCCTCTACGTCAGTCATTTGAAACTGCGGATTGGTTTCTTCCAGGATGCTTTGCAGACGGCGCTCAAGGGCCGGTTTGAAACTCTTGTGGGGCAGGATCCAGAAACGCTTTTGCTCGACGGCGGCGAACACTTGCGCGGCCAGCTCCGCCGGGGTCATGCCCTGGCGAACGGTGCTGTCGAGCAGTTGACTGAAGTCGGATCCGGCGGTGCCCACTTCCTGGTTCGACGCCATGATTTCACTGGCCACCGGCCCCGGGCACAGCACCGAAACCGACACCGGTGCACCCAGCATGGCGAGTTCGTAATGCAGGGTTTCCGAGAGCGCGACCACGGCCTGCTTGGTCACGTTGTACGGTGCCATCAATGGACTGCTGACCAGTCCGGCAAGGGACGCCGTGTTGATCACATGGGCTACCCGGCCCTGACTGAGCAGCAGCGGCACAAAGCTGCGAATGCCGTTGATCACGCCGTTGAGGTTGACGTTCAGTATGCGCTGCCATTGCGCCTCGGTGATTTCCCAGCTGAAGCCGGTTTGCATCACCCCGGCGTTGTTGAACAGCAGGTCGACCCCGCCAAAGTGTTCGACTGCCTGGTCACGCAAGCGCTCGACCTGCTTCACATCACCGACATCGGTGACGCAGGCAATCGCTTGCACACCGCGGGCTTTCAATTCGTCGCACAGGGCTTGCAGGCCCGTTGCATCCCGATCCGCCAGCACCAGGCGCATGCCCAGTTTCGCCGCGTGTTCGGCCAGGCCTCGGCCAATACCACTGGCGGCCCCGGTAATCACCGCTACCGGCCCTTGTTCATTACTCATCGCCTACTCCTGCCATGGGTCCAATGTCGCCAGTAGAGCGGGCCAACCAAAAGCAGCCATCGTCCATTCAGACGATGCCCGCTTTTACAGGGGCGGCAGAATCCGTTACATGCGCCAAACCCGTGATCCCTTGGGAGAATAATAAGATGAGTACCCTGCACCGCATCGAAGCCAAACTGCTGGAAGACCGTTACGCCCGTGGCTGGCATTGCCTGGGCCTGGCCGCGCAATACCGCGACGGCAAGGCCCATCGCCTGGAGGTGTTCGGCACCCGCCTGGTGGCGTTCCAGGGTGAAGACGGCGAACTGCATATTCTTGATGGCTACTGCCCGCACATGGGTGCCGACCTGAGCACCGGTTGCGTTGAAGGCAACTCGATCCGCTGCCCGTTCCACGCCTGGCGCTGGGGTGCCGATGGCGTGTGCGATGACATCCCTTATGCCAAGCGCATTCCGCCACGGGCCAAGATCAAAAGCTGGCCGATCATGGAAGAGAACCAACTGCTGTTCGTCTGGAATGACCCCGAAGGCAACCCGCCGCTGCCGGAACAACGCATTCCGCGCATCGACGCCTGCTACAGCGACGAATGGGCGGCGTGGGAAGTTGCCGAATTGCAGATTGGCACCAACTGCCGCGAACTGATTGACAACATCGCCGACATGGCGCACTTCGGCACCGTGCACGGCGCGCCGGTCGAAGAGTTCATCAACATTTTCCAAGGCCACCTGGCCACCCAGATCATGCGCGCCCGCAGCGAGCGCCTGTCCGGCGAAAGCGTGTTGACCACCGAGGCCACCTATTTCGGCCCGGCCTATCAGATCACCGAAATGAACGGCGCCATGAACGGCCAGCCGATCCACTCGATCCTGCTCAACTGCCATGTGCCGATCGACCTGGACAGCTTCACCCTGCGCTACGGCGTACTGGTGAAAAAGATCCCGGGGCTCAGCGAAGAGCAGAACCAGGCAATGGCCAAGGCCTACGTGGCGCAGGCGCAGGCAGCCTTCTACGAAGACGTGGCCATCTGGCACAGCAAGACCCGCGTCGACAACCCGCTGCTGTGTGACGGCGACGGTCCGGTCTACCAGTTGCGTCGTTGGTACGAGCAGTTCTACACCGATGTGGAAGCGCTGTCGGCCGACGTTGCCGAAAACAAGAAGTTTGTCGTGCGCGCCAGCGAACGGGTCTGACGCCAGCAGCTTTTCGCCCGCCTCGGGCCTGACCGGCAGCCGCCTGTCAGGCCCTGAGCCCAAGCGTTGCAAGGAGTCGATACCGGCGCTTATTCTCGGCCACCGCCAATGCTAATAATAAAAACGGTTTTTCCCCATGCAGCAGAGCCTCAGCCTCGATACGTTCAGTGATTTGATCGGCAACCTCTATCAGGGTCCGCTGGAAACCATTCCCTGGGCCACCTTTCTCAATCAGCTCAACGTGCATCTGAACAGCAAGTACGTGACCTTCATCCTGCGTCCGCCCAGCGCCCACGTGGACGGCCTGATGGTCAACACCACCGGCACCTCGACCGAGGCGACCGCGTCGTACAACACACACTTTTTCAGCCTCGACCCGTTTGTCGACCTGCCCAACCGCCAGGTCGTAACCCTCGCCGAGTTCGTCTCCAACGACGACTGGCAGAACTCCGAGTTCTACAAGAACTTCCTTGAACCGGTGGACGTGTTCCACATCCTCGGTGCCGACATCAACACCGTCGACGGTGCCCAGTGCCGCATTCGCATCAGCCGCGGACGTGAAGACAAGCCTTTCGGCAATGAAGAAAAGGCCATGCTCACGCATTTCATCCCGCACCTGGAACGTTCGATCAAGATCCACATGCAACTCAACCGCATTGAAGCCGAGCGCAACCTGTACGCCGGCGCGGTGAACCAGATGGCGGTCGGCACGATTATCCTCGACGAGTCCGGCAAGGTGCTGCAGACCAACCAGGTCGCCGACCGGCTGATCCTGGAAAAGGACGGCATCAAACTGGTCAACGATGGCCTGCAGGTCGGTACGGCCCGGGACACCCAGGAGTTCCGCCGACTGGTCAAGCAGTCGCTGCTGTCGCAAAAGAGCAGCAACCCGTCGGTGGTCGAAGCCCTGCGCGTGCAGCGGCCGTCCGGCAAAGCGGACCTGGGGATCATCGTGCGCTCGGTGCCATTGACCGACTGGAGCGAAGGCAAGCAGTGCCCCACCGTGGTGATTTTCATCAGCGACCCGGAACAACAGTCCACCGCACCGCAGGAAATCGTTCGCGCACTGTTCGACTTCACCCCGGCGGAAACCCAGCTTGCCATGTTATTGGCCAACGGCTTGACCCTCGACGAAGCGTCGGAGGAGCTGGGCATCAGCCGCAACACCTCGCGGGCACACCTGCGCTCGACCTTCTCCAAGACCGGCGTGACCCGCCAGACCATGCTGGTGCGCCTGATCCTGCGCAGCGTCGCGACACTCGGCTAACCCTCATTGTCGCCCTCGTCCGCTCGGACGATGGCGGCCCCCGTTGCACAGCGCACAGTGTCTTTATCCCAAACAGGGGACTACCCCATGCGCAACTGCCCAACCATCCTCAAGACTGAACTGCTGGCGCAAAGCGGCCACTTTCAGATCGAAGCCCTGCACCTGCAATTCAGCAACGGCCAGCAGCGGGTCTACGAACGCCTGCGCGGCACCGGTTATCGCTCGGTGATGCTGGTGGCGATGCCCGATCCTGCGCATGTGCTGCTGGTGCGCGAATACGCGGTCGGAGTGGAGAAAACCATTCTCGGCCTGCCCAAGGGCGGTGCCGAGCCCGACGAAGACTATTTGCAGGCGGCGCAGCGCGAGCTGAGCGAAGAAGTCGGAATGCGCGCAGCACGCCTCACCGAACTGGGCGAGCTGACGCTGGCACCAGGGCATTTGTGCCATCGCTACCGGGTGGTACTGGCCGAACAACTGAGCCCCTGCCAACTGCAAGGCGACGAACCCGAACCGCTGGAGTGTCTGCGCATCCCACTGGCACAAATCCCCGAACTGGTGGCCCGCGGCGACCTCCATGAAGCCCGGGCCATTGCGGCGCTGTTCATGGCAATAGGCGCCCTCGCCCGCCGTGTTTGACACAACACAAAAAAACTGTGGGAGCGAGCTTGCTCGCGATGAGGCCGGTACATCCAGCATCCATGTCGCCTGACACACCGCCTTCGCGAGCAAGCCCGCTCCCACAGGGGATCACCGCCAGACACAAATCCCGGAAACGCCAAATCACCTTGTGGGAGCGGGCTTGCTCGCGAAGAGGCCGGCCCATCCAACATCCATATCGCCTGACATACCGCCTTCGCGAGCAAGCCCGCTCCCACAGGGGATCACCGCCAGACACAAATCCCGGGAACGCCCAATAACCTTGTGGGAGCGGGCTTGCCCGTGAAGAGGCCGGCCCATCCAACATCGACATCGCCTGACCCACCGCCTTCGCGAGCAAGCCCGCTCCCACAGCGGATCACCGCCAGACACAAATCCCGGAAACGCCCAATAACCTTGTGGGAGCGGGCTTGCTCGCGATGAGACCGGTACATCCAACATCCATATCGCCTGACACACCGCCTTCGCGAGCAAGCCCGCTCCCACAGGGGATCAAGGCCAGACACAAATCCCGGGAACGCCCAATCACCTTGTGGGAGCGGGCTTGCCCGCGAAGAGGCCGGCCCATCCAACATCGACATCGCCTGACACACCGCCTTCGCGAGCAAGCCCGCTCCCACAGGGGATCAAGGCCAGACACAAATCCCGGGAACGCCCAATCACCTTGTGGGAGCGGGCTTGCTCGCGAAGAGGCCGGCCCATCCAACATCCACATCGCCTGACACACCGCCTTCGCGAGCAAGCCCGCTCCCACAGGGGATCAAGGCCAGACACAAATCCCGGGAACGCCCAATAACCTTGTGGGAGCGGGCTTGCTCGCGAAGAGGCCGGCCCATCCAGCATCCACATCGCCTGACACACCGCCATCGCGAGCAAGCTCGCTCCCACAGGGGATCAAGGCCAGACACAAATCCCGGGAACGCCCAATAACCTTGTGGGAGCGGGCTTGCTCGCGAAGAGGCCGGCCCATCCAGCATCCATGTCGCCTGACCCACCGCCTTCGCGAGCAAGCCCACTCCCACAGGGGCCTGCAGCGCTTTCTAGCCATCACCTAGTCCATTCGGACGAAGTCACGCTCCGCCCGCCGTCATACCGTATCGCTACAACAACAAAAATCCGTATCGAGGCTCGCCATGCGAAAAGCCACCTGCGCCCTGTTCATCATCGTCTGTGCCGGCAGCACCGCCAGCCTGTGTGAATTGTTCAAGAATGAAGCCTACCGGCCGACCACGGCCTACTTCAGCTGTTCGAGCGCGGCCATCAACTGTTACCCGCCCGTGGTGCGCAATCTGCTGCCTTGAGCGCGGTTTCCACCGGCCATAAAAAAACCACCGGATCGGTGGTTTTTTCGTTGCCGCAATAATCAGGTCGGCAGTACACCCCTGGCCCGCGACAGGGTCAACGCCAGGTCTTCAATCATGTCTTCCTGCCCTCCCACCGTGCCACGCCGGCCCAGCTCTACCAACAGCTCACGAGCAGCAATCCCGTACTTCTGCTCAGCCCGCTTGGCGAACAACAGGAACGAGCTATAGACCCCGGCATAACCCAACGTCAGCGCATCGCGGTCGAGGCGGATTGGCTGGTCCATCATCGGCACCACCAGGTCTTCGGCCACGTCCATGATCTTGTACAGGTCGACACCACTACTGACACCCATCCGCTCCAGCACCGCGACGAACACTTCCAGCGGCGTGTTGCCCGCCCCCGCGCCAAGGCCCGCGACCGAACCGTCGATCCGCGCAGCACCGGCCTCGATGGCGGCCAGGGAGTTGGCGATGGCCATGCCCATGTTGTGGTGGCCGTGGAAACCGACTTCGGTCCCGGCGTTCAGTCCGGCACGCAGGGCCCCGATCTTTTGCGTCACTTCATCGGGCAGCATGTAGCCGGCCGAGTCGGTGCAGTAGATGCAATTGGCGCCGTAGCTTTCCATCAGCCGCGCCTGCTCCAGCAATTTCTCCGGGCTGACCATGTGCGCCATCATCAGGAAGCCGACGGTGTCCAGGCCCATCTTCGCCGACATGCCGATGTGCTGGCCGGACACGTCTGCCTCGGTGCAGTGGGTCGCCACGCGAATGGTCGACACGCCGTGTTCGTGGGCCATCTTCAGGTGGTCGAGGGTGCCGATCCCCGGCAGCAGCAGCGCCGAAACCTTGGCCTGTTTCATCTGCGGGATCACTGCGGCGAAGTATTCCTCGTCACTGTGGGCCGGGAAGCCGTAGTTCAGCGACGCACCGCCCAGGCCATCGCCGTGGGTGATTTCGATCAGCGGCACACCCGCGGCATCGAGGCCGGTGGCCACCGAGACCATTTGTTCAATACTGATCTGGTGCTGTTTGGCGTGCATGCCGTCGCGCAGACTCATGTCGTGCAGACGGACACTCTTACCTTGCAAATTCATCGGGATTCTCCACTCAACGGACGGGCAGTTGCAGGGTGCCCTTGTGGGCTTCTTCGGCGAACATCTCGGCGGTGCGCAAACCGGCGGCGGTCATGATGTCGAGGTTGCCGGCGGACTTGGGCAGGAAATCGCCGAGGCCTTCGACCTCGATGAAAATCGACACCTTGCGCCCGTCGAACACCGGCCCGTTGATCAACTTGTAGCCCGGCACATAGCGCTGAACTTCGCGGACCATCTCCAGCACCGAGGTGCGGATCGCGTCCTGGTTCGGCTCGTCATCGGTCAGGCAGTGGATGGTGTCGCGCATCATCAACGGCGGCTCGGCCGGGTTGATCACAATGATCGCCTTGCCGCGTCGGGCGCCGCCGATCTTCTCCACCGCACCGGCGGTGGTGCGGGTGAACTCGTCGATGTTCTGCCGCGTGCCCGGGCCGACCGAACCGGAAGAAACCGTCGCGACGATTTCGCCGTAGCTCACCGGTTGCACCCGCGACACCGCCGCCACCATCGGGATGGTCGCCTGGCCACCGCAGGTGACCATGTTGACGTTCATCGCCAGGCTCAAGGCGTGTTCCTTGAGGTTGACCGGCGGCACGCAGAACGGGCCGATGGCCGCAGGCGTGAGGTCGATCATGATCACCCCCAGTTCGTTGAGCTTGCGGCTGTTTTCCGCGTGCACGTAAGCCGAGGTGGCATCGAAGGCGATGCGAATGTCATCGTCGAGCACGTGGGGCAGCAAGCCGTCGACACCACCGGCGGTGGTTTTGATGCCCATTTCCCGGGCACGTTTCAGGCCTTCGGATTCAGGGTCGACGCCGACCATCCACACTGGCTCGATCCATTGCGATCGGCACATTTTCATCAGCAGATCGGTGCCGATGTTGCCCGGGCCGATAATGGCCGCTCTGAGTTTTTTGCTCATTGGGTCAAACTCCAAAAGTCAGGCGCAGAAAGACACCCGGGCACTGCCCAGGCCATCAATAGTCAGCGAAAAAAGGTCGCCGGCACGGGCCGGTTCCAGTGGCACCAGCGAGCCGGACAGGATGATTTCCCCGGCCTTGAACGGAATGCCGAAAGCGCCCAGGGTGTTGGCCAGCCAGGCCACGGCGGTCAGCGGGTTGCCCTGCACCGCCGAACCCAGGCCTTCGCTCAGGGGCTCACCGTTCTTGAACACGCGCATGCGCAAGTTGGGCAGGTCCAGCTCGCGGGGGTCGACCTTGCTGTCGCCCAACACAAACACTCCGCAAGAAGCGTTGTCAGCGACCGTGTCCTGGATGCGGATGCGCCAGTCGTGAATCCGTGAGTCGACGATCTCGAAGCACGGCATCACGTATTCGGTGGCGGCCAGCACGTCGGCTTCGGTGATGCCGGGGCCGACCAGGTCATGCTTGAGCTTGAAGGCAATCTCGCCCTCGGCACGGGGCTGGATCAGTTTGTTGGCGGACAGGGAAATTTGCGCATCGTCATCGAACGACATCTGCCGCGTGATGAAACCGAAATCCGGCTGATGCACGTTGAGCATCTGCTGCACCGCCGCCGAGGTCACGCCGATTTTCTTGCCGACAATCTGGTCACCGGCCGCCACCCGACGCTCAATGGCGTACAGGGAAATGTGATAGGCGTCTTCGATGCTGATCGACGGCCAACGCTCGGTCAGCGGCGCCAGGGTGGAGCCGCTGAGCAGCGCCTGATAAAGCTCTTCGCCGAACTCACGGCGCAGTTGCACGCTCATCCGCGGGCCTCCTGAAAAAATGCCAGGCACTGGCGGTTGAAAAAGTCACGGTGCTCGACCTGGACCCAATGCCCGCACTCGCTGAGCATCACGAAACGGATTTTGCTGCAGTGTTCAAGCATGGTCTGGGCACCGGAGGACGGGCAGAACTTGTCGTTCATGCCCCAGAAGCCGAGGATCGGGCACTGCAATTCGCCCAGGCGCGACGTCAAGTTCGGCACCTGCATGGTCGACAGCACGCACACGGGTTGCTGTTGCACCACCGTCACCCGCTCGTTGACCGTCTCGTCGCTGATCAGGCTTTCGTCGAACAGTTGCAACGCCAATAGGCGACGCATCCCGGCGGCGTCATTCAGTTCACCCTTGGCGAAGGCCGCGCCCATTTTCTGGATGCCTTCCATCTGCAGGTAATACTGTTCCTTTTCCATCAGGCCACCGGGCGCCATCAGCACCAGACGGCTGACACGCTGCGGTTGGTCGAGGGCCAGTTTGATCGCGATCGCGCCGCCCAGGGAGTTGCCGACCAGCACGCAACGCTGGATGTCGAGTGCATCAAGCAAACCGCTCAGGGCTGCGACAAAGAAGTCCAGGGTGTAGAGGGTGTCGGGTTTGTGCGAAGCGCCGTAACCCGGCAAATCCGGGACGATCACCCGGTAACCGGCTTCGGCGAACACCGGGTAGTTCTGCTTGAAGTTGCTGTGACCGCTGGCGCCCGGCCCGCTGCCATGGATGAAAATCACCGGCTCGCCGTTGCCGGTGTCTTTGTAGTGCAGCTGCAAACCATCCGGCAGCGTAACGAAGTGCCCTTGCGCTGAAGCGCCCATAAGGTGTCCTCCCGGCCTGTTGTTGTAGCGGGATTATTCCGAGGGGCCGGGTCGCCAACATCGTCCGACAGGACTACGCCCCTGTAGGAGCGAGCTTGCTCGCGATGGACGTCAACGAAAACGCGCCCAGCCTGATTGAACGCGTTGTCCAGACGTTCTTCGCGAGCTCGCTCGCTCCTACAGTCTCTAGTCTCATTGGACGTTGGCCTGCAAAGACGGTCGACCTAGCATCGATAGCATTCCCGAGCGACAAAAAAGAGAATTCCCATGCTTGATCCGATGGACTTTCGCGGCAAAGTGGTACTGGTCACCGGCGGTGGCAAAGGTGTGGGTCGCGGCATCAGCCAGCGCTTCCTCGACTGCGGCGCCGAGGTGGTGATCTGCGGTCGCGAAGCCCCGCCAACCTTGCCCGCCAGCGACGGGCGCGAGGCGCTGTTCCTGCCCTGCGACCTGCGGGACGTCGAGCAGTCCGGGCGTTTAATCGCACAAATCGTCGAGCGTTTCGGTCGCCTCGATGTGCTGGTCAACAACGCTGGCGGCTCACCGAATGCCGACGCGGCCACGGCTTCGCCGCGTTTCAGCGAAGCGATCATCCGCCTGAACCTGATAGCACCGCTGAACCTGTGCCAGCAGGCCAACCAAGTGATGCAGGCCCAGGCCGACGGCGGCGCGATCATCAACATCTGCAGCGTCAGCGCAACCCGCCCTTCCCCGGGCACCGCCGCATATGGCGCGGCCAAGGCCGGTCTGCTGAACCTGACCACTTCGCTGGCGGTGGAATGGGCGCCGAAGGTGCGGGTCAACGCCGTGACCGCCGGGCTGATTCTCACCGAGCAGGCGGCCAAGCATTATGGTGACGACGCGGGCATTGCCCGGGTGGCGGCGACCATTCCTATGCAACGTATGGCAACCCCACAAGACATTGGCGACACCTGTCTGTACCTGGCCTCGACATTGGCCCGTTACGTCAGTGGCGCGGACATCGCGGTGCATGGCGCGGGTGAACGCCCGGCGTTTCTCGACGCGGCCCAATCCCATTCATAAGAGGAGCTCCGAAATGTCCGCAATCGCTAGCCACAGTGTTTTGCTCGATCTCCCACCACAAGCCGCCTGGGCCAAACTGCGCGACCTGAACCTTGCCCCGCACTATGTGCCGGGCCTGACCGGTTGCCAGTTTCATCCAGGCGCAACGGAAGGCCTCGGCGCCAGTCGCCGGGTGTTGCGCAAGGGCGGTCAGTATCTGGATGAAAGCGTGGTGCAGTGGCGGGAAGGCACGGGATTCGTGCTGCGGTTGCACAAGGGCGGCAATGACTCGCCCTTTCCGTTTCGCGAGGCGAGTTTCAGTTATGCCTTGCAAGCTGAAGGCAACGCGACCCGCATTACCCTGCAAATGAATTACAGCCTGCGCGGTGGCAGGCTGATGGAATTATTGTTGGGAAAAGCCTTCAACAAAGTCGTGCGGCAGATTGCCGAGAACCTCAAGGCCTACTACGAAACCGGCCGGACACAGAATCCGGATATGGCTGTCAGCATATCCAACATCGATGTTGCCTGACACGCCGCCTTCGCGAGCAAGCCCGCTCCCACAGGGGATTGGGGGTGTTTGCAAATGCCGGGGTCACCACAAAAACTGTGGGAGCTGGCTTGCCTGCGAAGAGGCCGGCACATCCAACATTGATGTTGCCTGACATGACGCCATCGCGAGCAAGCTTGCTCCCACAAGGGGGGGATCGGGTTGTACGCTAATGCCAGGTTCACCACAAAAAAACTGTGGGAGCGAGCTTGCTCGCGATGAGGCCGGCACATTCAACATTGATGTTGCCTGTCATGCCGCCATCGCGAGCAGGCTCGCTCCCACAGGGGGATGGGGTTGGGTCAGCTCTTGAGTGAGCAGCCTTCAGGAACGCGCCACTTCCGAGTGAGCGGTAAAACGGGTGGCGACGATCTTCCATTGGCCGGCGATACGCTGGTAACGGTCCTGATAGAACCCACCCAACTGCCGCGTCGCCCCGCTCTCGCCATCCAGGTTGAAATACCACAGAGCCCAACGGCCCTGGGCTTCACTCTCGCTCAGCACCTCGATTTCCGGGTTGGCGCCGTGATGCAGGTCGATCACCCGCTCATGGCAAGCCAGTTCGCGGTACAGCGCAACAAAACTGTCGCGCTCACGAAAGACCCCCAACGGCCCGTAATCGATCAGCACCTCACCTTCGGCAAAGCAGTCGGCAATCACCTCGACCTGCTTGAGATCACAGGCGTTGAGGTAGCGATGCTTGAGCTGGCGGATATCCTCCAGCGCTTCCAGGCGGGCGATCCGCTGCTCCAGGTTCATGCTGCACCTCGCGGGGTTACGTTAACTTCACTCCAGTAGGCTTTCATCGAACGGATCTTGCCGTCGGCATCGAACTCCATCACGTCGATCACATGCAGCGAGCACGGTTGCCCGCCCCACTCCATGTCGACCCGGAACGGCATCGCGCCGCAACCGTTGAGCGTCGCGCGCACCGGGCCGGTCCGGGTCGCCGAGACCTTCATCGCCCCCAGTCCCTCACGGTAAAAACGCGCGATGGCGTCGATGCCCTGCAACGGCGCGTGGCCGACCGGGTCTTCAACGGTGGCGTCATTGGCGTAGAGCGCGAGGATACCGTCGATGTCGCTGGCATCCACCAGCTCCACATAACGCGCCATGGTCGTCTGGATATGTTCTGCGCTGATCATTCAGACCACCTCGAACAGAGCAGCAGCGCCCATGCCGCCACCGATGCACATGCTCACCACCACATAACGCAAACCGCGGCGCTGACCTTCGACCAATGCGTGGCCAACCATCCGCGCCCCGGACATGCCGAACGGATGGCCGATGGAGATCGCCCCGCCGTTGACGTTCAACCGCTCGGCCGGAATGCCCAGGGTGTCGCGGCAGTACAGCACCTGACAGGCGAACGCTTCGTTCAACTCCCAGAGGCCGATGTGGTCCATGGTCAGGCCGTGGCGCTTGAGCAGTTTGGGGATGGCGTACACCGGGCCGATGCCCATCTCGTCGGAATTGCAGCCGGCGACGGCCATGCCGCGATAGATCCCCAGCGGTTCCAGGCCACGCTTCTCGGCCATTTTCGCGCTCATCAGCACCGAGGCCGACGCACCGTCGGACAGCTGCGAGGCGTTGCCGGCGGTGATGAAACGACCCTTGTCGCTCCACTGACCGCCCGGCCACACCGGCTCAAGCGCCTTCAGGCTCTGGAGGGTGGTGTCGATGCGGTTGCACTCGTCGCGCAGCAAGGTGACGGTTTCATAACGGGTTTCGCCGGTAGCCTTGTCGAACAGTGCCTTGCGGCTGGCCAGCGGCGCGAGCTCGCGGTCGAAGCGCCCGGCGCTCTGGGCCTGTGCAGTGCGCAGCTGGCTCTGGTAGCTGTATTCGTCCTGCTCGTCGCGGGAGATGCCGTAGCGCGCGGAGACGATCTCGGCGGTTTCGATCATCGGGATGTAAGCGTGCGGGTCCAGTTCGATCACCGAACCCGACTGATTGCGATACAGGTTCTTGTGCTTGTTCTGCACCAGGGAAATCGACTCCAGGCCACCGGCCACGGCGATGTCGATTTCGTCGCACATGATGCCCTTGGCGGCCATGGCGATACTCATCAGGCCCGACGAGCACTGGCGCTCGACGGCCATCCCGGCAACCGATGCCGGCAAGCCGCCGGCAATCGCGCACAGGCGGCCCAGGTTATAGGACTGCGTGCCCTGCTGCGCCGCGGCGCCGATGATCACGTCGTCCACTTCACCCGGCTCGATGCCGGCACGGCGCACAGCTTCGCGCACCACTTGGCCGCCCAGTTGCGGCGCTTCGGTGTCATTGAACGCACCGCGAAAGGCTTTGCCGATTGGAGTGCGGGCGGTCGAAACGATGACGGCTTCTTTCATGCTGGATTCCTCGAAAATGCTGTTGAAGGTCAGGCCGGGTAGTAACGACTGATGGTGTCGACCACGCAGCCGGGGCGCTCCTCGCCGTCGATTTCGACGCTGACGCGGATGGTCGCCTGTACGCCGCCTTTCACTTCCTCGACCGCGATCAGTTGCGCACTGCCACGCACCCGCGAGCCGACGCGCACCACCGAGGGGAAGCGCACCCGCTCACAGCCGTAATTGACGCCCATGGCCAGGCCACGGACCTCGACGATCTGCGGCAGGAACAGATTGACCAGCGACAGGCTCAGGTAGCCATGGGCAATGCAGGTACCAAACGGGCCGCTGGCGGCCTTGACCGGATCGACGTGAATCCACTGGTGATCACCGGTGGCGTCGGCAAACAGATTGATTCGGTCCTGATCCAGCAGCAGCCAGTCACTGGCGCCGAGTGATTCGCCCACGGCGTCGAACAAGGCCATCGGCGTGTCGAAAATACGTGGCATGGTCACGCCCTCTGGCTGGACACCGACAACACTTCGCCGGTCATGTAAGAGCTGTAGTCGCTGGCCAGGAACATCATCACGTTGGCCACTTCCCAGACTTCGGCAGCACGGCCGAACGCTTCGTTGGCGGCCAGTTGATCGAGCACCGCTTGGGGCGCGGATTTGCGCAGGAAATCGTGCAGGGCAATGCTCGGGCTGACTGCGTTGATGCGGATGCCGTAGTCGGCGGCCTCGACCGCTGCGCAGCGGGTCAGCGCCATCACGCCAGCCTTGGCGGCGGCGTAGTGCGCCTGTTCTTTCTGCGCGCGCCAACCCAGCACCGAGGCGTTGTTGACGATCACCCCGGCACGCCGCTCCATCATTTTCGGCAGCATGGCGCGGGTCATGCGCATGGTGCCGGTGAGCGTCACGTCGATGACCCGATTCCACTCTTCGTCGGCCATATCCACCAGCAAGCGCGAGCCGCCAAGCCCGGCGTTGTTGATCAGCACATCGACGCCTTGCAGGTCACGCTCGGCGCAGGCGATCAGCTGCTGCACCTGGGCTTCGTCGGCGACGTTGCAGACCTGGCCGAACACTTGTTGCAGCCCGGTGGTTTCACGAATCTTCAGCACCGCTTCGGCCAACCGGCCTTCATGGATATCGCTGATCATCAGCGCGCGGCAGCCTTCTTCGGCAGCGCGCACGGCGGCGGAAAAACCGATCCCGGCGCCTGCGGCGGCGGTGATCAGTACCGACTTGCCGCGCAGCAGGCCGCGACCTTCAACATATTGAGGTACAGACATGAACTCTCTCCTTTCAGGCGCGCGGACGCGGCTCTTTGGGCATACCCAAGGCACGCTCGGCGATGATGTTGCGCTGGATTTCGTTGCTGCCGCCGTAGAGGGTATCGGCGCGGCTGAACAGGTACAGCGACTGCAAACGGGTCAGTTGGTAAGGCGCGGCTTCGAGCAATTCCGCCTCGGCGCCGAGGACGTCCATCGCCAACTTGCCGAGGCTGGCATGCCAGGTCGACCAGAACAGCTTGTAGATGGTCGCCTCCTTGCGCAGCGAACCGTCCTGGCTACCCGAGAGCATGCGCAGCGAGTTGTAGCGCATGATCCGCAACCCGCTCCAGGCTTCGGCAAGGCGCTGACGCAGGATCGGGTCGCGGTCGGCGCCATTGGACTTGGCGATGGCGATGATTTCGTTGAGTTCGTTCTGGAACTGCATCTGCTGGCCGAGGGTCGAGACACCTCGCTCGAAACCCAGCAGCGCCATGGCAATCTTCCAGCCTTCGCCCGGCGCGCCAATGATGTTAGTGGCGTCGGTGCGGGCATCGTCGAAGAACACTTCGTTGAATTCCGAGGTGCCGGTCAGTTGCTCGATCGGTCGTACGGTGATTTCTGCCTGGGCCATCGGCACCAGCAAGAACGACAGACCGCGATGGCCGATGCTGCCCGGCTCGGTGCGGGCGATGACAAAACACCAGTCCGACTCATGGGCCAGGGACGTCCAGACTTTTTGCCCGTTGATCAGCCATTGACCGGACGCCTCATCCAGCGTTGCGCGGGTCTTGACGTTGGCCAGGTCAGAACCGGCGCCCGGCTCTGAGTAGCCCTGACACCAGAACGATGTACCGCTGACGATCCCCGGCAAAAACCGTTGTTGCTGTTCGACCGTGCCGAACGCGGCGATGGTCGGCCCGGCCAGGCCTTCGCCGATGTGCCCCATGCGGCCGGGACCACCGGCGCGGGCGTACTCCTCGTTGAAGATCACCTGCTGGGTGATCGACAGGCCGCGTCCGCCATGCTCCGGCGCCCAGCCGACGCAAGTCCAGCCGCCTTCGGCGAGTTTGCGCTCCCAGGCTTTGCGCTCTTCGGGAAACATGTGCTCGTCACCCGGGCCGCCGCGAAAGCGCAAGGCTTCGAACTCGCCGCAGAGGTTGGCGCTCATCCAGTCGGCGACTTCCCGACGGAAGCATTCATCCTGCTCGCTGAAACTGATTTTCATGGCTGCTCTCCCAGAATCACCGAAGCAATGCGCTCGCGATGCCAGGCCGGTAGCCCGAGGAAACTCTCGCTGGCGCGAGCGCGCTTGAAGTAGAGGTGCGGGTCGTATTCCCAGGTGAAACCGACACCGCCATGCAACTGGATCGATTCGGACGCGCAATAGAAGTAGGTTTCGGAGCACTGCGCCTTGGCCAGCGCCGCCGCCAGCGGCAGTTCGGCCGCGACCTGCGGATCACCCTGCGGGTCGAGGACTTCCTGGGCCACGCACGCGGCGTAATAACTGGCCGAACGCGAGCATTCGACTTGCAGCATCATGTCGGCGGCACGGTGTTTGAGGGCCTGGAAGCTGGCAATCGGGCGACCGAACTGCTGGCGTTCCTGCATGTAGGCCACGCTGAGGTCGAGCACCTGCTGCGCGCCTCCGGTCTGCTCGGCGGCCAGGCCGATGCAGGCCAGTTGCAGGACTCGCTCAAGGTGGGGCCAGCCATTGCCGAATTCACCCAGCAGGCAGTCGGCTTCAAGGTACAGGCCCTTGAGCTGGATCCGCGCCTGGCGCCGGGTCTGGTCCATGGTCGCCAGCATTTGCCGTTCGATGCCGGCCCGCTCGGCGCTCACGGCAAACAGGCTGATGCCCTTCTCGCCAGTGGTCCCGGGTTGTCGTGCGGCAATGATCAACAGGTCGGCGCCATGGCCGTCGAGCACATGCTTGAGGCTGCCGTCGAGGACGAACCCGTCGCCTTCGGCCACCACCGTTGCCTGGACATCGTCGGCCGACCAGCCGTTGGCACTGCTGAACGCCAGCGTTGCGGTCACGCTGCCGTCGGCAATCGACGGCAACCAGCGCTGCTTCTGTTCTTCATTGGCGGCCAGCAACAGCGCTGGGGTGGCCATGCAGGCGGTGGCGAAAAACGGCGAGCACAGCAAGCGCCGGCCCATCTGTTCCAGCAGGATCGTCAGCTCGACAAAGCCGAGGCCCAGGCCACCATAGGTTTCGGGGATATGAATGGCCGGCCAGTACATTTCCTGGCACAGACGCTGCCACAGGGTTTCGTCGAAACCCCGTTCGCTGACCATTGCCGCACGCACGGCGGCAGAATCCGAGACATCGGCGAGGAAGCCCTCGGCCGATGCGCGGATCATTTCCTGTTCGTCGCTGAATGCAAACTCCATCGCGGCGCCTTCTGCTCGTTTGGCGGGGCGCGCGTGGCGCAACACCCCTTTGAGCATGAAGTTTGGCGCCGCCCGGACGCGGCAGAATCGTTAGCCTTGCCTAGTCCGAACGGGCGATGTCAAAGTGCGCTTACGCAAGTGAAAAACATGAATCGGCTAAGGATGCAGAACCATGAGCACTGAGCAAGAGACGACGTTCGACGAGCCGCGGCTCAACAGTACGGAAATCCGCATTCTGGGTTCGTTGATCGAGAAACAGGCCACCAGCCCGGAAACCTATCCCCTGACCCTCAATGCCCTGGTGATTGCCTGCAACCAGAAAACCAGCCGCGAGCCGGTGATGAACCTGACGCCGGGCCAGGTCGGCCAGAGCCTGCGCGCGCTCGAAGGACGCGGCTTCGCCAGACTGGTGATGGGCAGCCGCGCCGACCGCTGGGAACACAAGGTCGACAAGGCCCTGGAACTGGTGCCGGCGCAGGTGATCCTCACCGGGCTGATGTTTCTGCGCGGCCCGCAGACCGTCAATGAACTGCTGACCCGCAGCGGCCGCATGCATGAGTTCGAAGATGCCGAACAGGTGGTGCATCAACTCGAACGCCTGATTGCCCGGGGTCTGGCGGTGCTGATTCCGCGTCAGGCCGGCCAGCGCGAAGACCGATACACCCACGCCCTTGGCGACCCGGCGGATATCGAAGCGATCATGGCGGCAAGGAACAACCCGGCCGAGCGTGGCAACAACGGGGTTTCGGTTGAACGGATCGAAGAACTGGAAGCACGGATTGCGGCGCTGGAAGAAAGGCTGGCTCGGCTGGAATAATCAGGCAGCAGAGATCCCAATGTGGGAGCGAGCCTGCTCGCGATGGCGGATTGTCAGTTACATCAATGCCGGATGGGCCGACGCTATCGCGAGCAAGCTCGCTCCCACAGTGGATCGTGGACTGGCTTGGCATTGGTGACCGACACAAAACCTGTGGGAGCGAGCTTGCTCCGGGCGGCGTTCCGACGATGGCGGTCTGTCAGTCACATCAATGCTGAGTCGACCATCGCCTTCGCGAGCAAGCCCGCTCCCACAGGGGTTTGGCGGTGTTTGCGCTTACTCGCCGTCCCAGTAATCCACCCCATCGGCCTGCCGGGCAACGGCAACAAAGCCTGACGCCTTACCCTCGGCATCCACCTTGAAGTCATCCATCACGGCGTATTTGCCGGAATCCGGGTATTCACAGATCTCTGGTGATTGCTGGGTGCTGACGGCCAGGTACCGCAACTCGCCGTTGCTGGTATTGATGATCTGATGCGCTTTTTCAGGCCCACCCGGTGGACAGGCGATCACATCACCGGCACGGATCGGAAAGCGTTCGGTTCCCAGGCGGACTTGCCCTTCCCCGGCCACGACGTAGAACATTTCCTCATTGACCCGATGACTGTGAAACGGGCTGCCGCGCATGCCTGGCTCCAGCACGTACAGGCGATAACCCAGCTTTTGCGCCCCCAGTTGCTGACCGACGCGGGCCAGGCGCTGTTGATAGCGACCGGCGGTTTCCCCGCTCGGCGCAAACGCTTCGGGCAGCGGTTCAAGTTCGACTGAATTCAGATTGAGAATGGGCGGATGCATGGACACCTCCTAGCTGCGGGCAAACGCCACTGCCTTCTGGAATTGCTCGTCTGTCGGCCGTACGCCGGTATAGAGCACAAATTGCTCCAGTGCCTGGATCGCGATCACTTCCAGCCCGGTGATGACCCGCTTGCCTTCGGCACGAGCACGCACGATCAGCGGTGTTTCCGAGGGAATCGCCACCACATCGAAGACAGTGTCCGTTTTTTCGATCACGTCCGGTTCAAAGGCCAGTTGATCGGCCTCCGGTCCTCCCGTCATGCCGATCGGGGTGACGTTGACCAGCATTTGCGGGCGACGACTCCCCAACTCTGCCTGCCACTCATACCCCAAAGACTGCGCCAGCGCCTGCCCGGCGCGCTCGTTGCGGGCTACGATCAGGCCGTTTTCATAGCCGCCATCGCGCAAGGCACTCGCCACGGCCTTGGCCATGCCACCACTGCCGCGCAAGGCAAAGGTCGAGTCCTTGGGCACCTGGTGTTTTTCCAGCAGCTGGGCAACGGCGATGTAATCGGTGTTGTAGGCCTTGAGATGTCCGTCGGTGTTGACGATGGTGTTGATCGATTGAATGGCGGCGGCCGATGCATCGAGTTCATCCACCAGGGCAATGCAGGCTTCCTTGAACGGCATCGACACGCCACAACCACGAATCCGCAGGGCGCGAATGCCGGCAACGGCACCCGTCAGGTCCTGGCTGGCAAAGGCCTTGTAGTAAAAGTTCAGGCCCAGCTGTTCATACAGATGATTGTGAAAACGCAGGCCAAAGTTCCCGGGGCGTCCTGAAAGGGACATGCATAGCTGGGTGTCTTTGTTGGGGTTCATCTGCATGGGCAAGCTCCTTCAAATGCACTTTTCGGATGGACGGGATTAGCCCTCCATCGGGTTCTGATCGATCATGTAAGTGTGTTAACGCGGGCTTACACGGGTCGGTAAGAAAGTCGGTACAGACCTTACACAAAATTTACCTCGCGGCCGTGCTGTTTTTCAGAAAAACGCTGTCTTAGAAGTATCCCCGCGACAATCCTTGGGTCTATTGCAGACACAAGCGCCGGGCTGAAGAACCGAGGAACTATCATGATCCGTAAAGTCCCCACAGTAGCCTTGCTGATCGGCGCCCTCGCTATCGCAGGACAGGCGCAAGCCGGTGGTGGTAATGACGCGGCGGTATTTGGAGCGATCGTCGGTACTGCCATCGTCGGCTCGGCTCTGATCAACGCCAACCGCCCGGTTTATGTTGCGCCGCAACCGGTCTACTACCAGCCCGCGCCGGTTTATTACGCACCACCGCCTCCGGTTTACTACCAGCCGGCCCCGGTCTACGTGCAACAACCGATCTACTACCGCTCGGCCCCGGTTTACTACGGCCCACCCCGTGGTTACTACGGTCCACCCCGTGGTTATTACGGCCCGCCACGGGGCTACTACGGCCCTCGCTACGGCCGCTGGTAACGAACTCATCCAGCCCCGCTGAAACAGCGGGGCTTTTTTATGCCCGTTTGTCGGTGCAGGTCTGGATAAATCTCGCCAAGGTCGCTATCGGGACAGTGTCCGCGGCAGAAATGGGCAAGATGGACTCGACCCGATTTCTGCCCTGCGGAAAAAAAACGGTCATATTTTTGTCATGACAGTTCCGCAAGCTAAGTGCTGTCCGTCGAAAACAGGTTGATAACAACAAGGACGACCACATGCCAACGCAAAACCCGCACCGCATCGTCGGTCTGTGCACCTCCAGCAAGGTGTACAACGCACTGACCGAACTCAAGCACCTGGAAGGTCATCGCAGCGCCAAGTTTCTCTCGCTGCTGACCCAAAGTCTGGTGCGCAAGGGCCTGCTCAACGAGCAGGAAGTGGTTCATATGCTCGACCAGGTGGTCAGCTGACCGACCAACGGTCTTTTGCCCCCTCTGGCATCAATGACCACTATCGAAAGCGTTGATTACCCCTCAAGGCACCCGGACCTTAAAGTAACTCCACAGATTGATGGAGGTACTTGTCATGTCCAAGGTTCAGATCATGTCCGTTATCGGCAGCGCCGTCCCCGCACCGCTCAGAGAGCTGGGCATGCTCGCCTGCTGGTATCTGGTGCAGGACGGGGTGCAGATCAGCGGCCCGCTCACTTCGCTGCCCGCCGCCCGGGAACTGTCGCAACGCATCGGCACCGGCCAGTCCGGCAGGCTCAACGCCTAAGGCAGCTGCACCCGCGGTTTGGTTTCAATGAAAATGGCCCAGCTCGACATGAACAGGGCCGCGATCAACGGGCCGATGACAAAGCCGTTCAGTCCGAAAACCGCCAGGCCGCCGAGGGTCGAGATCAGGATCAGGTAGTCCGGCATTCTGGTGTCCTTGCCTACCAGCAATGGCCGGAGCAGATTGTCCACCAGCCCGATCACGAAGACCCCGAACAATACCAGCACCACGCCTTGCCAGATCGCCCCGGTGAGCAGGAAAAACACCGCCACCGGCACCCAGACTATTCCCGCTCCCACCACCGGCAGCAGCGACAGAAACGCCATCAACACCGCCCAGAGCAACACGCTGTGGATGTCCAGAAACCAGAAAATCAAACCGCCCAGCGCGCCTTGGGTGATCGCCACCAGCAGGTTGCCTTTCACGGTGGCCCGCACCACAAGATTGAACTTGAGCTGCAAACGGCGTTTCTGCTGTTCCTGCAACGGCACCGCCGCACGCACCTTGCGCGCCAGTTCCGCACCGTCGCGCAGGAAGAAGAACAGCAAGTACAGCATGATGAAGATACTGACGATGAACTCGAACGTGCCTTGGCCGAAACTGAACGCCTGAGAGGCCAGCACCTGACCTCCGGTCATTGCGCTCTTGACGATTTTCTCTCGCAGCCCACTCAACTCGCCCATGCCGAAGCGATCCAGCAGATACTGGAAATACGGCGGCAGGCTGTGCTTGAACTGCAACACGTACCCGGCGATGTCGAGTTCGCCACTCTCGATGCTTTTGTAGAGTGCCGCGCCCTCCTGAACCAGCAAGGCGCTGATGATGATCACCGGCAGAATCGCGATGACCAGGCAAATACTCAATGTGCACAGCGACGTGAGGTTGCGTTGCCAGCCGAACTTCAGTTGCAGTCGGCTCTGCAGTGGCGCAAAGACGATGCCGAGGATCACCGCCCAGAACACCGCACCGTAAAACGGCAGCAGGATCCAGATGAAGGCAGCACTCACCAGCACCAGCAAAACCGTCAGCGTTTTGTCTTGCAGGGTCGTTTCGTTCATGTCCGATCCGTGCCAGCCAGTCAGGACGAAAAACTTTCGCCTTGATGTTTAGTCCGCTACGGCTCGCGCGAGTGCCATCGGTTTGTTGATCAGGCATAGATCCAGATCAATAAACCCTTGGCACAGGGCATTTACCCTGTGCGGCTTTTGCGACCGACACCGCCATGAACCTCACCGCGCCAGAACTGCTCGCCCCCGCCGGAACCCTGAAAAACATGCGTTACGCCTTCGCCTACGGCGCCGATGCCGTGTACGCCGGCCAGCCGCGCTACAGCCTGCGGGTGCGCAACAACGAATTCGACCACGCCAACCTGGTCCTCGGCATTCGCGAGGCCCAGGCTCAGGGCAAGCGCTTCTACGTGGTGGTGAACATCGCGCCGCACAACGCCAAGCTCAAGACCTTCCTCAAGGACCTTGAACCGGTGATCGCCATGGCCCCGGATGCGCTGATCATGTCCGACCCCGGCCTGATCATGCTGGTGCGCCGGCACTACCCGCAGATGCCGGTGCACCTTTCGGTGCAGGCCAATACGGTGAACTGGGCGAGCGTCGAGTTCTGGCAGCAGCAAGGCTTGAGCCGGATCATCCTGTCGCGGGAGTTGTCGCTGGAAGAGATTGCCGAGATCCGCGAGCAGGTTCCCGCCATGGAACTGGAAGTGTTCGTGCATGGCGCGTTGTGCATGGCCTACTCCGGACGCTGCCTGCTGTCGGGCTACATGAACCGGCGCGATGCCAATCAGGGCAGTTGCACCAATGCCTGTCGCTGGAAATATTCGGCGCAACCGGCCATGGAAAACCAGCTCGGCGAGATCGTCCAGTCATTCGACCCCGAGCCGACCCTGGGCATCGGCGCACCCACCGACCAGGTGTTCCTGTTGCAGGAAGCCAACCGTCCCGGCGAACAGATGCCGGCCTTCGAAGACGAACACGGCACTTACATCATGAACGCCAAGGACCTGCGCGCCGTGCAGCACGTCGAACGCCTGACGCACATGGGCGTGCACTCGCTGAAAATCGAGGGCCGGACCAAATCGCACTTTTACTGTGCGCGCACCACCCAGGTGTATCGCCGGGCCATCGACGACGCGGTGGCGGGCCGGGCCTTCGACCGCGGCCTGATGACCGACCTGGAGTCCCTCGCCCAGCGCGGCTACACCGAAGGTTTTCTGCGCCGGCATGTGCATGACGAATACCAGAACTACCAGAACGGCAGCTCGGTGTCGGAGCGCCAGCAGTTTGTCGGAGAGTTGACCGGCCAGCGCCGGGATCGACTGGCCGAGGTCAAGGTGAAGAACCGCTTCGGCCTGGGCGATCACATGGAGCTGATGACGCCCAAGGGCAACTTCCACTTCGATCTGCATCAGTTGCAAAACGCCAAGGGTGAGGCGATCGAGGTTGCACCGGGGGATGGGCATACGGTGTATTTGCCGATACCGGATGCGGTGGATCTGGAGTTTGGGTTGTTGATGCGGGATGTGAACGCGAACTGATCTTCAACTAAACAAAAAACACCTGTGGGAGCGAGCTTGCTCCGGGCGGCGTTCCGACGATAGCGGTGTATCAGTCAATATTGTTAGCGACTGACACTCCGTCATCGCGAGCAAGCTCGCTCCCACAGGTTCTCCCACAGGTTCTGCGTCAGGCAAACTCTTCGCGAAGCATCGCCACAAACGCCTCACGCGCCGGGTGCACCCCGGCGTTTTCGTGCCAGTAAAACAGGTTGTCGACGGCGGTCAGTTCGGGGAATTCAAACCCCGCGCACCCCGCGCCTTTGGCGTATTGGTCGAACACGCCTTTGGGCACCAGCGCCACGCCGGCCCCGGCGCTGACGCAACCGACAATCGCGCCATAACTGGCCAGGCTGACAATCGGCAGCGCCTGGCCCTGTCGCAACAGCCAATGCTCCAGCGCTGCCCGGTACGGACAGCCCTGGGGCCACATGAACACGGTCTGGTCCTGCAAATCGCTGACGCCCCGCAGCGGCCCCAGGGAGGTCGAGGCGATCAGCAGCAGCTCTTCGCGGTACATCGGCGTGCGCTTGAGGTGCGAACGCTCGACATCCACCGCCACGATGGCGCCGTCGAGCTTGTGGTTGAGTGTGTCGTCGAGCAACTGTCCCCAGGAGCCGGTGGTCAGCTCCAGCGCCACCTGCGGGAAACGCTTGTGGAATTTCGCCAGCAGGCGCGGCAATCGCCCGGTGGCCGACGACTCGATGGCCCCGATGCGCAACGGCCCCGAGGGCTCGGCCGAAGGGTCGACCGCACGCTTGGCCTCGGCGGTGAGGGCGAGAATTTTCGAGGCGTAGGCCAGGAAGGTTTGCCCCGACGGGCTGATGCGCAGCCCTCGGCCCTCACGCAGAAACAGCGCGACACCCAGTTCGGCCTCAAGGGCCTTGATCCGGGCCGTGATGTTCGACGGCACGCAATGCAACAGCTCGGCCGCGCGGGCGATGCTGCCGACATCGGCCACGGTCTTGAACATGCGAATCTGTGCCAGCTCCATACATCACCCACAGTGAACGATTAGCACAGTATAAGTCAGTTGTGGCGAACGATCAGCTTTCTGATACTCGGTGCATCCACCCACAGGTGCACGACCATGACGCCCCTCACACCCTCCCCCGTTTCCCCCTGGAAAATCATTCTGGCCATGGCCTTTGTCGTGGCGTGCTGGGGCTATTCCCCGACCGGCATCCATATCGGGCTGCTGGCCTACGACCCCGTACATCTGGCACTGCTGCGCTTCCTGCTGGCCTCTGTGTTCATGGCCGTGGTCGCGATGTTCAAGGGCATTCGCCTGCCGAACATCCGAGACTTACCGCTGATGTTCGGCCTAGGCTTCTTTGCCGTGAGCCTGCACCACGTGGCGATCAACTTCGGACAGCTGGGTGTCAGCGCAGGTGCTTCGAGCGTGTTGGCGCAGACCACGCCGCTGTTCAGCACATTGATTGCACGCTTCGTGTTCAAGGATCAGGTGAGCCTGTGGCGCTGGGGTTGTGTGCTGCTCGGGTTGTTGGGCGTGGTGATTGTGGTGGCGGGCGATCATGGCCTGGGCAGCATTGACGCCCACGGCTTGCTGATCCTGCTGGCGGCGGTGTCCTGGAGTCTCTACTTTGCCCTGCAAAAGCATCACACCGGGCGTTACGACGGCTTGACGCTGGTGTGTTACACGGTGTGGTCCGGCACGGCGCTGTTGCTGGTTTTCTTGCCTGGCCTGGTGGATCAAGTCGCCGTGGCGCCAATGCGCGTGCAGTTTGCGGTGATTGCCCTGGGGATATTCCCCAGTGCCCTGGCTTACCTGGCCTGGGCCTATGTGCTGGCGCATGTCGATTTGAGCCGGGCGACGATGACGCTGTATTTGACGCCGCCGACGGCGATGGTCATTGCGTCCTATGCGCTTGGCGAGCGGCCGACATTGATGATCGTGGTCGGGGGACTGGTGGTGTTGGTGAGTGTGCTGGCGTTGAATCTGGAGCGGCGGGCTGTGGTTGTTCAAGCTGCTCGGGTCTGATCCATTTATTTTGCTGCCTGGACTGACGCCTTCGCGAGCAAGCCCGCTCCCACAGGGTTTTATGGTTGCCGCAGTTCTTGAGCACGACCCAAAACCTGTGGGAGCGGGCTTGCTCGCGAAGAACGATGACGCGGTGCCACTGAAAAACAGCCAACCTCAACTAGCCGAAAACCGGTCACGACTGTTAGTCAGGTGCAGCCACATTGCCGCCCGCGCCGCGTCCGGGTCCTGGCGCTTGATGGCGTTGAGAATCGCCTCGTGCTCCAGGTTGGCCAACTGACCGAGCTTGCTCAAGTCCACCGCGCCACGCTCGGCGGCATTGACCCGGGTGCGTGGGATCATCGCACTGCCCAGGTGCTGCATGATTTCGGTGAAGCATACGTTGCCGGTGGCTTCGGCGATCAGCAGATGAAAACGCCGGTCCGCTTCGACACAGCTGTCGTTGTTGGCCAGCAGGCTTTGATAGTCGTCCAGCGCTTCACGCATCTGCGCCAGTTGCAGATCGGTGCGGCGAGTTGCCGCCAGCGCCGCCGCCTGGGTTTCCAGGCCCATGCGCAACTCCAGAATGCTGCGCACCCCCAACGCGGTATCGACATTCAGCCGCAGCCCCTGCTCCGGTGCGCGCTCGATCACGAACGTGCCAATGCCGTGCCGGGTTTCCACCAGCCCCGAGGCCTGCAGCTTCGAGATCGCCTCGCGCACCACCGTGCGACTGACCCCGTGTTCCTGAACGATGGTGTTTTCCGACGGCAGCTTGTCGCCGGGCAACATCTGGCCGAGCAGGATGCGCTGGGTCAGTTTCTCCACCAGGTCATGGGCCAGATTGTGGCTGCGCTTGCGGGCGGGTACTTCGAGGTCTTCTTGCATGGGGGTGTCCGGAAATCAGGGCTATCGAATCGTAGCACCGCACCGGGCGGGAATCCTGAAAAATCTCGCCAAACTTGTATGACAACACTCAACAACATGCCCATATTGAGCCACCCGAAAGACCATCCAGCACCACCAATAGAATAAACAACCCCATAAAAAGCGCTATTTTGTTGGACGAACGTGGTTGCGCGATGAAAAAATCTAGTTGTATGATGTCTAGCAACAACGCAGCACCCAGCTTCACCCCGCATAAAAATAACGAGTGGGAGAAAACGCAGTGAATACATCCATATCCGGGATGCACGACGACGCCAATTCAGCGCTGAAGTCCGCCATCGCCAAAGTCAAACGTCACGTCTTGCCGCTGTTCGTCATCATGTTCATCGTCAATTACATTGATCGCGTGAACATCGGTTTCGTCCGCACCCACATGGAACACGACCTGGGTATTGGCGCGGCCGCCTATGGCCTGGGCGCCGGCCTGTTCTTCATCGGTTATGCACTGTTCGAAGTGCCCTCCAACATCCTTCTGCAGAAAGTCGGCGCACGCATCTGGCTGACGCGGATCATGCTGACCTGGGGCCTGGTCGCCGCGGGCATGGCGTTCATCCAGAACGAAACCCACTTCTACATCCTGCGTTTTCTGCTGGGCGTGGCCGAAGCCGGTTTCTTTCCCGGAGTGATCTACTACTTCACCCGCTGGTTGCCCGGCGTGGAGCGCGGCAAGGCGATTGCCATCTTCCTCAGTGGCTCGGCGATTGCCTCGTTGATCTCCGGCCCGCTGTCCGGGCTGCTCCTGCAAATCAACGGCCTGGGCATGCACGGCTGGCAATGGATGTACTTCATCGAGGGGATGTTCTCGGTCGGGTTGTGCGTGTTCGTCTGGTTCTGGCTGGACTCCAGACCCCACGACGCCAAATGGCTGAGTCGCGAAGAGCAGGACGCGCTGGTCAAGGCCATCGACGACGAACAATTGGCCCGGGAAGCCGCCACGCCGATCAAACCGTCGCTGGGCAAATTGCTCAAGGATCGCCAGATCATCCTGTTCTGCCTGATCTACTTCTTTATCCAGCTGACCATCTACGCCGCGACCTTCTGGCTGCCGAGCATCATCAAGAAGATGGGCGACCTGAGCGATGTCCAGGTCGGGCTGTTCAACTCGATCCCGTGGTTGCTGTCGATTGTCGGCATGTACGCCTTCGCTTCCCTGTCAGGCAAATGGAAACACCAGCAAGCCTGGGTCGCCACTGCCCTGCTGATCGCCGCAGCCGGGATGTTCATGTCCACCACCGGCGGGCCGGTCTTCGCCTTCGTTGCGATCTGCTTTGCTGCACTGGGTTTCAAATCGGCCTCGTCGCTGTTCTGGCCGATTCCCCAGGCCTACCTGGATGCGCGCATTGCCGCTGGCGTCATCGCGCTGATCAACTCGGTGGGCAACCTTGGCGGTTTCGTCGCGCCGACCACATTCGGCCTGTTGGAAGAACGCACCGGCTCCATCCAGGGCGGGCTGTACGGCCTGGCCGCGACCTCGATCATCGCCGCCATCATCGTGTTTGCCGCCCGCAACAAACCCAAATCCGCGCCTGCCGTCGAATCGGCCAAAGCTGCGCCACGTCACGCCTGAAAGGATAAAAAAATGACTGCACAAGAAATCGCCAAGGCCCCGATCATCACCAGCATGCAGATTGTTCCGGTGGCCGGCCACGATGGCATGCTGCTCAACCTGAGCGGCGCCCACGGCCCGTTTTTCACCCGCAACATCGTGATCCTCAAGGACAACTCCGGGCACACCGGCGTCGGTGAAGTGCCGGGCGGCGAGCGCATTCGCCAGACCCTGGAAGACGCACGCAGCCTGGTGGTCGGCAGCCCAATCGGCACCTACCAGAAAATCCTTAATCAGGTACGCCAGACCTTCGCCGACCGCGATGCCGGTGGCCGCGGTTTGCAGACCTTCGACCTGCGCATCACCATTCACGCCGTCACCGGCCTGGAAGCCGCATTGCTCGACTTGCTCGGCCAGCACCTGGACGTGCCGGTGGCTGCCCTGCTCGGTGAAGGCCAGCAGCGCGATGAAGTGAAGATGCTTGGCTATCTGTTTTATGTCGGCGATCGCAACGAGACCGACCTCGCCTACCGCAGCGAACCGGACGCCGACAATGACTGGTTCCGCGTGCGACACGAGAAAGCCATGACCGCCGATGCGGTGGTCCGTCTGGCCGAGGCGGCCCACGCGCGTTATGGCTTCAAGGACTTCAAGCTCAAGGGCGGCGTGCTCAGCGGCGACGCCGAAATCGAAGCGGTCACGGCCCTGGCCGAACGCTTCCCCGATGCGCGTATCACCCTCGACCCGAATGGCGCCTGGTCACTGAAAGAAGCCATCCGCCTGTGCCGCGATCAGCACCACGTGCTGGCCTATGCCGAAGACCCGTGCGGGGCGCAAAACGGTTACTCGGGACGCGAAGTCATGGCTGAATTCCGCCGGGCCACGGGACTGAAGACCGCGACCAACATGATCGCCACCGACTGGCGGGAGATGGGCCACGCGATCCAGTTGCAGTCAGTCGACATTCCCCTGGCCGACCCGCACTTCTGGACCATGCAGGGCTCGGTGCGTGTGGCCCAAATGTGCCACGAATGGGGCCTGACCTGGGGTTCGCACTCCAACAACCACTTCGACATCTCCCTGGCGATGTTCACCCATGTCGCGGCGGCCGCGCCGGGCGAGATCACCGCCATCGACACCCACTGGATCTGGCAGGACGGCCAGCGCCTGACCAAGGCCCCACTGCAAATCGTCGACGGCTGCGTGCAGGTTCCACAGAAACCGGGGCTGGGGGTGGAACTGGACATGGATCAGGTCGCCAAAGCTCATGAACTGTACAAAGGCATGGGCCTGGGGGCCCGGGATGACAGCGTGGCGATGCAGTTCCTGATTCCCGGCTGGAAGTTCGATAACAAGCGGCCGTGCCTGGTGCGTTGAATCAACGGTTGCGCGTGGCCGCCTGTTGGCGGCCGATTTTAAAAAGCGCTCGGAGCATGGCGCTTCACGCCCTAAAATGACGCGCAACTGAATCAACGACGGATGAAACCAACATGGACAGGCTGAAAACCATCGCCGCTTGCATGGCGATATTCGCCGCGGGCCAGTGCGCGGCACAGGATCAAATCGAGACAGTGGTGAACGCCGCCGTACAACCGGTGATGCAAGCCGAGGGTATCCACGGCATGGCCGTGGCAGTCACCGTCAACGGCCAGGCGCATTACTTCAACTATGGCGTCGCCTCGATAGAAACCGGCAACCCCGTCACGCAAGACACCCTGTTCGAAATCGGCTCCGTCAGCAAAACCTTCACCGCCACCCTCGCCGCCTACACCCAGGCCACGGGCAAGCTGTCGCTGTCGGACAAGGCCAGCCAGATCCTGCCGGCGTTGCGCGGCAGTGCGTTCGACCACATCAGCGTGCTGCAACTGGGCACCTACAGCGCTGGGGGGCTGCCGCTGCAATTCCCCGCTGAATATGATTCGGCAGACAAAATGCTCGGCTACTACAAACAATGGAAACCGCTCTACACACCCGGCAGCCACCGACTGTATTCGAACCCCAGCCTCGGCCTGTTCGGCTACCTCGCTGCGCAAAGCATGGGCCAGCCGTTTGATGACCTGATGGAGAAAACCCTGCTGCCGAAACTGGGCCTCAAGCACACCTATGTGCATGTGCCGCAAGATCAGATGGCGCTGTACGCCCAGGGCTACAACAAGGACGGCAAACCGGTACGGGTCACTCCAGGTGCGCTGGATTCCGAGGCGTACGGGGTGAAAACCAGCGCCGCCGACTTACTGGACTACGTCGGCGCAAACATGAAGCCGGCGTCTCTGGAAAAGCCGTTGCAGCAAGCCATCGCCCTGACCCATAGCGGTTACTACACCGTTGGCGATATGACCCAGGGCCTGGGCTGGGAAATGTATCGCTACCCGATCACACTGGATCGCTTGCTGGACGGCAACTCCACACCGATGGCCATGGAGGCGCATAAGGTCCAATGGCTGAACCCGCCGAAAGCGCAGCCGCAGAACGTGCTGATCAACAAGACAGGTTCAACCGGTGGTTTTGGTGCTTACGTGGCGTACGTGCCAGCGAAGGACATCGGTATTGTGATGCTGGCCAACAAGAACTTCCCGAATGCGCAGCGGGTCAGGATTGCTCATCAGATTCTGAGTGCCCTGACTCAATAAGCCTTGCCACCATTTCTATAGATAAGGGCGACCTCTAGAGGTCGCCTTTTTTACTTTATCGTCACACCTTCGGGCGGGTCGATATTGTCCAACGCACGGTTCACCAACAATTCGCCCACCACTGCCAGTTGCTGAATCGAAAGAGCCACATTGCGATTGGAGCTTTCCAGGTTACAGGCCAGATCGGTGACCAGCACGTTCAGGGACGCGAGGGTTTCACAGGCGTGGCACAGCAGCGTTGGGGTGTCGACGTTTGGGAGGATGGTGAAGATGTGGCTGACCGGGTCGGCTTGCTTGGGGTTGCGCAAGCGAGCGCTGACGGCGGGTTCGGTGATGTCTGACAGTGGTAAATCTGAGTCGGATGGGGATTCCGGGGGATTCGGACTTAGCTTTTTCATGAAGAAGTACCATTGGGGATTATTGAGAAAACTACCCATCTCACTTCCACATGAGGGTGGCAGCTGTACGCAGGTGTGGAAGTCCAGGTCAATCCACCAAAACCCGGTGCACTCGAAAGTGCTCCCGCGCACAGCCGCCAAAACGCGGCGATGTTGACATAAAAAATGTCGACTTGCGCTTTAGGGGCATTGGTAGATGGCTTGAACCAACGGACTTCCACATCCGACCGCTGATTTGCAGCGGCTGACGAAGATTATCGGTACGGCCCAATGGGCACCAGTTCACGGTGTGCGCCACGTCATGCAGGAAATTTCCGACGCAATTGAAGTCCTTTGCCTACGCTCGATTTTCTGAGCATTTAGTTACAAACACCTTTTTGCTCATGACCGTTGTGATGCAGGTGAATCCGTTGTATCTAATGGACCTCCCAAGCCTGCGAACGGCATCGGATCAATCCGTGGCCGGGAATGACATAATGCGCGCTCACCTATTCAAATCGACTGACCCTAAAAGGGCGTTGTAATGGAAATTTTCAGCTTCAAGCTCAAGGATGTCGGTCGCTTCACCGATATGACCATTTACCTGGCCCCCACCCCCAAACACCGCTCAAATGTGACGGTGCTTGTGGGAAACAACGGTGCCGGGAAAACCACCCTTTTAAAGTCATTGGCCACCTCATTGAGTTGGCTAGTTGCCAGGATTCGTACCGAGAGGGGCATTGGCAGCCACCTTACAAATGAAGACATTCGAAACGGCGCCGCAGTCGCAATCGTTTTGACTGCCGTATCAGATAGTTCGCCAGCGCAACCAAGTTCCCCCGAAGATGATCCAAAACATGATCTCTTCACGTGGGCCATTGCTCGTGGCAGGCAAGGGCGAAAGAGTGATATCCATAGTGAATTAGCGGAAGCCAGCCTCCTTGCAGACCACTATCGCACTCAACTAACCATTGATGAAAAAGCTTCACTCCCTCTGATCGCCTACTACCCGGTAGAGCGCTCGGTTTTGGAAATCCCGCTAAAAATCCGCACCAAACATACCTTCGATCAGCTCGACGGTTACGACAACGCGTTGAATCGTGGCGTGGACTTCCGCCGTTTCTTCGAATGGTTCCGTGAACGCGAAGACAGCGAAAACGAAACCGGCGTATCCGACACTGCACTGACCGAAATTTCCGTAAAATTCGGCAAGGACAGCGACATCTGGAAAACCCTTTCCCAGTTGAAAGCTTCTTCCCGGGATCGTCAGTTGACCGCAGTTCGTTCCGCCATCGCCGCGTTCATGCCCGGCTTCAGCAACCTGCGAGTGCAACGCAAACCGCGCCTGCACATGGCCATCGACAAAAACGGCGTAACGCTGAATGTCTCCCAGCTGTCGCAGGGGGAGAAATCGATGATGGCATTGGTCGGCGACATCGCTCGCCGATTGGCGATGATGAACCAGTCTCTGGACAACCCATTGGAGGGGGACGGCATCGTCCTGATCGACGAAGTCGATTTGCACCTGCACCCCAAATGGCAACGCAGTCTGATTCGGCAGTTGAGCGAGACTTTCCCCAACTGCCAATTTGTCCTGACCACTCACTCGCCACTGGTCATCAGCGACGCGAAAGACGTGCTGTGCTACGTGCTCAATGACGGGGAACTGCAAGAACACAATGGCCTGTATGGATTGGATGCCAACCAGGTACTTCTAGAAGTCATGGACACCGATGTACGTAACAGCGAAGTGCAAAAACGTCTGAATCTATTGCTCAAGCATTTGCAGGATGGTGACCTGGACGCTGCGAAGAAACTGTATTCCGAGCTTTCTCTTGAGCTGCCAGAGGGACATCTGGAGTTGG
The DNA here is from genome assembly GCF_019956445.1 of Pseudomonas sp. BF-R-19. Lineage (NCBI taxonomy): Bacteria > Pseudomonadati > Pseudomonadota > Gammaproteobacteria > Pseudomonadales > Pseudomonadaceae > Pseudomonas > Pseudomonas sp. BF-R-19. Next base: position 102,924 of record NZ_JAHBDN010000125.1, read on the forward strand.
CGAAGGCGGCTTTGTTGATCCGTAAGTTGGAGTTACGTCGTGCGTAAGATCGACAAAGGCATGGAGCCACCCTCGTTGACTCGTTTTAAACGCTCGAACAACACGTTGCGTTACCGGGACTTACCAGCGGATGAGAGCCGGTCGATTCGATCATCCTGCATTTCGGAGCAATACGGTTTATGCGCCTACTGCTGTCACTCCATCACGGTTGATAATGCTCATAATGAGCATCTTGAAGCTCAGGATCATGCACCGAATCGAACGTTGGACTTTTCCAATATCGTCGCCAGTTGCCAGCGCTTGCGCCAATGCGGTCACGGCCGAGGAACACGTCTGTTGCCACTCACACCGTTGATGGCCGAATGCGAAACCGAACTGAAGTTCTATTTTTCCGGTCTGGTTGAGGGACAAACCGAGCGGGCCCGGCTTTCAATTGAGGCCTTGAACCTGGGTCATACCGAGGAAAGTAATCGAGGCCTGATCGGTGCGCGTAAGCAGTTGGTCGATGCACTGATATTTGACCAGTGCATGCAACCCGCAGAATTGCAATTTGAAGACGAGGAACTACTGGTCCTGCTTCTGGACACCCTGAAGACTCCGAACCCGGCACAATGTCTTCAGCCGTTTTCCCCCGTACTGGTCAATATCATCCATCAATTTCTGGCTCAACCTTGAGCTAGAGCCAGCGGTTCTGCAGGCCCGGATTACGCTGCTGCGCAGGGTTCAATCATCCGGCATTTCAGGCGGCTTGGCAGGCTTGGCCGGTTTGCCTGGTTTTGTACCTTTGGCGCCTTTGGCCGCCGGCTCCGCTTCAGCGACGGGAGCGGCCACGGTCGCGGTAAATTCTTTTTCGGCCGCCGGCAACTGATCGACAGCGCTGAAAATCTCGTCCAGCTTGATGGCGTCCGATTGTTCAAGTTTCTTTTCGCCGTCCTTGCCGACCAGAATCACCTTGGTCTTGGCGCCGGCACCCAGCTTGAGCGAGCGGATCAGTGCCGCCGTGTCCTGTGGCCCGAGGTCTTTGCCGTCGCGCTGGCCCATCAGGTTGAGTACGGTGTAGAGCACCATGTTGCGGTCGGTGAAACCCTTGCGATTGGCCGGCTCATCCAGCGACTTTTTCAGGCTGACCCAGATCGGATCAACCGTGCTCGGCGCGATGACAATCAGTGGCCGGGCCCTGCCCTTGTCCATGTCCAGCGGTGAGTCGCCATCAGCGGCGAACGAGGTGCCGGCAATCGCCAGCAAAGTAGCCAGGGTCAGTGACCTGATGAGCATGCGCATCTCCTTTTGATATCCACGCTCTAATGATTGCGCATCGCGGCGATCGTTCCGGGTGACGTACCGCAAATATTGTTCGCCTTGCCCCAAGCTTAGGTCAGGGCGGTCATTGCGCAACAGGCTGGGCTAATCTGAAGACTCATGACAACCCGCCTGATCCGTCGCGAGGACTGGCCCATGAGCACTCAGTTGAACCACACCATCGTCTGGTGCCGGGACAAGCAGGTTTCGGCGAATTTCCTGGCCAGCCTCCTTGGCCTGCCCGCCCCGCAGCCCTTCGGGCCCATGCTGATCGTCAAACTGGATAACGGCGTGTCACTGGACTTCTACGACAACGACCCGCCGATAGCGTCTCAGCACTACGCATTCTTGATGGGCGACGAGGATTTCGATGCAGCCTTCGCACGCCTGCAAGCCAACGGTCAGCCATGGTGGGCCGACCCGGGCAAGCAGCGACTGAGGGAGATCAATGATTTCGCGGGAGGACGGCGGGTGTATTTCGATGACCCGGACGGGCATCTGCTGGAAATATTCACCCGCGAATGAAGCTTTCGTGGCGGCTTGAATCAGAACGCCAGTTTGTAGCCGATCAGCAACAGCATGGTCGCCAGGCAAGGGCGCAGCAGTTCGTCGGAGATGCGCCCGGTCAGGTGGCTGCCCAGGTAAATCCCCGGCAACGAGCCCACCAGCAAGTAACCCAGGACGTGCCAATCCATGTTGCCCATGCTGGCATGGCCAAGGCCTGCGACCAGGGTCAGCGGCACGGCGTGGGCGATTTCAGTCCCCACCAGGCGGCGGGTCGGCAGCATCGGATAGAGAATGAACAGTGCCACGGTGCCCAGTGCGCCGGCGCCGATGGACGTCAGCGCGACCATGGTGCCAAGGACCAGCCCGGTGATGACCGTCATCACGTTCAAGCGCAATCCACTGGGGTTGTAGTTGCCGCCCGCACGTTTGTGGGCGAAGTCGAGCAGGCGCTTCTTGAACAGGATCGCCAGTGCCGTGGCAAACAACACAAAACCGAGGGCCTGCTTGATGATCGCGTTCATCGCCTCGGGGGCGCTGTGCAGGGTACTGAGGAACCACAGCGTCAACACCACCGCAGGCACGCTGCCCAAGGTCAGCCAGCCGGTAATCGCCCAGTCGATGTTGTTGTTCTTGCGGTGAACCAGTACACCGCTGGATTTGGTGATGGCGGCGTACAGCAGATCGGTACCGACCGCCGTCGCCGGGTTGATGCCGAACCCTAGCAGGATCGGCGTCATGAGCGACCCGCCACCTACGCCAGTCATGCCGACGATGAAGCCGACGACCAGCCCGGCAACGACCAATCCGATGTTCACTAAATCCATGAATACTTCCACAAAGATCGCAGGGGAAATCTGGACCGCAGCATAGCGATATTTCTTATAACAAGTTATATCGATGCGATCTATCTTTATGCCCTGAAGTGTCATGCCACCCTGTGGGAGCGGGCTTGCTCGCGAAGGCGTCGTGTCAGTCACTATTTGTGTGGCTGATACACCGCTTTCGCGAGCAAGCCCGCTCCCACAGGGTTTCGTACTGGATTCACTGCACCGGCAGGAAATTCAGGAACACCAGGCTCTGCGCATAGTTCAGGCCGATGCGCCGGTAGCGTTCGTCGAGCATCCGGGTCAGCAGGTCCAGCCGGGCGACGATCTTGCCGAACTCGACGGCAAAGCTCAGGTTGCTGCCCTCCTCCGAGATTTCGTTGGAGAACAGCAAGGGCTGGCCTTCTTTGTTCTGTCGCTGGCTGAGGATCCAGGTGGCGATCTCGATGTTGCGCGCGGCATTGCTGACGAATACCGGGTTGATCGTATCGGTCATGTAGAACTCCAGGCGATTGCCATGGGCGGTCACCAGCATGCTGCCGATGGCATAGATGAACGCCCCGACCCGGTCGCCGAGAAACTCCGGGCTCATGGCAAAACGCAGGGCCGCGAGGTCCTTTTTGCCGCCCAGGGTCGGTAATGGCTCCTGCATTTCAATGGCCATGCGCACTTGCTTGCCGGCGGTACGGGCATCGAGGAAACCGGATTTTTTCAGCTCATCGGGGTTACGCAGGTAGAGCTTGCTCATCAGCAGGTAAAGGCTGTCGAGGTTGTCGCGCATGGTCAGGGTGGCCATGCGGTCGACGCTGGTCTGCAGGAACTCCTGGGGTTTGCCTTCGCGCATCTGGTTGATGATGTCGCCGCCCTGCTGTTGGCTGCATCCGGTGACGAAGAACATCGACAGACCTGCCAGCAGCAGGCAATGACGGCGGATTTTTGTGGTGATTGCGGGTGAAACTCGAGCCATGGGTTCTTGGACTTGGGCATGGGCCGGCGGTGGGGATCGCCGCAGGCTGCCATGGATAGAGCCGGACATTTCGAAAAAGTGCAGTCTCGGCACAGAGCAATCGATCACCGGCAAGGTGCAGTTCAAGAGTTCGCAACCTGCGGCAACCCTGCGGCGGAACCGATGGACTATTCTGCTGCCCACTGAAACAACCATCGGCATTCATAAAGGAGGTTTGCATGCGCACGCTTGAACTGGCTGGCGCCAGGGTCCCGGTCATCGGCCAGGGGACCTGGCAGATGGGCGAAGACCACTCACGGCACACGGAAGAAGTCGCGGCACTGCGCCTGGGCATCGAACTGGGCATGACCTTGATCGACACCGCTGAAATGTACGCCGAAGGCGGCGCCGAGGAAGTGGTCCGCGATGCCATCGCCGGCCAACGTGACAGCGTCTTTCTGGTCAGCAAGGTGTACCCGCACAATGCCAGCCGCCAGGGCATTCCCCAGGCGTGCGAGCGAAGCCTGCGCAGGCTTGGCACCGATTACATCGATCTGTATCTGCTGCATTGGTGCGGTCAGTATCCACTGGAGGAAACCGTCGAAGCCTTCGAGCGCCTGCGCGAAAACGGCAAGATCGGTCGTTGGGGCGTGTCCAATTTCGACCTCGACGACTTGCTGGAACTGGACGCCCCGGCCTGCGCCACCAATCAGGTGCTCTACAACCTGGCACAACGGGGCATAGAATTTGATTTATTACCCTGGAGCCAACAGCAACGGCTGCCGATCATGGCGTACTGCCCGATTGGCCAAGGCGGTAAAATGCTCTTCGACGTCACGCTCAAGCAGGTGGCCGCCCGTCACGGCGTCGCACCGGCACAGGTGGCACTGGCATGGATACTGCGTCAGGAAGGAGTGATCGCCATCCCCAAAGCGGTCCAACCCGAGCATGTGCGGCTCAATGCCCAGGCCGCAACATTGCAGCTTGAACCCGGGGATCTGGAGGCGCTGGACCAAGTGTTTCGCGCGCCACAACGCAAACAGCCGTTGACCATGGTCTGAGTCAACGCAGTCTGTCAGAGAGCTTCGCCATGAGAAGCACCGACCACCTGGACCCGTTCAATCTGCAACGCTTTCTCCAGGCTCAGGAACCGGTATTCGACCGGGTTCAAAACGAGCTGAGCAACGGACACAAGCGCAGTCACTGGATGTGGTTCATTTTTCCGCAGTTTGCCGGGCTCGGCGGCAGCGAGATGTCGCGCCGCTTTGCCATCCGCTCGCGGGAGGAAGCCCTGGCCTACCTTGAGCACCCGTTGCTGGGCGCCCGGCTACGCACCTGCACCCAGGAAGTGCTGAACATCCGGGAGCGTTCGGTGGCCGGAATTTTTGGTCATCCCGACGACCTGAAGTTTCATTCCTCGATGACCCTGTTTGCCCAGGTCACCGACGCCGACAGCCTTTTCCAGCAAGCCCTGAACCAATACTTCCACGGCATCCTGGATGACTGGACCCTGTCGCTGATGGACTCAAAACAGGCCCAGTTGCCCACCAACCAGGGTTGAGAAGTCGTCGTCGACAAACGGCAGTATCGCGTCCGCCACCGGTTGCAGCTGCCGGGTGATGTAGTGGTCGTAGTCGATGGGCGCGCTGCGCACTTCCAGCGGTTCAGGGCCGGCAACGGTGATCACGTAGCTGATCCAGCCGCCGTTCTGGTACTGGCGCGGGCGCCCCTGCCGGTCGTTGTACTCGTCGGCCAGGCGCGCTGCGCGCACATGGGGCGGTACGTTGCGCTGATAGTCATCAAGGGTGCGGCGCAGGCGTTTGCGGTAGATCAGCCGGTCATCGAACTCACCGGCCAGGGTCTTGCGCACGTAGTCACGCACATAATCCTGATATGGCTTGCGCAGGAAGATCCGCGAATACAGCTCCTGCTGGAATTGCCGGGCCAGCAGCGACCAGTCGGTGCGCACGGTTTCCAGGCCTTTGTAGACCATCTCCTCGCTGCCGTCCTCCCGGGTGACCAGCCCGGCGTAGCGCTTTTTACTGCCTTCTTCGGCGCCGCGAATGGTCGGCATCAAAAAGCGCTTGTAGTGGGTTTCGAACTGCAATTCGAGAACGCTTTGCAGGCCGTACTCCTGCTGCACATGCTCGCGCCACCACTGATTGACGTGCGCCACCAGCGCCTGACCGATCTGCGCCGCCTCCTGCTGGCCATGGGCGCGACGCAGCCAGACGAAGGTCGAGTCGGTGTCGCCGTAAATCACCGCATGCCCCTGGGCTTCGATCAACTGGCGGGTGCGCAACATGATTTCGTGCCCGCGCAAGGTGATGGACGACGCCAGGCGCGTGTCGAAGAAGCGACAACCGCTGGAGCCGAGCACACCGTAGAACGCGTTCATGATGATCTTCAGCGCCTGGGACAGCGGCGCGTTGTGTTCGCGCTTGGCGGTTTCCCGGCCTTCGGCCACCCGGGCGACGATGGATGGCAGGCAATGCCGGGTGCGAGAAAAGCGCGCGCCACGAAAACCCGACACCGACTCACTGTCGTCCGGGTGCTTGAGCCCTTCAATCAGCCCCACGGGATCGATCAGGAAGGTGCGGATGATCGACGGATAGAGGCTTTTGTAGTCGAGCACCAGCACCGATTCGTAGAGTCCCGGTTGCGAATCCATGACAAAACCGCCGGGGCTGGCTTCGGGTGGCTTGCCACCGAGGTTCGGCGCTACGAAACCCTGACGGTGCATCAGCGGCATGTACAGGTGCGTGAACGCCGCCACCGAACCACCCATGCGATCGGCCGGCAAACCGGTGACGCTGGCTCGCTCCAGCAGGAAGGTGAGTAGCTCGGTCCTGGCGAAAATTCGCGTGACCAGTTCGCAGTCCTTGAGGTTGTATTTGGCCAGCGCCGGTTTGTCCTCGGCGAACATGCGATTGATTTCGTCCATGCGCTGGTACGGGGTGTCGATGGACTTGCCCTCGCCGAGCAAGGTTTGCGCGACGTTTTCCAGGCTGAACGAGGGGAAACTCCAGGTCGCCGAACGCAGGGCCTCGATACCGTCGATGATCAAGCGGCCAGCGGCTGACGCGAAGTAATGGTTGCCGCTGCCGTGTTCACGCCACTGCATTTCCTCGCCGCCACGCCCCAGTTTCAACGGTACCGCCAAGCGCCGGGCGTGTTCGTGAAGCACTCGCAAGTCGAACTGCACGACGTTCCAGCCGATGATCGCGTCGGGGTCGAACCGGGCAAACCATTCGTTGAGCTTTTTCAGCAACAGGGTCCGCGACTCGCAGTATTCGAGCTGGAAGTCCACCTGGCTAGCGTCGCCATTGGGTGGACCGAGCATGTACACCTGACGCTCGCCGCAACCTTCCAGGGCGATGGAATACAACTCGCCCTGAGCGGTGGTCTCGATGTCCAGGGACACCAGTTTCAGGCTCGGCCGGTAGTCCGGATCGGGTTTCATCTGCGCGTCGAGCAGCAGGCCCTCGGCATTCGGCGTGCCACTGAAGCGCACCGGCGCGGTGATGAAGCGTTCCATCATGTAGCGTTCCGGCGGGCGCACGTCGGCTTCAAACACCTCGACACCGGCCCGGCGCAGCGCGGTTTCCAGGCGCATCAACTGGCCGTGTTGCTGGCAGTAAAGACCGAGGACCGGGCGATGTTCGAAGTCCTGCAGGGCCAGGGGCCTGAGTTCGACGTTCTTCTCGTCATGCAAAACGCTTTCGGCCGCCTGACGCTGCACGGCGGGGATGAATGCCACCGACGGTTGATGAGGCAGGCGGATACGCCGGGGACCGCTGTCGGTCGCCAGCCAGAATTCGACTTCCGTACCGGCCGGGGTGTCGCGCCAATGCCGGGTCAGGACGAAGCCCTGCTGTAGATCCACCACTGCAAACCTCGAAACTGATTCAGAGGGTGATTCTACCCGTCATCAGTCGCGATAGCGCGATTGCCGCAGGCCTATCAGGCAGACACCGACCCTGTGGGAGCGGGCTTGCTCGCGAAGGGGCCATAACATTCAACATCTTTGTTGGCTGACAGTCCGCTTCGCGAGCAAGCCCGCTCCCACAAGGTGATTTACTGGCCTGAAAAGGAGACTTACGGAAGAAAAACCGCCAAATGACGTTTTTTGCGTGTTATCTGCCGCATTCGCCCTTGCCCTGAACGCTCGCGTCTACGATTCTTCAAGAACAACGACAACACCCGAGTAACCACCATGAAAACCGTCGCCCAACTGCTCAAGCTCAAAGATCAGAAAAACCAGGAAGTGCACCAGATCAAACCCGACCACATGGTGCTCGAAGCACTGATGAAGATGGCCGAGAAAAACGTCGGCGCCTTGCTGGTGGTGGAGAATGATGAAGTGCTGGGCATCATCAGCGAACGGGACTATGCACGCAAACTGGTGCTGCACGGCCGCTCTTCGGTGGGCACGCCGGTGCGCGACATCATGGTATCGCCGGTGATTACCGTTGACACCCATCAAACCGTGGAGACCTGCCTGGGCATCATGTCCGATAGACGCCTGCGTCACTTGCCGGTGGTCGAAGGCGGCAAATTGATCGGCCTGCTGTCGATCGGCGACCTGGTCAAGGAAGCGATTGCCGAACAGGCGGAACTGATCAAGCAGCTGGAACAGTACATTCGCGGGGAATAAGTCGACACGCCGAGGCCCCCCTGTGGGAGCAAGCCCGCTCCCACATTGGTTTTTGGGTGTTCAGGCCGGCCAATGCCGGGCGAACACCGGTGCCAGTGCCGGGTGGCGGTCGATGCGTTCCAGCCAGGCGAAAAAACCCGGCCGGGCATTGCGCAAATGTTCCCGGCTGCCCGCCCATCGCGAGATCACCGCCGCCAGCACATCCAGGGCCCCTGGCTTCTCGCTGCCCAGGTACAACTCGCCCGAGAACTGATCGGCAAATACCTCCCAACTCCAGTGCAGACGCCGGCGGGCGCCCTCCATGAGGTTCTGCCTGGACGACTCATCCGCCTCGGCCAGCCAGCGCTCGGGGTAATCGATGATGCCAATGGCCGCATAGCAATTGCTGACGATGTACGCCATGCCGCGAATGGCCTGGGCCCGCTCGGCCGGGTCTGGCGGCAACAACCCCGATGCGGGAAAGGTCAGCCCGAGGTGAATCAGGATCGCAGCGCTCTCGGTCAGGACGCCGCCATCGGGTAGCTGCAAGGTCGGAATCTGTTTGAGCGGATTGAGTTTCTCCAGCGCCTGGGCCGCCTCCGTGGATGCCTCGACATCGATGAAGCGATAAGGAATATCACAGAGTTCAAGGGCGGCTTCGATGGCCGCCGCCCCAGAGTTCTGATAACCGTAGAGCTGGTACATAAACGTCTCCTTGCACACCGCGATCTCTGCAGTGCCTCATCAATCGTCCCGGCAGAGGAACGCGCCAGCTATCCAGTGTAGAAGCCGCCGCCCACCACACCGCGGCCATCCGACGATCGCACCATCACGCTCACGAGGGGTCTGGCGTCGGTCCTATCACTGCCGTCGATGTTCACCATCACGTCAATGAAGTTCTCTTAAAAAATCTCCGGCGTAACATCTGCTCCATACCCACCCATAAGCACCCCGGAGCACACCATCATGAAACGCCAGACCCTCCTCAGCATCGCTTTCTCGGTTTTCGCAGTTAACGCTTTCGCCGCTACGTCTGCTCAACCTGTGGTCGCTGAAGGCGGCTCGGATCGTCTGATCGAAAACCGCGTCGCTGCCGATGGCTCCGACAAGTTGATGCAGAACCGCGTCGCTGAAGGCGGTTCCGACACACTTCTGCAAAACCGCGTCGCTGAAGGTGGCTCGGACCGTCTGATCGAAAGCCGCGCTGTCTGAATGCAGTGCTTTACCGCAGGACTCAAGGAAAACCCGGCCTCACCCGCCGGGTTTTTTATGCGTTTTTTCGCCGCGATTAATTTACTGCCCGCGCCATGCAGCGCTGGTAACGTTCATCGACCCGTTTGGCGAACCACGCGGTGGTGAGCTTGCGGGTGATTTTCGGGCTTTGCAGCACGATCCCCGGCAACACTTCACGGGGCAACGGCCGGCCCTCGGCCCGTTCGGCCAGTTCGAAAACCCGTCGATAGAGTTTGCTGTCTTCGAACGCCAGGGTTTTCCCCTCTTCCAGTTGCTCGCGGATCGTCGGATTGCGCATGTCCAGTTGCTTGCCGAGGGTACGCACGGCCAGTTCCGTGGTGCCGGGCATGATCGAACCGTAGCGCACCATGTCGCCATCCAGCGCCAACGGGATACCGGAAGCCCGACTCACTGCGTTCTGGAACGCAGCGTTACGGCTGGCGTACCAACCCGCGTTGAAGTCCGCAAAGCGGTACAACGGCTGTGGGTAACTCACCGGATACCCGAGCAGATGCGCGATGCCGAAATACATGCCGCCGCGCCGGGTGAACACTTCATGGCGAATCGAGCCTTTCACCGGGTACGGATAACCCTTGGCCTGCTGTTCGGCAAAATCGATGCCGACCTGCATCGGCCCGCCGGTATGCACCGGATTGAAGCCGCCGAACAGTTTTTTTCCCATCGGTACCATGTCGATGAAGTCGTCGAAAATGGCGCTCAGTTCCTTTTCACTGCGCACGGCATTCAGGCGGTTGCTGTAGCTTTTGCCGTTGGGCGAATCGAGCTTTAACGCACTGCTCACCAGCAGGCCGGGAATGTGTGCCTTGGCGGCGCGACGGTCGATCTCGTCGCGGGCGATCTTGCCCAGGCCCGGTACGCCAGGATTGACCTGAAAGGTCGACTCCTGTTCAGTCACCGCCAGCACCGAGCACAGGTTTTGCGTGGTCGGCGAGATGTCTTGCGCGGTAAACGCCACCTGGATATCCCTGGCCCAACCCTGGGGATCGGCAGCCTTGGCCGGCAGCAAACGCACAATCTCGGCCTTCACTTCGGCCGGGCTGCGCGCCACCGGTTCCTGGGTCCGCTGGCTGCCGCAACCGGCCAATACCAGCAACACGCCGACGCTTGTGATCAATCTGATTTGCATGTCGTTCCATCTAATCCGTTTGTCCGGGCCAACCATACGACCAATGGCAGGTCAGCGGCTACGTCCGTGGCAGTCCGACGGTTGCCGCCCTCCCCGACTGGACCATACTTGATTCACACAGCGAGGAGGAGGACAGGCTCATGCACCGCAGCGACGTGTTGATCATCGGCGCCGGCCCGACCGGGCTGGTCCTGGCGTTGTGGCTGAGCAAACTGGGTGTGCGCGTGCGGATCGTCGACAAAACCTCCGCCCCTGGCACCACGTCCCGGGCACTGGCCGTCCAGGCACGGACGCTGGAGTTGTATCGCCAGCTCGGGCTGGACGCCGCCGTGGTGCAACACGGCCATCAAGTAAAGGCCGGCAACTTCTGGGTCAAGGGTGAGCCCGTGGCGCACCTGCCCCTGTCCCAGATCGGTGAGGGCCTGACGCCCTACTCGTTTCTCGAGATCTTCCCGCAGGACGAACACGAACGGTTGCTGATCGATCGCCTGGAAACCTTCGGCATCACGGTGGAACGCAACACTGAACTGACAAGTTTCGAGCAAACCGCAGACGGCATCACGGCCACGCTGCACCTGCCCGACGGTCAGCAGGAAATCTGCCAGGCCTGTTACCTGGCCGGATGCGACGGTGCCCGGTCGATTGTGCGCAAGATCCTGGATACCGGATTTCCCGGCGGGACCTACCAGCAGATTTTCTACGTCGCCGACGTGCAGGCCAGCGGCCCGACATTCAATGGCGAACTGCATGTGGATCTCGACGAGGCGGACTTCCTCGCCGTATTCCCGTTGGCCGCCAGTGGTCGCGCGCGCTTGATCGGCACGGTGCGCGACGAGCGCGCCGAACATGCCGAGACCCTGCGCTTCGAGGACGTCAGCAGTCGGGCTATCGAACATATGAAGGTGCAGATCGAGCAACTGAACTGGTTCTCGACCTACCGCGTGCATCATCGGGTGGCGGATCACTTCCGCAAGGACCGGGCGTTTTTGCTCGGTGATGCCGCCCATGTGCACAGCCCGGCGGGCGGCCAGGGCATGAACACCGGGATTGGCGATGCCATCAACCTGGCCTGGAAACTGGCGGCCGTGCTGAGTGGCGGTGCCGAGGCCAGACTGCTCGACACCTATGAAACCGAGCGCATTGCGTTTGCGCGCAAACTGGTGGCCACCACCGACCGGGTCTTCACTTTCGTCACCGCCGACGGACCGATTGCCGATTTGCTGCGTACGCGCCTGGCCCCGTTCTTGTTACCGAAAATGACCTCGTTCGAAACCTCCCGCCAGTTCCTGTTTCGCACGGTGTCGCAGATCACCCTGAATTATCGTGGAATGCCGCTGAGCACGGGCGTTGCCGGGCACGTGCATGGTGGCGATCGCCTGCCCTGGGCCCATGACGGTGAGGGGGATAATTTCGAGTCGCTCAAGTGCCTGACCTGGCAGGTGCATGTCTATGGCGACAGCAGCGACGAGATGATCGCCTGGTGCCACGAGCACCACCTGCCACTGCATGTGTTCGACTGGCGACCGGCGTTCGAAGCGGCGGGCCTGGGGCGCAACGGCTTTTATCTGTTGCGGCCCGATACCTATGTGGCGATTGCCGAAACGTGCTCGGACCCGAAAGTGATCGAACGGTATTTCCGTGATCACGGGATCCGGCCGTTTTTTGGCGCGACCTGATTCAACACAGATCAAAATGTGGGAGCGGGCTTGCTCGCGAATGCAGAGTGTCAGTCAATACATCTGTCACTGACACTCAGCATTCGCGAGCAAGCCCGCTCCCACAAGGGTTATGCGGTGGCTTTCAGATCCCGGCCAGCGCCAGATCCATCGCAAAGTACGTAAAGATCAAGTCCGCCCCGGCCCGCTTGATCGCCCCCAGGCTCTCGCGCACAACACGGTCTTCATCGATGGCCCCGGCCTGGGCGGCAAACTTGATCATCGCGTACTCACCGCTCACCTGATAGGCCGACAGCGGCAGGCGCGAGGCTTCGCGGATGTCGCGGATGATGTCCAGGTACGCACCGGCCGGCTTGACCATCAGCGCATCGGCGCCTTCCTGTTCGTCGAGCAACGACTCGCGCACCGCTTCGCGGCGGTTCATCGGATTCATCTGGTAGCTTTTACGGTCGCCCTTGAGCGCACTGCCGCCCGCCTCGCGGAACGGGCCATAGAGCGCCGAGGCGAATTTGGTCGAATAGGCCATGATCGCCGTCTGGCTAAACCCGGCGTCGTCGAGCGCCCGGCGAATCGCCTGGACCTGCCCGTCCATCGCCGCCGAAGGGGCGATCACGTCGGCACCGGCACGGGCCGCCGCGACGGCTTGCCTGCCGAGGTTGATCAGGGTCTGGTCGTTGTCGACTTCATGGTTGTGCAGCACGCCGCAATGGCCGTGGTCGGTGTACTCGCAAAAACAGGTGTCGGACATCACGATCATTTCCGGCACCGCGTCCTTGGCGATGCGCGACATGCGCGAGACCAGGCCGTCATCGCGCCAGGTGTCGCTGCCGCTGCTGTCCAGGTGATGAGACACGCCGAAGGTCATCACCGACTTGATCCCGGCACGGGCGTAGCGCTCGATCTCGCCGGCCAGTTTCGACTCGGGAATGCGCATCACGCCCGGCATGCTTTTGATCGGCACGAAGTCGTCGATTTCTTCTTCGATGAAAATCGGCAGCACCAGGTCGTTCAGGCTGAATTCGGTCTCCTGGAACAGGCTGCGCAGGCTCGCATTGCGGCGCAGACGGCGTGGGCGTGCTTCGGGGAACTGACTGGACATGGGTATTCCTGAATTTCAGAGGACTAGGCGAAAGTCGCAGGGAGGCGAAGCTTATGCCCTGCGCGGCGCGGGACACAAACCCTGGGTGATCAACAAACTCTTGCAGGCTGGGCAACAATTCCTGCATCCAACACAGATCCACTGTGGGAGCGGGCTTGCTCGCGAAAGCGGTGTGTCAGTCACTGTAGATGTCGCCTGACACTACGCCTTCGCGAGCAAGCCCGCTCCCACAGGGGATGGGGTTCAACCTGAAACGGGACTTGGAATCTGCAACCCGCGCACCACCGCCGGCCGCGCCAGGAAACGCTCCAGCACCCGCGTGACGTTAGGGAAGTTCTGGATGCCTACCAGATCGCCAGCCTCGTAGAAACCGATCAGGTTGCGCACCCACGGGAAGGTAGCGATGTCGGCGATGGTGTAGCGCTCGCCCATGATCCAGTCGCGCCCTTGCAGCCTGCCGTCGAGCACTTGAAGCAGGCGCCTGCTTTCCTCGACGTAGCGGTCACGGGGGCGCTTGTCTTCGTAGTCCTTGCCGGCGAATTTGTTGAAAAACCCAAGCTGGCCGAACATCGGGCCAATGCCGCCCATCTGGAACATCAGCCACTGGATCGTTTCATAGCGCGCAGCCGATTCCTGGGCCAGCAGTTGCCCGCTCTTGTCGGCCAGGTAGATCAGAATCGCTCCGGATTCGAACAGCGCGAGCGGCTGGTCGTCCGGACCGTGGGGGTCGAGGATCGCCGGGATCTTGTTGTTGGGATTGAGGGAAAGAAATTCCGGGGACATCTGGTCGTTGGTGTCGAAGCCTACCCGGTGAGGTTCATACGGCAGGCCGATCTCTTCGAGCATGATCGAGACCTTGACGCCATTGGGGGTCGGCAAGGAGTACAGCTGAATCCACTCCGGGTACTGGGCAGGCCATTTGCGGGTGATGGGGAATGCGGACAGATCGGTCATGGGCGGGATCCACGAAGACATTGAGAGCGACGATCATAATGTAGATATCGGGTCAGCGAGCCCTTGACGCCATTAATCTGGCTGATAGGCGAGATCAAAAGAGATCACGACTGTTTCAACGCCATCCGGTGTAGGGTGTCCACAATTGTGCAACATCCTGTCGATAACCTTCGCTGCAAACCCATGAAGGTTACCGGTAAATTGCCGCGCACTCGGCCGGAATCGAACCAAACGGGTTCAGGGGACTCTGAGCACCACCCCTTTGAAAACGGACCGGCTTCAATGACATGGAAAACACCCGACGCAGGACAATCGTGGTGTAAAGGTTTGTCAGCCTTAACCGAATTGCGCTGAAGACACCTTTACTCATGAATCTGTTCAATTTTGCCAAACGCTTCAAACATCGCGCTTACCTTTTATTGCCCGCCCTCTTGGTGGTCAGCGCGTTGTTCCTGTCGCTGGAATCCGGCCTGAGTCGCGCCCAACCGATGGATGGCACCCAGACCCTGGTTTTCCTGCGCCACGGGGAAAAACCCGACGGTGGTCTGGGCCAGCTCAATTGCCAGGGACTGAACCGCGCCATCGACCTGGCCACGCTGCTGCCGGAAAAGTTCGGCAAGGCCAACTATGTGTTCGCGGCGAACCCGACCCGTAACGTCGAGGAAGGCGAGTTCGACAACTCCTACAGTTACATCCGCCCCCTGATGACCATCAGCCCCAGCGCCATCAAGCTGGGTCTGCCGGTGAACATCAATTTTTCCGCCAATGACACCAGTGACCTGGCCGATGAACTGCTCCACGACAAGTATCACAACGCGGTCATCTACACCGCCTGGTCCCACGGCTACCTGCCGGAGCTGATCAACAAGGTCGCCGGCGACGCCACCGGCAAGAAAATGACCATCACGGATGACTGGGAGTCCAGCGACTACGATTCGCTGTATGTGCTGACCCTGACCTGGCACAACGGCAAGGCCAGCTTGCAGAGCCATGTGTACAAGCAAGGTCTGGATAATGGCGCCGAAACCTGCCCGACCTGAGGTTTTGCGTTACTTGATCGGGCCCCTTCGCGAGCAAGCCCGCTCCCACATTCGATCTCCAGCGAACACAAATTTTGTGACCAGCGCTGATTAAATGTGGGAGCGGACTTGCTCGCGAAGGGGCCGGCAAAAGCCCCCTCAACCCTTCTGATTCACTCGCTCGCGCAGATACTCGAGAACCGCCCCCCGCTCCCCGGCAAACTCGATCCGTGCGTCTTTCTTTTCCCGCTGAAACGCGTACATCGGATCGTAATACTCACTCAGCAGTCCTTCGATCCAGCCCCGGTGCAGATCCACCGCGCCACTGCGGGCTTGCTCGGCCAACGCATCCTCCATCAAGACCAGCATGCGCCGATGACGCTCGCCACCCAGGCGCTTCTGCACATTGTTCAGGCTCGCCAGCAAGCGCTCGGAAAACAACGCAAAGCCGTCATCGCCATGCACGTCGATGAATTCGGCGCACAGATCCACCACGTAATCGCGCAGGATCCGCTCGACCCGACCTTCCAGGCTGTCTTCCAGCCACACCATCGGGAACTGCTGCATGCCCTGGTACAGCGGCAACGGCAGCGCACAACTGCCCACCGCACGGCTTTCGTCTTCCAATACGAACTGCTCGATGCCCCGGGCGCGTTTTTTCAGCACGTCGATGGCCAAGCGGTTCTCGAAGTCGATATTCGAGGGTTGGCCCGTGGCGCGCTTGCCGAAACTGGAACCGCGGTGGTTGGCATGACCTTCAAGGTCCACACTGTTGCCCAGTTGCGTAAGCACCTCGGTTTTGCCGGTGCCGGTCATCCCGCCCAACAGGACGAAATCGCACTGGGTCACGGCTTGATCGAGGGTGTCCAGCAGAAAGGTGCGCATGGCTTTGTAGCCGCCGCCCACCCGTGGATAGTCGATGCCGGCCTCGTCCTTGAGCCATTGCTGGACTATCTGCGAGCGCAAGCCGCCGCGAAAGCAATACAGCAGGCCATCCGGATGCGCCCGGGCAAAATCGGCCCAGGCCTGGATGCGTTCGGCCTTGACCGCGCCCGACACCAGTTGATGCCCCAGCACGATGGCCGCTTGCTGGCCGTGCTGCTTGTAGCAGGTGCCGACCCGCTGGCGTTCATGGTCATTCATCAACGGCAGGTTGATCACACCGGGAAACGCGCCCTTGTTGAACTCGACAGGCGCGCGGGCATCCATCATTGGCCGGTCGTTGAGGAAGATGTCGCGGTAATCAGTGCAGTCGACGAACATCAAGACACCTCGACTGCGTTGCTCTGTCGCTCGACCAGTTCACCGATCGGTTCCAGGTTCAGGCCCAGTTCGGCGGCCACCGAGAGGAATTGCTCGTTACCTTCCGGTGTCACGGCAATCAGCAGGCCGCCGCTGGTCTGCGGGTCGCAGAGCACGCGTTTGTGCAGTTCCTGAAGGCGTCCGAGCTTGCTGGCGTAGCTGTCGAAATTGCGCAGCGTCCCGCCCGGCACGCAGCCCTGTTCCAGGTAGTACTCGACCCCCGGCAGGCGCGGTACGCGGTCATATTCAATGCGCGCCGTGAGCTGGCTGCCGTCGGCCATTTCCACCAGGTGCCCGAGCAGGCCGAAACCGGTGACATCGGTCATCGCGGTGACGCCGGCGAGCTTGCCGAAACGGCTGCCGGGTTTGTTCAGGGTGCACATCCAGTCCCGGGCCAGGCCGATGTCGGCATGACGCAACTTGCCCTTTTTCTCGGCGGTCGTAAGGATGCCGATACCCAGGGGTTTGGTGAGATAGAGCAGGCAACCGGCGGTAGCGGTGTCGTTGCGCTTCATGTGGCGCTTTTCCACCAGGCCGGTGACGGCCAGGCCAAAGATCGGTTCCGGCGCGTCGATGGAGTGCCCGCCTGCCAGCGGGATGCCCGCCGCGTCACACACCGAACGCCCGCCGCGTATCACTTCCCGGGCAACTTCCGGCGCCAGCACGTTCACCGGCCAGCCCAGAATCGCAATCGCCATCAAGGGATCGCCGCCCATGGCGTAGATGTCGCTGATGGCGTTGGTGGCGGCAATTCGGCCGAAATCGAAGGGATCGTCGACGATCGGCATGAAAAAATCCGTGGTCGAGACCACGCCGCGTTCCTCATCGATGGCATACACCGCCGCGTCATCGCGCGAGGCATTGCCGACCCAAAGCTTCGGGTCGAGGTTCTGCGCCCCGCTGCCGGCCAGGATCACTTCCAGCACCTGGGGGGAAATCTTGCAACCGCAACCGGCGCCGTGGCTGTATTGGGTCAGGCGAATCGGCTCGCTCATTGGGGGTACCTCATTGGGTCAATGGGGCCGATTCTAGCAGAGCGAGGCACGCACAAGGCGTTGCACGGCCACGGACTTTGTGGGGGTGGGTTAAGGCAGCAGAATCACCTTGTCACCGCTGCCTTGATTCACTTCGGCATAGCGCTCCAGTCCTTCAGCCAATGGTGATTCGAACAGTCCCTGCGGCAACGGCAACAGGTCCTGATCGAAGAACCGGCCGAACTGCTCGAGCATCGCCGCACACGCCTGCACCCCGTACAGCAGCGAGTTGATTCCCACCACCGAGCCACCCTTGCGATACAACGCCAGGGCCGGCAACTGCACGCGACCGTCCACGGGCGCTGCAATGATCGCAATGCGGCCGAACGCGGCCAGGGCGGGTACCGAGGCCGACAGCCAGAAACCGGTGGTGTCGAAAATCACGTCGGCACCGCCGGCATAAACTGCGTTGACCTGAGCCCCGAGGTCTTCGGGTTTATCCAGTTGCAGGGTCTGATAACCCTGATCCTGCAAGTCCTTGACCTGCTCCGGACGCCGCGCGGCCGCCAGCACCTGGGCACCGCGCACCCTGGCCAAGGCCAGCGCGGCACTGCCGACCGCTCCGCCACCGATGACCAGCAATCGGGTTTCGGCCGTCACCAGGCTGCGTTCGAGTGCGTCCCACGCCGTGGTGTACGGCACACCGAGACTGGCAGCCTGGGCGAAGCTCAAATGCGTGGGTTTGAGCGCCACGCCGTTGGCCGGCAGCTTGACGAATTGCGCGTGGGAACCGTCGGCAAAAAAGCCCAGTTCCTTGCCCGTGCCCCAGACTTCCTGACCGATCAGCGCCTGTGGGCCGGCCACGACAACACCGGCAAAATCACGACCGGGAATCCGCGGCAAGGTGGTGTAGGGGAAACGTCCCAGCACGTTCTTCACATCGCTGGGGTTGAGGCCGGCAGCCTTGATCTCGACCAGCACTTCATCGGTGCCGGGCACAGGCGTAGGCACCTCGACGTAGCGCAGAGCCGAGAGTTCACCGGTTTTATCGAATTGCAGAGCTTTCATGGTCATATCCATCGAGTCGAAAAGGTTCAGGAGATCCAGCCAGCCACCAGCCCCCGCCCCATCGGCCAGAGCTTTTCGCCGGCGAGCATGCCGAGCAGGCCCACCAGCGCGATGGCCGGGGGTGCGGGGGAACGAAAATCCAGGGCGCCGTAGAGCAGACCGACGCCCAGACCGATGGCCAGTGACACGAGGTAGTTCATGGCAGACTCCGGGGGCAATTGAGGCATGCACCGAGTCTAGAGGGCGACGCCTGCGAGCATCGGCCAAGTGCTTCTGAATTTCGGCCAAAGCCTGGCCTCGGCGAATTCAGTCCTGGCGTTGCGCCGCAGGAAACTGCGAAGGGGCAACGCCCAGCTCACGGCGAAACATGTCGCTGAAGCTGCTCGGCGAATAGCCCAGCTCCCGGGCAATCGCGCTGACCGGTACGCCCTGGATCAACTCGGCCACCGCCGTCGCCAGTTGCACCTGACGCCGCCACTCGGCGAAGCCCATGCCCAAAACGTCCTTGAACAACCGCGCCAGGGTTCGCACGCTGGCACCGGCGGTTTCTGCATGCTGTTCGAACGGGATATCCAGCGACGGCGCCGACATGACCGCCTGACACAGGTTCATCAGCCGTCGGTCGGAATCGTCCGGCAGCGGGATTTTCAGCAGCGAACGCCTGGCCCGTTTGAGTTCCAGTAGCGCCAGGCCCACCAGTGCGTCGTAATACTCGGGCGACCCGTCGTTGCCCTGCTCCACCAGACCGACGATCAGCTCGCGTAGCAAGCCGCCGACCTCGATCACCTGAACGCTGTCATCCAGGGTCGCCGCCAAAGTAGGTCGCAGGTAGATATTGCGCATTTGCAGGTCCGAGACCACGCGTATTCCGTGGGGCACCCCCGGCGGCAACCACACCGCCCGCTGCGGCGGCACCACCAGTGCCTCGTGCGGCGTCTCGACCCACATCACCCCGCTCATTGCATACAGTAATTGCCCCCACACATGCTCATGGGGCTCGATGTACAACCCGCGCGGATAGGTGCGAGCCAACGGTTGCACTGGCACATCGGTGTCACTCAGGTCTGGGGGTGCGGCGAGGGCCATGGTCAATGTTCATTGGGGGTACGGGAAGTTTCCATGGTAACGGGGCGCCGAACTTGTCGCCAGCAACCGCCGCTTTCCGACAATCAGAGTGAATTTTCCTGATGGCAGGCGATCCTTTTATGTACAACAGGGAGGAACCGGGGTTTTATGAACAGTGCAAAATTATTCGTCATCGAGTACACCCTCCATGGCGATCCCAAGTCATTCATTATCCGCCTGGAAAAAATGGATAACGCAGAAGCCTGGCATTGGGCGAGCTGTGATGCCGGGGTGGGGCGAATCCCCCGATTCGGACGCGAGAAGGTGCAAAAGACCAGCAAGCCGATGGCTGAAAAATTCGGCGTGGAAAACGTCAAGTGGCGGCCGGCGAACTAATATCCGTTGACCATCAGGTTCGGGGGAAGGGACATGAGCGCAACACCCGTCTACAGCCCTGCGCAGCTGGACTACGGTCTGGACACGCCGACCGGCCGCATCACCAAAAGCACCGAGTGCCGGATCGGGCTGGAACAGGTCGAAAATGACCCATTCTGCTTCGCCATTCGCGTCCCGGCGCCACTGCCGGAAGATCTGGAGCAAGCCAGGACCCTGGTGCTACGGGTCGAAGGGCGGCGCTTGCAAGGTACCGTGCGCCACAGCGAACGTCTGGAGGATGACAGTCTCAGGCTGGAAGTGGAGCCGGACTAGGCTCCACTTTGACGTGTGCCGTGGTTTTCAGTGGGCACACTTGCAGCTTTGGGAAGCGCACTCCTCGCCGTGCTCGTGATGCTTGGCACAGGCTTCGCAGCAATAGTGCTTGCCGTGACGGGCAATCGGATGTTCACCGAGTTTGCAGGAACATTTCGGGCAATCGCAGATACTTTCGCGGTCAATCATGGGTCTGACTCCTCTTGTGTGGTCGCCAGTGCTCAGATGCACACCGTAAGTGTAGGAGCTGCCGCAGGCTGCGATCTTTTGTGGCGAGGGAGCTTGCTCGCGCTTGAGTGCGCAGCGTTCACAAGTTTTTTGGGCCGCTGCGCAGCCCAGCGCGAGCAAGCTCGCTCGCCACAAATGTTTTAATCAGATACGGAATTGACCCACCAGACTGCCCAGGCGCTGACCGAGGTCGGCCAGGCTGCGGGACGTTTGCGCGCCGAGTTGGGTTTCGTCGGCGACGCTGTCCACCGCCACGGCAATCTGATGCACGCTGCGGTTGATTTCTTCGGCCACGGCGGTCTGTTCTTCGGCGGCGCTGGCGATCTGTGCGTTCATCGAATTGATGGTCGCGATCAGCTGCGCCATGGCGTCCAGCGAAGCCCCCGCCTCGTTGGCCTGGGCCGAGGTGCCATCGCCGGCCTCGCTGGAGCGACGCATCGCCTCCACCGCCGACCGGGTGCCGGCCTGCAAGCGGTCGATCATGCCCTGGATTTCCTGGGTGCTGATTTGCGTGCGGCTGGCCAGCGCCCGCACTTCATCGGCCACCACCGCAAAGCCGCGCCCGGCCTCGCCGGCGCGGGCGGCTTCGATGGCCGCGTTGAGCGCCAGCAGGTTGGTCTGCTCGGCAATCGAGCGGATCACCCCGAGCACGCTGACAATCGACGACACGTCTTTTTGCAGGCTGTCGAGGGACACGCCGCTGCTGCGGATGTCGTCCACCAGGGCATGGATCTTCTCGATGCTGCCGGCCACCACGCGCTTGGCCGCCTGCCCTTCTTCGTCGGTCTGCTGGGCGGCGACCGCGGCGCTCTGCGCGCTCTTGGCCACTTCCTGGGCCGCCGCCGACATTTGGTTGATCGCCGTGGCCACCTGATCGGTCTCATGGCGCTGACGCTCCATGGCCTGGTCCGAGCGATTGGCCTGGTCGGACACCTGATTCACCAGCCCGGTCAGTTGCGAGGTCATTTCGGTGATCTGCCGTACCAAACCGTGGATCTTGTCGACGAAACGGTTGAACGAGCCGGCCAGTTCACCGAGTTCGTCCTGGCTGGTGATGGTCAGGCGACGGGTCAAGTCGCCCTCGCCCGCCGCGATGTCGTCGAGGTTGGCTTTCATCAAATGCAGCGGACGCAGAATGGTGTTGGCCAGCAACATCCCGGCGGCAGCGATCACCAACAGCACCACGACCGCCACGCCGACGATGCTCAGCACCATGCCTTGCATGCGTTCCTGGACCTTGGCTTCGACCACGGCCACTTGTGCTTCGATGCCATCGAGGTTGACCGAGGTGCCGACCGCCATGTCCCACTTCGGCAGGTATTCGGTGTAGCCGAGCTTGGGCACCAGCACCTGGGTATTGCCGGGCAATGTCGAGCTGTATTGCAGGTAGTGCGTACCGTCCCTGGCGACTTTCACCAGGTCGCGGTTGACGTAAACACCGTTCGGGTCGCGGTTGTCCTTGAAGCTCTGGCCCACGCCCTCGGGGCTGCTGGCCTTGAACAGGCGCACGGTGTTGGAGTCGTAGCCGAAGAAGTAGCCGTCCTTGCCATAGGTGATGCTCGACAGCAGCTTGATCACCTGGGCCCGCGCCGCCTCATCGCCAGGGGCGGCCGCGTCGTAGAGCGGTTTGATCGTGGTCATGGCCACGGCCACGTAGCTTTGCAGGGTCGCCTTGGCATCGCCGAGCAGGCGCTCGCGGGTCTGCTCGACTTCCTTGCGCGCCTGATCCTGAAGAATGAACAGCGTGGTCAGGCTGATGACCAGCGCAAACAGCAACACCGGGAGGACGGCAAGGGACAGGACTTTGGCCTTGAGGCTCATGCGCATGACGTTCACTCTTTTGATTTTGTTGGCGTGGTTAAAAGCTTTAACGGCACGCCGGGTCAAAAGTTGAACGCGGTCAGTCAGACCACTGTAGATCCCTTGTGGGAGCGGGCTTGCTCGCGAAAGCGGTGTGTCAGACAACATTTATAGTGACTGACACGCCCTCTTCGCGAGCAAGCCCGCTCCCACAGGGGGTCCGGGGATTACAGGACCATTGCGGCCACCCAGCCGAACGCCAGCAACGGCAGGTTGTAGTGCAGGAAGGTCGGGACCACGGTGTCCCAGATGTGATGGTGCTGGCCGTCGATGTTCAGGCCGGAGGTCGGGCCCAGGGTCGAGTCCGAAGCCGGCGAACCGGCGTCGCCCAGGGCACCGGCCGTGCCGACGATGCACACGATCGCCAACGGGCTGAAGCCCAGTTGCACGCACAGCGGCACGAAGATCGCCGCCAGGATCGGCACGGTGGAAAACGACGAGCCGATGCCCATGGTCACCAGCAACCCCACCAGCAACATCAGCAAGGCGCCAATGCCTTTGCTGTGGTCGATGTACGACGCCGACGACTCGACCAGCGTCTGCACCTCACCGGTGGCCTTCATCACTTCGGCAAACCCGGAGGCGGCGATCATGATGAAGCCGATCATCGCCATCATTTTCATGCCTTCGGTGAACAGGTCGTCGGTGTCGCGCCATTTGACGATGCCCGACACCGAGAAAATCAGGAAACCGGCCAGCGCACCGATGATCATCGAATCGAGCAACAACTGAATGATGAACGCCGCTGCAATGGCCACGCCGGCCACCATCAGGCTCAGCGGGTTGTATTGCACCGCCACTTGCTCGACCTGTTCGATCTTTGCCAAGTCGTAGACACGCTTCTTGCGGTAGCTGACAAACGCAATCAGCAGGCCCGCCACCATGCCCAGGGCCGGAATGCCCATGGCGTGGGTCACATTGATGCCGCTGATGTCCACACCGCTGCGGGCGACGTTGGCCAGCAGGATCTCATTGAGGAAAATGTTGCCGAAGCCCACCGGCAGGAACATGTAGGGCGTGATCAAACCGAAGGTCATGACACAGGTGATCAGGCGACGGTCCAGTTGCAGCTTGGTCAACACGTAGAGCAGCGGCGGCACCAGCAACGGAATGAATGCGATATGGATCGGCAGGATGTTCTGCGAGGCGATGGCCACGACCCAGAGCAGGCCAATCAGCAGCCATTTGACCTGGCCACCGCCATTGGCGTGCTGGCGATCGACCATCGCCAGGGCCTTGTCGGCCAGCGCATGGGCCATGCCGGACTTGGCAATGGCCACGGCGAAAGCACCGAGCAAGGCGTAGGACAACGCCACCGTCGCCCCGCCGCCGAGGCCGCTGTTGAAAGCCTTGAGGGTCGCCTCGATCCCCAGGCCACCGGTCAAACCACCTACCAGCGCACCGACGATCAGGGCGATCACCACATGCACGCGGGACAGGCTGAGGATCAGCATGATGCCGACCGCGGCAATGACTGCATTCATTTCGTTACCTCGTGACAAACGGAAAGAGTCCGTCCGGCAGTCTGCGAAAGCCGCCAGCGGATAAAAGGAATGGGTTTTATTAGAGGGCGCGCACTTTGCCGCAGAGTCGGCGCGGTGTCAAAGCTCGTGGGGACTCTGAGTGTGCAGTGGATTGCGATCTCCAGTGCTGCCGAAGAGCAAAGCGCGGTGGCCGAGGAGATCAACAGCCTGGCGAACCAGCAGCAGAGTTTGATGGATCAGTTCCGCGTTTAAGCCTTGCAAAATCCCCATGTGGGAGCGGGCTTGCTCGCGAATGCGGTGTGTCAGGCGCAATCTTTGCTGACTGACCCACCGCATTCGCGAGCAAGCCCGCTCCCACATTTGTTTCTGTGCGCTGCTCAATCAAATGATGGCGAGTGGATATCTGCCGGACCTTGATTATGCTTCACGGAACCTTGCAGCGTTTTCTGGCGTCAACCTGAATGCAAGCCCCGTAATCCGATGACATCAGCCCCAGGGCCTGGGTACGGTAAGTGTTGGTGGGAACTCCGGCCTACAACAAGAGCAAGACGGAGAATACTCATGGCAGCAATCGACAATGCAACCACGGGCAGCACGCCCAACCGCGGCCTCACCCGGGAGGAGCGCAAGGTCATTTTCGCCTCGTCCCTGGGCACCGTGTTCGAATGGTATGACTTCTACCTGTACGGCTCCCTCGCGGCGATCATCGCCAAACACTTCTTCGCCGGCGTCAACGAGACGACCTCCTTCATCTTCGCCCTGCTCGCCTTCGCCGCAGGCTTCGCCGTACGGCCCTTCGGCGCCATCGTGTTCGGTCGGCTGGGCGACATGATCGGGCGCAAACACACGTTCCTCATCACCATCGTGATCATGGGTATTTCCACGGCCGTGGTGGGTTTGCTGCCCGGCTATGCGAGCATCGGCGTCGCCGCGCCGATCATTCTGATCAGCCTGCGCCTGCTGCAGGGCCTGGCGCTGGGCGGTGAGTACGGCGGCGCAGCGACCTACGTGGCCGAACATGCACCCAAGGGCAAACGCGGCTTTTTCACCTCGTGGATCCAGACCACAGCAACCCTCGGCCTGTTTCTTTCACTGCTGGTGATCCTCGCCTGCCGCACCGCCCTGGGCACTGAAGCCTTCGAAGCCTGGGGCTGGCGGATTCCATTCCTGCTGTCGATCCTGCTGCTGATTATCTCGGTGTACATCCGCTTGCAGCTCAACGAGTCGCCGGTGTTCGTGAAAATGAAGGCCGAAGGCAAGTCTTCCAAGGCGCCGCTGACTGAATCCTTCGCACGCTGGGAGAACCTGAAGATCGTGATCATGGCCCTGCTCGGCGGCACCGCCGGCCAGGCGGTGGTCTGGTACACCGGGCAGTTCTATGCGCTGTTCTTCCTATTGCAGACATTGAAGATCGACCCGCAGACCGCCAACCTGCTGATTGCCGGCTCACTGCTGATCGGTACGCCGTTCTTCGTCATTTTCGGCAGCCTGTCCGACCGCATCGGGCGCAAGGGCATCATCATGGCCGGCTGCATCATCGCGGCACTGACTTACTTCCCGATCTTCCATGCGTTGACCCAATACGGTAACCCCGACGTGTTCATTGCGCAGGAGAAGAATCCGGTCACGGTAGTCGCCAATCCCGGCCAGTGCTCGTTCCAGTTCGACCCGGTGGGCAAGGCCAAATTCACCAGTTCCTGTGACCTGGCCAAGACCGTGCTGGCCAAAAAGGCCATCCCCTACAAGAACGTGAGCGCCGAGCCGGGCGCCGTTGCGCAGGTGCGCATTGGCGAGAAAGTGATCGAGAGCTTCGAGGGCACCGGCATGCCGGCTGCCGACTTCAAGGCCAAAAACGACGCCTTTACCGCCACCCTCGTCACCGCCCTCAAGGACGCCGGCTACCCCGAGAAGGCCGACCCGGCCAAGACCAACTACCCGATGGTGCTGTTGCTCCTGACCATCCTGGTGATCTATGTGACCATGGTCTACGGGCCGATTGCGGCCTGGCTGGTCGAACTATTCCCGGCACGCATCCGCTACACCTCGATGTCGCTTCCCTATCACATCGGCAATGGCTGGTTCGGTGGCTTCCTGCCGACGGTGGCGTTCGCCATGGTGGCGGCCACGGGGGATATCTACTACGGGCTGTGGTATCCGATTGTCATCGCAGTGATGACGGCCATTCTCGGCACGTTCTTCCTGCCGGAAACCAAGGATCGGGAGATTCATCACACATAAACCTGGTAAGCGCCCTCTCTCTCAGGAGTAACTCAATCTCTGTGGGAGCGGGCTTGCCCGCGATAGCGGTGGCACAGTCAATGATGATTTTGAATGTGATGGCCTCATCGCGGGCAAGCCCGCTCCCACAGGGTTCCGGGTGTGACTTCAGGTGTGTCTGGGCAACTCGATGACGACCTTCAACCCGCCCCACTCGCTTTCCAGCAACGACAGTTTGCCGCCCCAGCTATCGACGATGTCACGCACGATACCCAGCCCCAAACCATGCCCATGGGTTTGCTCATCCAGCCGCGTACCTCGGCCAAACACCTGATCGCGACGCTCTTCGGGAATGCCTGGGCCGTCATCTTCCACGCTGAGTTCAAAGCCCTCTGCAGTCTCGGCCACACTCAGGCGAACCTCGGCATCCGCCCATTTACAGGCGTTATCCAGCAGGTTGCCCAACAGCTCCAGCAGGTCTTCACGATCCCAGGGCAACTGCAGGCCGGCCGGTGCGCGATAGCTTAGCGCCAGGTGGTCGCCATGGATCATGTTCAGGGTTGCCAGCAACCCGGGGAGTTCGCCATCGCAATCAAACAGTGCGCCCGGCAACGCATCGCCGGACAACCGCGCACGATTGAGTTCGCGATTGAGCCGTTGCTCGACCTGTTGCAGTTGTTCCTTGAGGGTCTTGCGCAGTTGCGGATGCGCGTCGAGTTGCTCGCTTGAAGCCAGGCTCAACAGCACCGCCAGCGGGGTTTTCAAGGCGTGGCCGAGGTTGCCCAGGGCATTGCGTGAGCGCTTGAGGCTGTCCTCGGTGTGGGCCAGCAAGTGATTGATCTGCGCCACCAGTGGCTCCAGTTCCACTGGCACCTGATCGTCAAGTTGCGAGCGCTGGCCCTGTTGCAACTGCGCGATCTGCTCGCGAGCCTGCTCAAGCGGACGCAAGGCCCGGCGCACTGTAATCCGTTGCAGCAGCAGAATCAGCAGCAGCGCTGTCAAACCGAGGCCAAACCCGAGTTGTTGCATGCGCCGGAAGCTTTCGCGTATCGGCGTGTAATCCTCGGCGACACTGATGGAAATCGGCACGCCCGAACGTCGATAGTCCGTGCGCAACACCAGCAACTGTTGCCCTTCCGGCCCCAGTTGCAGGTTGCCGTGCAGGCCGGGGTGATCAAGCGCCGGCAGTTCCTGATCCCATAAGGAGCGGGAACGCCAGTGGCCGTCGGTGAAATCGATGCGGAAATAATGTCCGGAGAACGGCCGCTGATAAGCCGGTGACAGGCGTCGCTCATCCAGTTGCAAGCCTTGCGGCCCGCGCACCAGTGCCGCCAGCAGGTTCTCGCTGTCATTGCGCAACCCGGCTTCGAGGTAGCGCTGCAACCCCATTTCAAACAGCCACAGGCTGGTTTGCGCCAGCACCAGGCCAACGACCACCATCACGCTGATCAGGCCCAGGCTCAAGCGGCGCTGGATCGATCTCACCGGGCTTGCCCGCCGAACAGGTAGCCCTGGCCGCGACGGGTTTCAATCACACTTTTGCCCAGTTTGCGGCGCAAGTGGTTGACGTGGACTTCCAGCACATTGGAATCGCGCTCGGTTTCACCGTCGTAGAGGTGTTCGGCGAGGTGGCTTTTGGAGAGGATCTGCTCGGGGTGCAGCATGAAATAACGCAACAGGCGAAACTCCGCAGCGGTCAGCTGAATGTCCGCACCGTCGCGCACAACGCACTGGCGACCTTCGTCCAGATGCAGCCCGGCGGCCTTGAGCGTTGGCTGGTTGACCTGGCCATGGGAGCGGCGCAGCAACGCCTGGATGCGCAAAAACAGCTCTTCGGGATGGAATGGCTTGGTCAGATAATCGTCGGCGCCGGCCTTGAGGCCTTCGATGCGTTCGGCCCAGGAATCCCGGGCCGTAAGGATCAGCACCGGCGTCGCCAGACCCGCCGCGCGCCATTGCGCCAGCACCTCAAGCCCCGGCACGCCCGGCAAACCGAGGTCGAGGATGATCAGGTCGTAAGGTTCAGTACTGCCCTGATACACCGCATCGCGACCATCGGCCAGCCAGTCCACCGCATAACCCTGGCGGTTGAGGCCGGCCAGCAGTTCGTCGGCCAGGGGCACATGGTCTTCCACCAGCAGCAAACGCATGGATCAGTCTTCCTTGTCTTTGAGTAAACGGCCGGTGGTGGCGTCGATGCCCAATTCTCGGACCACGCCTTCAGGGGTCAACAACTCGACTTCATAAATGTAGACGTCGTGTTTTTCTTCGAGCTCGGCTTCCAGCAGTTTCGCACCGGGGTAGCGATCCATCGCCTGCAGCAGCAGTTGCTCCAGCGGCAGGATCACACCCTGTTGACGCAGGCGCAGGGCTTCATCCTGATCCAGGTCGCGGGCCATCACTGCCGAGCAAAATGCCAGAAGCAACAGCACCATCCGGCTGCCGGTGCATCGATTGAGTAAAAACACCTTCATTACCAATCCTGATGATCCTTGAGATCCTGCCCGCTGACAGCGTCTAATTCCAGATCCCGGTCGATGCCCTGCTGCCGATCACCGGGATACCTGGTCGGTGCGAGTGGTGTGAGCTTCTCGAAAGCCACAATGGTACCAGCGTCGCGCTATCTCAGCGTTGCATCGGGGTCCAGGCGAGCCACCTTAACCCGCTGAACTTAATTGAAGCTGAATTGCCATCATTGCTGACACCCCAGCCCCCTGTGGGAGCGGCGGTGCGGCGATCCGACTTGCTCGCGAAGAGGCCCTACCAGTCACTATCTCTGTTGAATGTCAGGCCGCTTTCGCGAGCAAGCCCGCTCCCACATAATCCCCGCTTGCCA
The DNA here is from genome assembly GCF_019956445.1 of Pseudomonas sp. BF-R-19. NCBI lineage: Bacteria > Pseudomonadati > Pseudomonadota > Gammaproteobacteria > Pseudomonadales > Pseudomonadaceae > Pseudomonas > Pseudomonas sp. BF-R-19. The sequence goes on from NZ_JAHBDN010000125.1 coordinate 132,006, forward strand.
TACATCGAGAGCGCAATGACCGCCATCCACATCAAGTTCCCTTCCCTGACCCTCAAGGCCGGTCCACGAGCCTTTGCGCGCATCCGTGACAACGGCTTGAATGCCGCCGATGTCGGCACCCTGCCTGGCGCTGCCGGCGGTCCGAAGGCGCTGGGGATTCAGGGTCTGGACCTGGCGCTGTTCGGCGAGTGGCTGCCGGCGGCACCGCGGGAGCGCTCGCTGATTGGCGCATCAGTAGGTTCCTGGCGCTTCGCCAGCGCTTGCCTGCCGGACGCCGCCGAGGGCATCCGGCGTCTCGGGCAGCTGTACACCGAGCAACACTTTGCCAAGGGCGTGACCATGGCGCAGATCAGCCAGAGCTCACAGCGCATGCTCGATGACCTGCTCGACGGTCGCGATGCCTCGATCCTCAGTAACAACGATTACCGCCTGAACATCATGGTGGTCAAAAGCCACGGCCTGCTGGCCGACGATCATCGCGGCCGCCTCGGGCTGGGCCTGTCATCGGTCATCGCCGACAACCTGCGCGGCCGGGCGCGGCTGGCACGGCACTTCGAACGCCTGATCATCCACGACCCGCGCCTGGCGCCGCCGGTCGATGCCTTGACTGACTTCCCGTCGCGCTTCGTCGCCCTCAATGCCGGCAATTTGCGCCAGGCCCTGCTGGCATCGGGCTCGATCCCGATGGTGATGGAAGGCGTGCGTGACCTGCCGGGCGCCGGCGCCGGCACCTTCCGCGACGGCGGCCTTTTGGACTATCACCTGGACCTTCCCTACAGCGGCAACGACATCGTGCTTTACCCGCACTTCACCGACCGGGTGATCCCCGGCTGGTTCGACAAGACCCTGCCGTGGCGCCGCGCCTGCCCGGCTCGCTTGCAGAATGTGCTGTTGCTGGCACCGTCAAAGGAATACCTGGCGCGCCTGCCCTACGGCAAACTGCCGGACCGTAACGACTTCAAGCGCTTCATGGGCGATGCCCCGAGCCGGCAGAAATACTGGCGCACGACCATGGACGAAAGCCGCCGCCTGGGCGACGAATTCCTCGAACTGGCCGCCAACGGTCGCCTCGGCGAGCGCTTGCTGACCCTTTAGTCAGGACAAACTGGTAAACTCGCCGCCTGCCCGAATCGCTGCGGCGAACGCCACCTGAACAGAGCTGAAATCACTGTGGAAATCTTCAAGGAATTTACTTTCGAATCCGCCCACCGCCTGCCCCACGTACCGGATGGCCACAAGTGCGGGCGCCTGCACGGTCACTCGTTCAAAGTGGCAATCCACCTGAGCGGCGACCTCGACCCGCACACCGGCTGGATCCGCGACTTCTCGGAAATCAAGGCGATCTTCAAGCCGCTGTACGAGCGCCTGGACCACAACTACCTGAACGACATTCCCGGCCTGGAAAACCCGACCAGCGAAGTGTTGGCCAAGTTTATCTGGCAGGAAATGAAACCCCTGCTGCCGGAGCTGAGCGCAATTCGTATCCACGAAACCTGCACTAGCGGTTGCATCTATCGCGGCGAGTAATCTTCAGACAACACTGCTCCCACAGGGGATATGCGTTTCGTCAGTGACATGAAAAACAGCCTTCATCGGCTGTTTTTTTATGCCTATGCTTTTTGCCTCTTCCCCCGCCAAGAGGACAAGCCCATGACTGACTGGCCGCTGGATCAGGTCTTCGACTTCAACGGACATCAGGTGCGATACGCCGTGCGCGGCGACGGCCCGCCGCTGGTGTTCGTGCATGGCACGCCCTTTTCTTCTTTCGTGTGGCACCGGATCGCGCCGTATTTCACGGCGACTCACCGCGTCTACTACTTCGATCTGCTGGGCTACGGGCAGTCGGCACAACCCGACGACGATGTCTCGCTCGGTGTGCAAAACCAATTGTTGGCGCAGTTGCTGGAGCATTGGCGCCTGGATCGCCCCGACGTGGTGGCCCACGACTTCGGCGGCGCCACGGCGCTGCGCGCGCACCTGCTCAATGGCAAGGATTACCGCAGCCTGACACTGATCGACCCGGTGGCGTTGACGCCGTGGGGTTCGCCGTTCGTGCAGCATGTGCGCCAGCATGAAGCGGCGTTCAGCGGACTGCCCGATTACATCCAGCGCGCCATCGTGCCGACCTATATTCGCGGGGCGATCAAGCGGGAAATCCCGGACCACGAACTCGCGCCGTACGTGAAGCCGTGGCTGGGGGAGCCGGGGCAAGCGGCGTTCTACCGGCAGATCGCACAGATGGACGAGCGCTATACCTGCGAGGCCGAGGGCCTGTACCCGACGATTCGCTGCCCGGTGCAGACTCTCTGGGGTGAAGACGACCAGTGGATTCCCATCGAACGCGGGCGGACCTTGCAGCAGATGATTCCCGGATCGCAGTTTTATCCGATACCCAACGCCGGTCACCTGGTTCAGGAAGACGCGCCCGAAGCGGTAGTCGCCGCTCTTATGCGGTTTTTACCCCTGCAACAATCTACCTGAACAAACCCAATCCCCTGTGGGAGCGGGCTTGCTCGCGAAGAGGCCGTGTCAGTCACCATCAATGCTGACAGTCACACCGCCTTCGCGAGCAAGTCGGATCGCCGCACCGCCGCTCCCACATTTGAACGGTGGTGATCAATGTCACTGGCGGGATTCGCCGCAGGCGAGCTAACGTAAGGATATTGCCTACACGATTCACCAAAAGGACTCGCCCGATGCACATCATCAATGCCCGTCTGCGCAACCAGGAAGGCCTGCATGAGTTGTACCTGGAAAACGGCCTGATCAGCAGCATCGGCCGTCAGATCGAAGCCCCGACCCTGGGCCCTGGCGATCTGGATGCCGGCGGTAAACTGGTGGTGCCGCCCTTTGTCGAGCCGCACATCCACCTCGACGCCACCCTGACCGCCGGCGAGCCGCGCTGGAACATGAGCGGCACGCTGTTCGAAGGCATCGAGTGCTGGGGCGAACGCAAGGCGACCATCACCCAGGAAGACACCAAGGCCCGGGCGAAAAAAACCATCCAGACCCTCGCCGCCCACGGCATCCAGCATGTGCGCACCCACGTCGACGTCACCGATCCGCAACTGACCGCGCTCAAGGCCATGCTCGAAGTACGCGAGGAGAGCCGGCACCTGGTCGACCTGCAAATCGTCGCTTTTCCCCAGGAAGGCATCGAGTCCTACCGCAATGGTCGCGAATTAATGGAAGAAGCCATCCGCATGGGCGCCGACGTGGTAGGCGGCATTCCGCATTTCGAATACACCCGCGATCAGGGCGTCAGCTCGGTGAAGTTCCTCATGGACCTGGCCGAACGCAGCGGTTGCCTGGTGGACGTGCATTGCGACGAAACCGACGACCCGCACTCACGTTTTCTCGAAGTGCTCGCCGAAGAGGCCCGCAGCCGCGACATGGGTTCGCGGGTCACGGCCAGCCACACCACGGCCATGGGCTCCTACGACAACGCCTACTGCGCCAAACTGTTTCGCTTGCTCGGGCATTCGGGGATCAGCTTTGTCTCCTGCCCCACCGAAAGCATCCACCTGCAAGGTCGCTTCGACAGTTTCCCGAAACGCCGGGGCGTGACCCGGGTCAACGAGTTGCTGGAAGCGGGCATGAACGTGTGCTTCGGCCAGGACTCCATCGTCGACCCGTGGTATCCGCTGGGCAACGGCAACATTCTGCGGGTGCTCGAAGCCGGCCTGCACATCTGCCACATGCTCGGTTATCGCAACCTGCAAAGTGCGCTGGACCTGGTGACGGACAATAGCGCCAAAGCCATGAACCTCGGCGACCGCTACGGCCTGGAGCGCGGGCGGCCGGCGAACCTGCTGATTCTGTCGGCGGAAAGCGATTACGAGGTGATCCGCAGCCAGGGGTTGCCGCTGTACTCGGTGCGCGATGGCAAGGTGTTGATGAAGCGGACGATGCCGGTGGTGGAGTTCAGTGGGCTGAGCTGAGTCTGGTGTTGACGGGGCTGGCCTCTTCGCGAGCAAGCCCGCTCCCACAATTGACCGAGTTGTCCAGACAAACGCGGTTAAATGTGGGAGCGGGCTTGCTCGCGAAGGCTATTTTGAAGTCAATCGATTAACCGAGCCGTACCAAACAGGCTGACCCGACTCAATTCCCCCAACTCCTCCTCCAGCAAGATCGGCGCCGTGCCACCCGGCATCGTCACCCTCACCTCCCCGGCGCTGACCCAACCTGCCCGCCAGGCCGCACAGGCCACCGCGCTGGCGCTGGTCCCCGACGACGCCGTCGGCCCCTCGCCCCGCTCGAACACCCGCGCGGCGATGTGTCCTTCGGACAAGCGCATTGCCCATTGCAGATTGATCCCCGCCGGACAAGGTTTGCCTGCACCGACCGGCATGGCGTAGGCGATTCGCGTCAGCTCCTCACCCAGCGCCGGCTCACGCATCTGCTCGTTGCTCGGCAGATCCCCGGCGCTTTCCACCAGCGTCACGCAATGGGGATTGCCGACCCGCGCGAACTGGCTGCGCGACCATGCGCTATTGAGTGCCGACAACTGTTTAACGTGGCTGAGTTCGCGACCATTCAACAGCACCGTTTCAACGCCGACAGCACTAACCGCCGACGGCCCGAACCCGGGCTGTCCCAGGTCGAGCCAGAAACCCATTACGCCCTCGACTTCTGCGGCCTTAACCGAAGTCTGCCCCGGCGAAGGCGTATCAGCCTTGTCGTGATGAACCCTGAGCAGACAGGCTTCGTCGCCGGGTAAAAGCCCTTGATCGCTCAATGCCTGGGAAAAAATCGTCAGCCCGTTGCCACTGCGCTCGGCCAGGGTGCCATCGGTGTTGACGATCAACAGATCAAAGGGAGGCGACGACTGAAACGGCCCGACCAGCAAACCGTCGCTGCGATGATCCTTGCTGCCGGACGGTTGAGTGCCTGGGGCCCAGCTGCAGCAAGCCTCGATGGCGGCCACCGCCCAGGCGTCAAGGGTTTGCGCTGCCTGGCTGGCTTGATCGGGCAGGTCGATGCCCTGGCGGCGCAGTTCTTCGGGCGCTACCACGATGTAAATATTGCCCCGTGCATCGTACCGCTGCGCCATGGCGCCCTCCGCGTGTCATTGGAATGGCTCAACATATCGCGAAAAACCGCGGCACTGTGCAAGGATGTCGCCCTGTTTGACCGTAAAACTTTCCGGGCACTGATCGAACCCTCACAGGCCGATCACTGTCCGTTGAGAACGCGACGCTTTTTGCCAAGGATTGTTATGACCAGCCTCAACAGCCAAACCACTTTCGTTCCCGGCCGCCTGGAACAGATGTCCACGCGCATCGCCTTTTTCATCGCCGGGGTCGGCATCGCCGCGTGGGCGCCGCTGGTGCCTTATGCCAAGGCCCGGGCCGGACTGGATGAAGGCACCCTGGGATTGTTGCTGCTGTGCCTGGGGGTCGGTTCGATCCTGGCGATGCCGTTGGCCGGGATCCTGTCCACACGTTTCGGCTGCCGGCGGGTGACGGCTGGCGGGACCCTGCTGATCTGTGTCGCCCTGCCGCTGCTGGCGACGGTGTCGTCGATTCCGGCGCTGATCGCCGCATTGTTCATGTTCGGCGCAGGGCTCGGCACCGTGGATTCGACGGTCAACCTGCAAGCGGTGATCGTCGAGCGCGCCAGCGGCAAAAACATGATGTCGGGTTTCCATGGCCTGTTCAGCCTGGGCGGGATTGTCGGTGCGGCGGGTGTCAGCGGGTTGCTTGGCCTGGGGATTTCACCCCTGGGGGCCACGCTGGTGGTGATCGTGTTGCTGCTGATCGCACTGGTCAAGGCCGTACCGCATCTGTTGCCCTACGGCAGCGAGAGTTCGGGGCCGGCCTTTGCGGTGCCCCATGGCATCGTCCTGTTCATCGGCGGCATGTGCTTCATCGTGTTCCTCGCCGAAGGCGCGGCGCTGGACTGGAGCGCGGTGTTCCTGACACAGGAACGTGGCATCGACACGGCATATGCGGGGCTCGGTTATGCGGCGTTTGCCCTGACCATGACGGCGGGGCGTTTGACCGGTGACAAAATCGTGCGACGCCTGGGCGCGACGCGGGTGATTGTATTCGGCGGGCTGACGGCCGCTTCAGGCTTGTTTCTGGCGACGTTCGCGCCAAGTTGGGAGGCGGCGCTGGTGGGTTATGCGCTGCTGGGGGCCGGTTGCTCGAACATTGTGCCGGTGCTGTACACCGCGGTCGGCAAGCAGACGGTCATGCCCGAAAGCATCGCCGTGCCGGCCATTACCACCCTGGGTTATGCGGGCATCCTGGCAGGCCCCGCCGTCATCGGCTTCGTCGCCCATGGCAGCAGCTTGAGCTTTGCCTTTGCCTTGATGGCGGTGTTGCTGGTGGCGGTGGCCGTTGGTGGGAGAGTGTTGAAGGTCTGAAAAGCTTCCACCGGTAAGCCCCGTGCCCAATGTGGGAGCGGGCTTGCTCGCGAAGAGGCCGTGACAGTCGCCATCAATGTTGACTGTCAGACCGCTTTCGCGAGCAAGCCCGCTCCCACAGGGTTCTTGGTACACCTAGGTCTATCAGAACCCGACACTGGCCTGCACAAAGAACGTGCGCGGCGCACCGACGTACATGCCTGAGTTGTTATCGCTGGAACGGGTGAAGTACTGCTTGTCGAAGATGTTCTTCACCCCCGCCCCCAGTTTCAGGTTCGACACCTGCGGACCGAAGTCATAGCCACTACGCACGTTCCAGGTCACGTAACCCGGGATGTCGCCGAACTGGCCGTCAGCGGTGCCTTCGGTGATGTAGTTGCCGTTGAAGCTACCATCGGCGTTCACGCCGGTGCCCGGCGAACGCTGCTTGGACTGGGCGAACGCATCGAGGTTGTAAGTCCAGCGGTTGACGTCGTAACGCAGGCCGGCGGTGGCCACCTGGCGGGAGTAGAACGGCAGGTCACGGCCCTTGAAGCCCGGGATCTCACCTTCGTAGGTGGCGCGGGTGTAGGTGAAACCGGCGTTGGCGGTCAGGCCGTCCAGCATCGGGTTCAGCGCGGCCATGTCGTAATGCACCGAGGTTTCGATACCCTGGTGCTTGGTCGCACCGAGGTTGGTCCAGCCCACGTCATTGCTGATGTATTGCAGTTCGTCGTCGAAGTCGATGTAGAACAGCGTCACTTCCCCGCCCCACACGTCATCGTTGTAGCGCGTACCGATTTCGTAGGTCTTGGCCTTTTCCGGCTCCAGGCCGTTGGCGGGCTCATCACCGATACCGCCCTGCCCCAGCTGGAAATACTGCAGCGCGCCGAACGAGGTTTCGTAGTTGGCGAACAACTTCCAGGCATCGGACATGTGATACATCACGCTCAGGGCCGGCAGCGGCTCGTTGCTCTCGATGCTGCGTTTTTTCTCCGGCACCCGTTTACCGGCATTATCGAGCACCGGACGGTCGTGCCAGTCGGTGCTGATGTGCTCGAAGCGAATACCCGGGGTAACGGTCCAGTTGCCAACGTCGATCTTGTTGTCGACGTAGACCGAATTGGCCTCGGTTCCACCGGTGCGGTCCTGATAGACATGACCGTCCGCCCCCGGACGCACGACCGGCTCGTTGTTGACCAGCGCCACACGACTGGCCTCTTCGTGCATGGCTTCCTTGAGGTAGCGATAGCCGACGCTGACTTCCTGGGTGGTCGGGCCCACATCAAACACATGGGACACCCGTGGTTCGATACCGTAGGTGTAGTAGCTGCGCGGATAGGAGTTGAGTGTGCTCAGGTCGCGGGAGGCAATGGTGCTGCCACGGAAACTGTCGGTGTAGTAGGTCAGCACTTCGGCCTGGGTGCGATCGTCGATCTGCCGCACCCACTTGAACGACACATCCTTGCGGCGGCCGCTGAAGTTGTCGTAGTCGCGCACCGACTGGAACGGGTCAGCGTCGTACTGCGCCTGGGTCAGGCCGCCGGGCATGTCGGCCTTGGCGTCGTAGTAGTGGAAGTTGAGGCTGAAATCGTCGACATCGGTCGGCGCCCAATGGGTCTTGAGGATCACGTCGTCGATGTCGTTGCCGTTGTTGCTTTCACGGTAACCGTTGCCGTTCACCCCGGAGTACAACAACGCCACGCCCATGCCGTTGTCGGCGGTTCCGCCCATGAATGCGGTCTCGATGTGCTTCCAGCCACCGTGCTGGGAGGTTTCCAGGGTGGTGCCGATTTCCGCCGAGGCTTTTTCCGGGATCGCGCGGGTCACGAAGTTGATCACGCCGCCGACGTTTTGTGGTCCGTAGCGCACGGAGCCAGCACCGCGTACCACGTCGATGCTATCGAGGTTGCCGGAGGAAATCGGTGCCATGGACAGTTGCGGCTGGCCGTAAGGCGCAAACGCCGCCGGGATGCCGTCGATCAGCACGGTGGAGCGTGGCGACAGACGCGAAGTCAGGCCACGCACGCCGACGTTGAGGGAAATGTCGCTGCCACCGGTGCCGTTGGCGTCCTGCACTTGCACGCCCGGGACACGTTTGAGTACGTCGCCGACGTTCATCGCGCCCTGCTCGACCATGGCTTCGCGGCGCACCACCGTGCGTGCGCCGGGGTGGTTCTGCACCACGGCGGCATCGGCGTCGCCGAGCCAGTCGCCGACCACCTTGATGTCAGTCACGCCCAGTTCCAGTGGGCCGTTGGCCGCCGAAGCGGGCGCTGGCATCAACGTCACCGAACCTTCATCGATCTGGTATTGCAGGCCGCTGCCTTGCAGCAACTGGCGCAGCGCGTCTTCCGGGGAAAGGTTGCCATCCACCGCCGGGGCCTGCTTGCCGGCAACCAGTTCAGGGCTGAAGAACACCTGAAGCGAGGTTTGCTGGCCCAATTGACTCAGGGCTTGTCCCAAGGGTTGCGCCGGGATGCGGATGTTGTCGGCGGCAAAGGCCTGGGGCAGCGCAATATTGACCGCCAGCGCGAGGGCCAGCGGCAACCAGGGGAGTTTGTTGTTTTTAGCGGTGGAGTTTTTCACGTCGAACGTAATCCTGTGGATCGCAAGAGTGTGCGCTTGTTAATGCAAACCAGTTGCAGTTGAACAGGAAGACGATGAACTCGAAAAAAACCTGAATTTTATTTTGAGATTATTTCCTGGCTGCCATCGCCAAGGGTACGCACGGCCACCGGCAGGATGCTCGGCAAGGCCTTGAGCAGCGCGTCGGTATTGTCGGATTTGAACACGCTGGTCAGGCGCAGATCGCCCACCGCTGCGCTGGCGACCTTGAGCGGCTTCTCGCGATAGCGCGAGACCTGCTCGGCGACATCGGCCAGGCTGGCGTTGTTGAACACCAGTTTGCCGCTGCGCCAGGCGGTCATTTCCGCCGGGTTGACGGCATAGGCGGCGGCAACTTTGCCCTGGGCATCGACGTGGGTGCCAAGGCCTGCCGTCAGACTGATGAAATCGTTGTCGGCGGCGTCGTGCCCTTGAACCTTGACGGTGCCCTGCTCCACCACCACCCGGGTTTCGCTGGCGCCATGGCGTACATCGAATCGGGTGCCGGTGACCGTGACCTTGCCGCTGCCCGCCGCGACCACGAATGGTCGGCTGGTGTCGTGCTCGACGCTGAACATCGCTTCGCCTTCGCTCAGCTCAACGTGGCGCTGGCCCTTTTCAAAGCGCACCTGGATCCGGCTGCGGCTGTCCAGATCCACCGCCGAGCCGTCCGGCAACGCCACATGGCGGCGCTCATTCAGGGCTGTTGAAAACTCGGCGGTGTAAGGCGCCGGATGATTGAAGCCGCTGAACAGGCCCAGGCCAAGCGCTACCGCGACCACGCTGGCGGCCACCGCGTAACGCAGCACCGGACGACGCTTTTTCAGGACTGGCGGGGTTTCACACAGGGCCCGCAAACGCGCCGCCGGCACCAGGTCGGCGGCGCTCCACAAGCCCTGGATCACTTCGAATTCGTTTCGGTGTTGGGGATGCTGGTCCAACCAGATCTGAAACCGGCGACGCACTTCGACATCGACGACAGGCTCCTGCAAACGCACAAACCACTGCGCCGCGTCATCGCGAACCGCTGTTTGCCCGCACGCACAATCACGAGTATCCATCATGGAAGTTCCTGTTTGGCTGGGGAGGAGAAGGCGCGGCCGGTCATGACTGCAACCCGTCCAGTCGATCGCGCAGGTGCCGAAGCGTGCGGATCATATACTTTTCCACCATGTTCTTGGACAGCCCCAGCCGTTCGGCGATTTCGGCCTGGGTCAAGCCCTCGATTTTCTGCCAGACAAACACCTTGCGGCAGTTGACCGGCAGCTCGGTGAGCGCCCGTTCGATGGAATCCGCCAGCTGGATCGCGTGCATGAAATGCTCCGGGTCGCCGGTCGGCGACTCACTGAGATCAATCGCCTCGGACTCCATGGCGCCCCGCCGGTCCTCGCGCCGATAACCATCCACGGCAATGTTGCGCGCGGTCTGGTGCAAATACGCCCGGGGCTGTTGCACCACAGCCGAATCGGACTCAAGCACCCGCACGAAGGTGTCGTGGGCCAGGTCCTCGGCCTGCTGACGATTCCTCAGGCGACGGGTCCAGGTGCCAACCAACTCTTCGTAATGCTCGAAAAAGCCGTGTCTGCGGGGCAGCTTGAGGGTCATTGCGGTGTGCTGTGGAGGCGGGGCGTTAATAGTAATGCGTCCTATTAACTTGAAGCAATGGTTTGCGGCTCTACGGCAAATGGAGGTATTCGAAAAGCTGGCAAAAACGGCAAATAAACCATCGGATTTTGTAAGAACCTGATCACCAGCTACGCCTGAAGGAAAAAAAGCGCGGCAGCAACAGGTGACGCACCTGTGACTGCCACGCCTTGATCAAACGCTATTGGATGCCTGGCTGGATATTGACCTATTGGCCACTTCTGATCATGTCGGCGGCCCTTTCGCCGATCATGATGCACACCGCGTTAGGGTTCCCTGAAATCAGGGTCGGCATAATTGATGCATCGGCAACGCGCAGTCCTTCGATGCCATGCACTTTGAGATCCGGAGCAACAACCGATTGCTCATCTACACCCATGCGACAGGTGCCGGAAGGATGTAGCGCCGCGTGGGCTTCTTCGTGGCAGAACTTTTTCATAGCCTCTCGAGACGTGACCGCCGCGTCCGGCACATGACGCCTGGCAAGGTAGGGTTTGAAGGCGGCCTGGGACATGATCTCCTCACCCACCAGGCAGCCCTCCACCAGACTTTCAATGTCATAAGGATCGGAGAAGTAGTTAGGCACGATTCGCGGAGGCGACATCGGGTCTGCCGAGTAAAGTTCGACATACCCTCTGGACCTGGGACGGATCTGCCCCAGGTTCAAGGTGCATCCATTGCCCCCGGGAACCGAGTCGACGCCCTCTTCAATGCCCGCGCCCACGACCATGAAATACTGGATATCGGGATTGGTGGCAGCCTTGTCTCCCCACCAGAAAGCACCACCTTCAATCAGATTGGACGCCGCCGGACCTTGCCTGAACAGGGCGTACTGCAAGCCCGCCATCATTTTCCAATGCAGCTTCTTGTACTTGTCGTAGCTGTGCGGCCCGGTCAGCTCATAGACCAGCGACACTTCGATATGGTCCTGAAGGTTCTGACCCACGCCGGGTAAATCCTTGACCACCTTGATGCCATGCTTTTCAAGCTGCGCGGCAGGGCCAATACCGGACAACATCAACAATCGGGGTGAGTTGATGGCGCCTGCCGATAGTACGATCTCCTTTTGCGCATGCATGACCCGTCGCACGCCGTTCTCGACGTATTCAACGCCAATGGCTTTGCTTCCCTGGGTCAAAATGCGGATCACGCGACAGCCAGTCTTCACCGTCAGGTTCTTGCGTGACTTGGCGGGTGCCAGGTAGGCCACCGCCGCACTGCTGCGAAACCCATTTTTGGCGGTGATTTGATAAAGCCCGCAGCCTTCGGGTTTGCCAGAGTTGAAATCTTCGTTATACGGCAGGCCGTACTGCTGGCAAGCGCGAAGCCACACTTTGGTCAATGGATGGATATTGATAGGGTCAGAAACACCCAAGGGGCCGCCGACGCCATGGACATCGTTACAGAAACGCTCGTTGTCTTCGGCTTTTTTGAAGTAAGGCAGTACGTCGTTGTAGGACCACCCCGTTGCGCCCTGCTCGACCCAGCTGTTGTAGTCGGCGGGCACACCGCGGATGTAAATCATCGCGTTGACTGAACTCCCACCGCCCAGCACGCTGGCCTGGACCATGGTTGGCGTTTCGGCTCGGCGTTGATCTTGCGTCGGCTCCCACGCATACCGTTTCAACAGCGGACCTTGCGCTGTCTTGTAGTAGGCCCCGGGGATATGAATGTAGGGGTTGCGGTCACGAGGCCCCTCTTCAAAAAGAACAACGGACGCAGACGCATCTTCGCTGAGCCTCGATGCCACCGTGCAGCCTGTCGAGCCGCCTCCGATTACGATGAAATCCACCATGACGACTTAAGACCTTTTATGAGGTACACATTGTAAGAACGGGGTTTTTAATCCCGGTGAGCGGTGCTTTATCGCCCAACAAGGTCGGTTAAAAGCGCCTTCAGATCTTTCGCGACCTCATAACTGTTTTGTTGCTGCTGTTTCTTGCAAAACAACTCGCAGCTCCACCACCCGTCGTAACCGGTGGCCTTTACCGCGGCCGTCCATTCGGCAAGGTTCAATACGCCGCTGCCTGTCGGTATATCCCGCAGTATTTCTTCATTGGGAATACCACCGGCAAAAGGCAGCGAGTCACACACATGCACGCCATAGATAACGTCTTTGTTCATGCGCGCAATGTCTTCGGGCTTAACGCCGGACGTATAGCAATGCCAGTAATCGATCACCATCTTGACGTTGTCGCGTTCGGTGCGATCAATCAGCTGAAGTTGATGCTCCAGGGTATTCAACGGTGTCCATGACAAAGCTTCGAGGTAAAGCAGAACGTCGTATTGCTTTGCCAGGTCTGCAAGTGTCGCCAGATTCCTGGCAGTCAACGCGTATTGCTCAGACTCGCCCAACCCCAACAAACCGCTGTAATGAGCGCTCGTGCCCTGCTTCTGGAAATCAATCACCGCCTGAACGTTGATAGGCCCGGTGAGCACTTGAACGCCCTTGGCACCGGCGAGGTTGGCGAGTTGAAAAAGCCGCTGCGCCTCCTTCAGCAAATCATCGCGCTCAGCACCCTGGCGTTCGATATCCCTCAGGTAGCCGATCCCCGTGACAGGTATATCCTTGAGCAACGCTTCAAGTTCCGATTCGCTATGGCCTGCTTGCAAATAAGCTTCCAGTTTGCCGCTGTAGATCTCCAGCGCATCGAAACCGACGATCTTTGCAATGTCGATGTCCATCGCCAGCGTCGAATGTTTTGCGACTGTGGAATGCAGGGCCAGGATGTTGTTTTGAGTGTTCATATAAAGCTCCTACCGTTGATTCCCAGTGTAGAGCGATAGGGTTCCGGTAGTTATTTCGCACTCGCAGGAAATGCGGCGCAACCTGACGCAGTTGCTGCGTCAGGTTTGGACAATTTGCGACATCGACGATGAATCCACACCAGCCTGCAGGAGCCGGCTTGCCAGCGATTGCGGACATTTCATTCAGCGTTATCGCGACCAGGCCCGCGTCTACAAGCGATTGGCCAACGCAGAGACGGCTATCGCAGCGGCATCGAGCCGCCGCTGCGGTAAAACTCCCTGAGCGACAGCCACGGTGATTGCGCGAACAATCTGCGGTATCTCGGGCATTGCCTTTGCGGAAATCAGCAATAGATCCGCCCCGGCATTCAGCGCCGCAACCGCCACCTCGCCGAGCGATGAGTTTCCGATCGTCGAGCGGTGGTCCAGGTCAATGGTCATGACCAATCCCTTGAACCCCAGCTCCTGGCGCAGCAAACCGATCAGCTCAGGTGAAACGGACGCCGCAACGGGCGGTTCGCAGGCAGCAAAGATGGCCGGTCCCATCATCACCGCGTCCGCCCCGGCGTCGACCCCGGCTTGAAACGCAGGCCAGTAGGCGCGCAGCTGATCCATTGACTCGCAGACGACCGCCACTTCAGTCGCCGGTTGGCGCAGCAACACCGGATGCCCGGGAAAATGCTTCAGCGTGCTTGCCATCCCGGCACGCCGCACACCGCGCACGTAGGCGCCCACCATGGCGGCGGCGCGGTCTATGTCATTGCACAGCGTTCGCCCCTGCAGCCAGACATTAGTGCCGCCCACCACATCGGCCGTCGGTGACAGGAGCACATTCACACCGGCATTTCGCACCGCTGTTGCGACCCGAAAGCACGCATCTTCAAGCTCGACAACGTCCATGGCTCGGGCCAGCCCGGGCGCAGGTAGCGCAGGTGTTATGCCTTGCAGGCGGTGGACGGCAGAGATGTCGGCATCGGCCGCCAGCAGCATTGGCCCTGCCAGTTTTCTTGCCGTACCTGTCAACTGTTGCCATTTCTCCAGGGTTTCCGATTCCAGCCGGCTCGCGCTCATTTTGCCGCTGACATACTCCTGCGCGGTTTCGCCAAACAACAGGCTGCGTCCGCCGCTGTCCAGAAACCTGCGCACGTCATCATTCATGTCCAGATCGAGCAAAACCGGAAACAGGACGCTGAATGCCTTGCTTTCAATTGAGCTCATGATTAATCCCGGCAGCCGTTGTACTGATCGTTGTTCGCCGCAGCCAGTTCGCGAACCCTGAGGGCCGCGTCCAACAGAATCCGACGATCCAGAACACCTTCGTGAACAGCCGCCACAATGGCTTCGGCGATGGCATCAAGACCCGACTCACTGGACACGAGCAACAAGTGCGCGCCGGCCGCCAGCGAAGCAACGGCGGTGTCCGTGATGGAGCGCCCCCTGAGAATGGAAACCGCATCAAGGTCATCCGAAATGATCAAGCCCCCGAACCCGAGGGTGTCACGCAAAAGCCCAATGACTCTGGACGAGGTTGAGGCCGAGTGATCGGGGTCGATTGCGGGAAAAATCGCGGGCCCCGGCATCACCGCTTTCACGCCGGTAGCGATGACTTCGTTGAACACTTCGAAGTTGTCATCAAGCAACTCCAGAGGTCCGGGCACCATGGCTTCGGCAATTGCCGGGTCCTGCTCGGTGACGTAATGGCCGGGAAAGTGTTTAGCGGTCGCGATGATACCAGCGCGTTGAACGCCACGAATAAATGCACATGAAACCCGGCTGACTTCAACAGGGTCGGCCCCCAGGTGGCGATTGTGCAGCCATGGGTTGGCCCCGGTCACGACATCGACGATCGGCGCCAGAAACAGATTGACCCCCAGACCGCGCGCTACCTTGGCCATTTCATAGCAACGTTGCTCGATGTCCTGCGCACTGAGGTCGTGGAGTTGCTCTCGGGATGCGACGGCCGGGACCAGCCGGTGAAGGCGCTCGATACCGCCGAGTTCCTGATCGACCGCGATCAGCACCGGGGCACCGGCCAGTGACGCGGCTTCACGGGCAATATCGACAAAGTCGGCCTGCGACTCGGTGCTCTTGCGCGCAGGGTCCATGTCTCGGCCCACGTACTCATCCCGGGTTTCCCCCAACAAAACAGACACGCCCCCCCGACTCAAACAACGACGGACATTGTCGTCCAGGCGCAAATCCCCAAACGCGGGCAGCAGGACCGAATACGCCGCTCTATGCAGTTCGCTTGTCATCGATTTTCCTCAACACCGTTATTTTGAGCAAAAAGCTCAACTTTATTGACGCATGACGGGGTGCCACGCATGATACCGATCAACTCCGAGCACAAAACACACACTAAATGCTCGTTTGCGCTCACTCTATACCGAGAACGGATTAAGTCAATGCTCACTCATGAAGCTTTCCCCGGAGAAAGACAGAACCTGATCGCGCAACGGCTGGCGATCCATGGCCGCGTCCTGGCCGGTGATCTCGCTCAGGAGTTCAACGTTTCCGAGCACTCGATCCGGCGCGATCTCGCGGCGCTGGCGGAGGCGGGAATCTGCAAGCGCGTCTACGGCGGCGCCATTTCCGTGGCACCTGTTCGCGGCGATCATGACGGGCAACATCAGCAGGCTGAGCGGAAAAACTCCCTCGGGCTGGCCGCTGCGGCACTGATCAAAGCCGGCCAACACCTCTTCATCGATGGCGGTACCACCAACGCCTCCATTTCGAGCGCAATCGATCACAATCTTGCAATTTCGATCACAACCAATTCGCCAGCCATTGCGCTTGAACTGGAAAAGCTGCCTTTAGCCGATGTGATCTTGCTGGGCGGGCGCCTGCATAAGGCGACCGGCAGCACCGTCGGCCTGACGGCCATTCAGCAGTTGTCGAATTTCAATTTCGACCTGTGCTTTCTGGGCGCCTGCGCGATTGACGCCAGCAAAGGAGTGACGGCTTTCGACATGGACGATGCGGAATTCAAGCGCACCGTGGTTTCCCGAAGCGGGCAGATTGTGGTCGCCGTGACTAATGAAAAACTGTCGAGCATCGCGCATTACCAGGTCGCGTCCTGCGAGGAACTGGGTGTGCTGGTGGTGGAAAGAGACGCCCCGGCTGAACGGCTTGACCCCATCCAGGCCAAGGTTTCAAACATTGTGGTCGCCTCTTGACCTCCTGGATCTACAACTGCGCAAAAGGCACCCAGGCACGTCGTTGACTGGACTCGACACACGCCTGGGACAACACCACTCCCCGCACGCCCTCGTGAATATCCGGTAACGGGACGGTGGTCGCCGTGCGCCAGTCCGCCCCGGCATCGAGTGCTTCGGCGAAATCGGCATAAAGCACCGCCAGTGCCTCCAGATAGCCTTCCGTATTGCCGGCCGGCAAACTGGTGAACGTCAGCGTTTGCGCCGCATTGTCGCTCTGGCCACGGCGGTAGATGCGGTCGGCGCCATCAATTGGCGTAAACAGCAGCGTTTCCGGTGACTCCTGACACCATTCAATGGAAGCCTTGCTGCCGACGATCTTGAAACGCAATCCGTTGCGATGACCTGGCGCCGCGAAACTGGCCCATAGCAACCCCTCGGCGCCCCCCTCGAATTCAAGTTGCACCACACAGGTGTCGTCCAGTCCCCAGCCGGGTACGACCGTGCTCAATTTGGCATTCAGATTCGTACAGCGTCGCCCGGACAGAAACTCAAGCATGTTGAAGGCGTGCGTCCCTACATCGCCCAATGCGCCCGTCGGGCCTGCTTTTTCGGGGTCTCCACGCCACGCGAGGCTCTGGCTCAAACCCTCTACGCCTGCCGCCAGCCATTCCAGCAGGTACTCGACATACATGAAGCGGACTTCACCCAGTTCCCCGGCCTGGATACGGCTACGGGCATCCCTGACCATGGGATAGCCTTGATAGGTGTAGGTCACCGCGAAAAAAGTATTGTGCCGGTCGGCTAGGCTGGCCAGTTCATAGGCCTCTTGCGGACTGTTGACCAGCGGCTTGTCGCATATGACCGGGATCCCCGCCCGTAGAAATAACCGGCACGGTTCAAAATGCAGGTGATTGGGCGTGACGATCACAACCGCATCAATCGGATCCGGACGGCGCGACTCAGCGACGGCCATCGCCTCGAATGACAGATAAATGCGCTCTTGCTCAATGTTGAAGGCCGCCCCCGCCTCGCGGCATTTGTCCGGGTCCGAAGAGAAAGCGCCGGCGACGATATCGAAGCGATTGCACAGGCGCATCGCAGCCCGATGATAGCTGGCAAAATAAGCACCTTGCCCACCGCCAACCATGCCGACCTTGAAGCGCCGTTGCCCTGGAATGTCGCCTGTTAACCTTGCCATAGCTCAAATGCTCCCGTGAATGACATGTGGAGTATCAAGGGCGAACCTCCATTTCTCCATTTCGCACAACATCGATACATGACGCGCACTGAAGCACCGAATTGAATTGGCCATGTAATGTGGTGTGGGGATCTCAAAATGATGTTACCCGGCATAGCCAATGTGTTACCGGTTGGCGGTGGCGAGTAACCCGAGTCGACGAAGGCTAGACTGTTACATAGCATTGACAGGCAATATGTGAACATTCGGACCCGGCATGGAACATGCTTGGAATTAAATACAATATGATCAAGTGTTTACGGTGGCATCAAGTTATAAGCGGTTATTCAAGAATAACTACCATATAACCTTCTCCCCCCAATTACGCTTAGCCAGACAGAGATAAAAAATGCCCCGCTCAGGAGATCACGTCACCATGCCGTTAACTGCCGCCACCTCGCATCCCGAGCGACAACAGGCTCGCGGTGACTTGCAGGCCAACGTGCAAAAGAACCTGAGCACGCTCGTTGAGTCCTGCCGATCGGTCGCAGACATGTGTCGCAAAGTCGATGTCAATCGACAGCAGTTCAACAAGTATCTGGTGGGGCAACATGTTCCTTCACAGAAGATTCTGCAGAAGATCGGTCGTTACTTCATGATGGAAGCCGAAGATCTTTTTCGCCCTCCCGCCGAGTTCAAGAAGTTTTATGAAGGGTATGAGAACGAATTACCGACGGACTTGCGTGCCTCGGCGCAATTCAATCACTTCCTGCCTTTGGCAAAACAGTCGGCCGATTTACTCGAAGACTATCTGGGCGTCTATTACCGCTATCACAACTCATCGATCTACAAAGGCAGAATCCTGCGCTCGGTCACGTGCCTGTATCGAGCCGATTCGATGGTCCAGTACGTCACGGTAGAACGTTTCCCCTTGCTCGATGGCAGCGGCAAGATTGGCTACTCGTTCACCTATCACGGTTTTTGCCTGCTCCTTGGGGACCGCCTGTTCCTGGTCGACTTTGAAGGCAAGCAGCGTAACGAGATGACCTTTTCGATCCTGACCCCGCAGCATCGCCGGCCGATCCGCTTCCTCTATGGATTGGTCACCGGCGTGGCGTCGTCTTCATTCCGCCAACCCTTTTCCACGCGCATGGCAATGGGGCTGGTGGACAAAGGCAAGATCCGCAAACACCACCTGCGCAATGCAACCGCCGTGCTGCCCAGCGATCAATCCTTGCCGATGGAAGTGCGTGAATACATGACCGGCGACAACGCCACTATCGTGTGGGGCGGTCAGGACTGAGGCGGCTGAGGCCGTCTGCGCGATGCTCAGACCTGGCGATGCTGGCCGTCGATGACCGGCGGCGCATCAACAGCAGCGCCAGCCTGCTGCACCGAGGCCGATGGGCGTTCACTGTCCGCGTCCTCGTCATTCATGGCTTTGCGAAACCCCTTGATGGATTCGCCGACTTCGGTGCCCAGGTTCTTCAGTTTCTTGGTGCCGAAGACCAGCACAACCACCACGAGAATGACGATCCAGTGTTTCCAGTCCAGAATGCCCATTGCGTGATTCCTCTGCTGACGGTTTGATTAATTGACGCGCGAGCCGCGGGCGGTGATGACCTCCACCAGTGACGGCCCTTTGCTGTTCAGCGCCTTGATGAACGCTGGATTGAGTTGCGAAGCATGTTCGACTCGCCACGCTTCAAGGCCAAAATTCCTGGCAATGCTCGCGAAGTCAGGCGAGTAAGGTTTACCGTCCGGCAAATTGAATTCTCCGGCCCGATGCTGCTCGTTGAGCGAGTCTTGCACATCGCTCAACGACACATACCCGCTGTTGTTGAACACCAGGAACACCACCGGAAGACTGTGCATTACACACACCGCCATCTCCTGCATCGACTGCAAGAAGTCCCCGTCGCCCACAGCACACACCACCTGACGCGCCGGCATGGCAAGCTTCGCACCAATCGCCGCCGGCACCGCCCAACCCACCGTACCGACACTTGTGGCGCAGAGATGGCATCGGGATTGATAGGCAGGAAAAACCTCTCTGACGACTTCCTGAATGCTCCCCGCCCCCACCACCACAATTGCATCCCTTTCAAGGACTGACCTCAATTCGGTCAAGGGTCTTTGAACCATCAAGGGCGGGGCATCGTTGGCACTGTCCTTGATCGGGCATAAGGCTCGATCCTTCACTGTCGCAGGACGAGCAGCGCCGAGCATTGAACCGGCTGCACACTCGGCCAAACGGGCATCCGTTCGTTGCAAGTCGTTGTTGGCCCGCAAGGTAGCAGGCGACAGACTGACTTCAATAGAGGTGTTCTGAACAGCCGTCGGAATACTCAGGCTGACCGGGCCGAGGCGACTATTGAACATCGTATCGAACGACTGACGCAGGACCTGCGGCAACTGTTCAATCGCCGAAACTCGAACATGCTCTTTCGAGACGCCGGGAGGCATTGTTTCGGGCCAGTGACCGGCACTGCCACCACTGATGACAAGCATGGCCGATGAATCCGCCAGCGCGGTCGCCATTGCGCCCAGAGCCTTGGAAACAGCCAGCGGAACCGGCAGCAGGACAGCCATGGGACGACCGCAGGCGCGGAAATAGCCGTCGGCAAGATGGACTGCGTTCTGCTCCTGTATGACTTGAATGAACGGGATGTCGGTGCCTGTCGTCAGCAACGCGTCCACCAGGGCCCACGAGCCTTCACCTGACATGCCGGCCACATAACCGACCCCGTTCGCTTTCAACGCTTTCGCAACAATCTGGCCACCAGTGAGTTTCACAGGACACTCCAATCAAACAGACGCAGGCGTCAGGGCAAATGCACCTCGCCGCAATTGAGGACTACTTCTGGAGTATTCGCCCCGGGAAGACGTGGCTCAATTTCGCACCCCACGCAAAAGAGACGCACGTTGACGCAGCTGATCGATACCCCGCCCCGGCTCAAGAGCAACTATCGTCAGGGAGAGACTGCTGCGCCGATTAGGTCACTTTGCTGCGTCAGAGTGCGTCGCTTTTAAAGGTGCTGCGAAATTGAGTGCTCTGCCCGCCAGGCCAATACTCGATCCATGAAAACAACAAGCCGAGCCTATCAAGCGCCGGGCGCGTCGCTTCAAGTCTTTGCCTTGCAACCTGAGCAAAGCGGCGTCGCCCAGCCAAGGAAGAGTCAATCGGAACAGTGGAGGCCAACCGCGCAATGTGCTCACAACCAGACATTGAGCGCAGCCAACCTCCCCAGCTCATGGAAAAAATGCTGGCCATAACACTGCCGATCTACATGACTGCATACAAAAGGATGTGCCCGGCATCACCCGCCGAGCCAGCGCCATTGCAAGTCGCTAATCGTTTGCTCACTACCACCCTAGGCAGGAACTCGAAATGAAAAAAGAAATAGAGACGGGTTATGGACCAACCGGCATTGACCTGGATTCGATTAGCTTGAAGCGGCGCACATTCTTGCTCGGGGCTGCGGCATCTGCAGCAGGGTTGTACATGGGCTCTTTCATGCCCGGCGCATTTGCCGCCGCCGCGGGTGGCCACCTGGAGATTCTGGGCTGGGAAGGTGAAACCGGCGACGCAGAGCTGGCCGAATGGCGCAAGCAGCGAGGCATCACCGTACGTTCAAGCTATGCCAGCAACCAGGACGACATTACGGCGCGACTGGCCGGCTCCGATCCCGTGCAGCTTGACCTGACCATGTACGCGTTGGGTTACGAGACCATCTATCAGGAAATGGGCCTGCTCAAGGCGATCGATACCTCGAAGATCCCCAACTACTCGGCAGAAAACACCGTCCCCCTGTTCTACAAAGGCAGCCGCTGGTACTGGGATGGCAAGCAGTGGGGCATCCCGCTTTTGTGGGGCATGAACACCATTGTCTACAACCCCAAGCGCATCAACAAACCGGTTGAGTACAAGGACCTGCTGGACCCGAAACTGAAGGGCAAACTGACCTTCGTGGATGACGGCACGTCCAACTGGTCACTCATCGCGATCATTGCCGGCTATGGCGACAAGTTCCCCAACCTGACCCGTGCCGAATTCGACGATGCTTTCGAGAAACTCAAACCGTACCGTGATCAATGCCGTGTCTTTGCCGCCTCGTCCGGAGACGCTGTCTCCCTGCTGGTGTCGGGCGAAGTGGATGCGGTGTTCTCGGCGTCGGCCAACACCCCTAGCGAGACCAAAAAGCGTGGCGTAGAAGCGGCGTTGTCGGTCCCCAAGGAAGGTGCAGCCCTCTGGTGCGATGCCTTGTTCATCCCGAAAACGGCAAAGGACATACCGCTGGCGCTGGAGTTCATCAACAAGACACTCGAGGCTGATACGCAGGCCAAGATGGCTACCACCATG
Source organism: Pseudomonas sp. BF-R-19 (assembly GCF_019956445.1). Classification (NCBI taxonomy): domain Bacteria; kingdom Pseudomonadati; phylum Pseudomonadota; class Gammaproteobacteria; order Pseudomonadales; family Pseudomonadaceae; genus Pseudomonas; species Pseudomonas sp. BF-R-19. Next base: position 154,052 of record NZ_JAHBDN010000125.1, read on the forward strand.
TTCTCCGGTGTAGTCAACGCCAAAGCCGTACCGCTGCTCCCTGAGGAGCTGAGAACCACCTTCGACTACGCCAACCTGGACAGCTTTTTCGAGAAATCGAAACTCTACGGCCAGCCCCCCCTGAGCTCCGACAAGTATGTGACCTATGCTGAATGGATCGATCAGTGGGCAAACTTCAAAGGCTCGTTCTAGAGCCATCGGCAATCCAGTGCATTGAAAGGACTGTTTGAGGGAACTGTACCGGAGGGTGCGTGTTTGCAAGCACGCGCCTCTCTGCTCGATGGAGGCGATGGAACGGCCTGTCGATGCCGTTCGTACAGTTCAGAAAGAGCACACCTCACACCGTGCATGCGCTCGCCAAGGCGCCCTCGTCATCGATACAAAAAAGCAAAGGCAAACTCATCATGAACGTAGTCAACAACAGCGAGCCCATCATTCTTGACGAAGGGGATTCGCAGACTGGTAAACACGTGAAAATCGACAAAAAGACCCTGAGCGGTTATTGGCTGGCGTCGCCTCCACTGTTGTTCCTGGTCGTGTTCTTCCTCATTCCGTCGGTACTGCTGCTGGTCGCGAGTTTCTGGACTGCGAAGACTTTCAGCATGGAGCCCGCCGCGACGCTCGCCAACTATGCGAAGGCCCTGAGTGCCAGCGGGTTCTACGACTCGTTGTGGATTGCGCTGCAAAACGGTTTCTGGACCGCCATGCTGTCAACGATCATCAGCGCCCCGGTCGCCTATTACATTGTCTACCGGACTCGCTCCAACGCCGTGCTGTACCTGGCGTTGATCTCTTGGTTCTCGAGTTACCTGGTGCGGGTCTATGCCTGGCGCTCGATCCTGGGCACCAACGGTGTGATCAACTCCACACTGATGCACCTCGGGCTGATCGATCAACCGCTGGACTGGCTGGTGTTCAGCAAGTTTTCGGTGGTGTTGACACTGGTCCACATCATGCTGCCCTTCACCCTTCTGCTGCTGGTGTCGGGCTTGCGCGACATCAAGAAGGACTACCTCGAAGCCGCTGCGGACCTGGGCGCCGGCGGCGCCACCATCCTGTGGCGCGTGATCATGCCGATGGCCCACAAGAGCATCGTCAGTTCGTTCATGTTCACTTTCGTCCTCGCCGCCAGTGACTACGTCACCCCTCAGTTACTGGGTGGTCGAGACGCCATGACCACCGGCCTGGTGATCGCCAACCAGTTCCGCTCCGTCGGTAACTGGCCGCTGGGAGCGGCGATGGCCTACCTGCTGCTGATCGTCTTCATGCTGGTTTATGCGCTGCTGCTGGGTGTGTTGCGGGCGGCCAACCTGGCGCCCGGTAAACGCTACCACGACTGAACGCCGCCAATAAAAATGCAAGGTGACCGCCATGATCAGACTATTCACTTACGTTTACATGCTCTTCCTTTATGCGCCCATCGCGATTATCGCGCTGTTCAGCTTTCACTCGTCGGCCTCGTTGTCGTTCCCGTTCGAAGGCTTCTCCACGCAATGGTATGAAGCGCTGTTCAGCAGCCCGGACTTCATGACGGCCCTGACCAACAGTGCGATCGTCGCCGCGGGCTCGGCCATCCTCACCACGCTGCTGGGCACATTCTCGGCACTGGCGCTGATGCGCATGAAAGGCCGCGTCAAATCCGTCTTTGCCTTCATGAACTTCGCCCCTATCGCCTTGCCCGGCCTGTTCCTGGGAATCGCGCTGGTGATCTTCTTTTCGTTGATCGGCCTGCCCCGCTCACTGCTGACGGTGATCATCGGCCATACGCTGTTCACCTTTCCGTTTTTTGTCGAATCCGTGCGTTCACGCCTGGAGTACTTCGATCTGTCTTTCGAAGAGGCAGCGCGTGACCTTGGTGCCTCACCACTCAAGGCATTCTGGCTGGTGACACTGCCCATAATCGGCCCGACGATTGCCGGTGCCGCGATCCTGGCGGTAGCACTGTCCATGGACGAATTCCTGATCACCGTATTCGTCACCGGCAGCGACACCACGTTGCCCCTGATGATTCTTTCGATGATGCGCCGCGCTGTCAGCCCAACCATCAATGCCGCCTCGGTATTCATGCTGGTCGTGACCATCGCCATCATTGTCATCGCCGGCCTGGTCATGACCCTGCGCCGTCGCCGCCTCGAACTTGAACGCGCAGAAACTGCAGAGTAATCGCCATGACCAACAGCATTGAACTGACCGGAATATCCAAGAGCTACGGCAACCTGACCGCCCTCGGCAAAGTCGACCTGACCGTAAAGCGCAACGAAATCCTGACATTGCTGGGCCCAAGCGGCTGCGGCAAGACCACCCTGATGCGCATCATCGCCGGCTTCGAAGAGCCCACCACTGGCAAAGTGGTGATCGATGGCAAGGACTCCACGTCCCTGGCGCCTGAACACCGCCCGGTCAACATGGTGTTCCAGAAATACGCGCTGTTCCCTCATCTGGATGTCTTCGACAACGTGGCGTTCGGGCTACGCCTGAAGAAGAAACCGAAAGACGAGATCAAGCGTGAAGTGACCAAGGCTCTGGAACTGGTCCAGCTGGAGGGCTTCAAGAACCGCTGGATCTCCGAGCTCAGTGGCGGGCAGGCGCAACGCGTGGCGCTGGCCCGGGCGCTGGTGAATCGCCCCGCCGTGCTGCTGCTCGACGAACCGCTGGCGGCGCTGGACCTGAAGATCCGCCACCACATGCTCAATGAGATCAAACGGATCCACGAAGAGACATCGACCACCTTCGTTTACGTCACCCATGACCAGGACGAAGCGATGATTCTCTCCGACCGCGTGGTGTTGCTGAACAAGGGTGGCATCGAGCAGATCGGTGGACCGCAAGAGATGTACTGGTCGCCGCGCAGCTTGTTCGCCGCGAAGTTTTTTGGCGATACCAATATCGTCAACGGCACCTACGGGATGGGAGATACCAGCAGCGGCTATGTCGACCTGCCGTTCGGCCGCTACGCGCACACCGCCAAGAACAGCCTGGGCGCCGGACCGGTGAATGTGTCGATCCGTCCGGAAACCATCGGTCTTGAGCCTGCACTGGGTAATCCGCTGGCTGACGGCGCATTTGCCGGAAAGGTGAAGGACACTTCATTCATCGGTAACCGGGTCATTTACCGGGTGGCGGTGGCTGGTGGCACCCTGGACCTCAAATGCCAACAACTGCCCACCCCTGGCAGCCATGCACTGCCACCCGGATCGGATGTGGCGCTCACCTGCAAACCCGACAGTTTTGTGGTGATACCTGCTTGAACAATCGCCCCTGCCAGATACGGCAGGGGTTTATCAGCAACGTCAGCGCCGGCTCATCAACTCTTTCACAGGAGCATGATCCGGCGTTTTTTTTGATCAGGGCGGTACACAACAGTGGTCGACTATATCGTGGTCGGGGGCGGTTCAGCCGGGTGCGTCATTGCGGCACGTCTCAGTGAAAATGCACAGGCTTCGGTGGTGCTGCTGGAAGAGGGACCGAGAGACAGTCACCCGTTTATTCATCTGCCGGTCGGCTTCTACAAGACCAGCCAGGGCAACCTGGTCGAACGCTACCCCTGGGAGCCACCAGCGGACTATATAGGCCCTGCCAATCCGACCATGGTGCAGGCGCGGGTACTCGGCGGCGGGAGTTCGGTCAACGCTATGGTTTACCTGCGCGGGCAACCGGCCGACTACGACAGCTGGGCGACAGGTGGCGCCCAGGGTTGGGCCTACAAGGACGTACTGCCCTTCTTCAAGAAATGCGAGACCAACGATAGATTCAGCAACGACGCTCATGGCACGCAGGGCCCGCTTGGCGTCAGCGATCAGCGTTATACCCACCCTTTGACCAAGCTCTGGCTGCAAGCCTGCCAACAAGCCGGGCTGGCCTACAACGCCGACTTCAACTCAGGGGTGCAGGACGGCTGCGGGCTTTATCAGATCAATGCCAGGAACGGTCTGAGGTCAAGCACGTCGGTCGCTTACCTGAAGCCTGCACGAAAGCGCCCCAATCTGACGGTTAAAACCAACTGCCGGGTCTTGCGGGTCCTGGTCGAACATGGCCGCGCGACAGGGGTTGAATACCTTGAAAACAATCAGCACCGGGTACTCAGGGCCGAACGCGAAGTCATCGTCAGTGCCGGGGCGATCAACTCCCCGAAACTGTTGATGCTGTCGGGCATTGGCCCTGCCAGTCACTTGCGCGAGAAAGGCCTCGAGGTGATGCATGACTTGCCCGGGGTCGGCCAGAATCTGCAGGACCACATCGAGGTCTCACTGATCAATGAACTGCGTCGCCCATTGAGCTATGACAAGTACAAAAAACCGCACTGGAAACTCGCCGCCGGGTTGCAGTACGCGTTGTTTCGAGAAGGACCGGTGACCTCCAATGTGGTCGAGGGTGGCGCGTTCTGGCGTACATCGCTGGCCGAGAACCGTGCAGACGCGCAGTACTGTTTCATGGCTGGTGCCGGCGTAGAAGCTGGCGTAGGTTCCGTGCCCGGCGGCAACGGCTGCACCTTGAACGTGTGCCAGACCCGTCCCCGCTCGACAGGTGCCGTGCAACTTCGCAGCGCCGACCCGCTGGACTTTCCGTCCATAGAACCCAACTACCTGACCGATCCGTTCGATGTGGAATGCATGATCCAGGCGACGGAGTTCGGCCGCCACATCATGTCCCGGAGTGCGATGGCCGGGCATATTCTGCGTGAGCACGTACCCGCCGAACCGCTGCGCACCCGTGATGACTATCTGAAGTTCGTGCGTCAACAGGCCCACGCTGCGCTGCACCCGGTAGGCACCTGCAAAATGGGCGTAGACGAGATGGCTGTGGTAGACAACGAGCTGCGGGTATACGGGATCGAAGGCCTGCGAGTCGCCGACAACTCCATCGCCCCGAGCCTGTGCTCCAGCAACACCAACGCGCTGGCGATCATGATCGGCGAGAAAGCGGCTGATCATATCCAGCGCGCTCGTTAGTCCGGGGCCCTGAAGCGTCCTGCAGGAACGAGCGGGCTCGCTCCTGCAGGCTATTCAGACCCTGAAGTTGTTCATCAACACCTGCTGCTGGTTCGCAAGGTCGTTCAAGGATTGGCTGATGCGGGCGGATTGATCCGCCTGTTCCACCAATGCACCCGTCACGTCCCTGATAGCCGAGACAGTACGGTTAACCTCTTCGGTTACCGCGCTCTGCTCTTCGGCGGCGCTGGCGATTTGCAGGTTCATGTCCGTCATGATCTCGATGTTCTGGCTGACATGGGCCAATGCATCGACGGCCTCGAGTGCTTGCGCAGCGCTGGCATCTGCCTGGCGGTGCTGACTCTGCATGGCGCCCACGACATCGCGCGTACCGCTCTGGAGACTTTCGATGACGCCTTGAATTTCACTTACCGAATCCTGTGTGCGCTGGGCCAGATGTCGAACCTCGTCCGCCACCACCGCAAACCCTCTGCCCGTCTCCCCTGCTCTCGCCGCCTCGATTGCAGCGTTCAACGCCAACAGATTGGTCTGCTGGGCAATGGTGCGAATCACATCGAGCACGCTACCGATTTTCTCGCTGCTGTCGGCAAGTTGACGAACACCGGTCATGGCACCGCTCATGTGATGGGCCAGCGACTGTATGGAATGCGCAGTGGTCTGGATCGTATCTTTGCAGGATCGGGCGGCGACATCGCCATTGCGTGCGGCGGTCGCGGCCATGGACGCATTGCGCGCCACCTCTTGAGAGGTCGCGCTCATCTCATGGGTGGCCGTCGCGACTTGCTCGACCTCGCGCAATTGCTGCTGCATGCCGCTACTGGTCTGGGTGGCAATCGAAGACGCCTGGTCGGCGGTGGATCGCGTCTGCGATACGCTCTGGCCGACTTGCGCAATAATCGGCTGCAGCTTATCGAGGAAACGATTGAACCACCCCACTAGCACGCCCATTTCATCGCGGCGCTCAGCCTTGAGCCTCTGGGTCAGATCGCCCTCGCCATGGGCGATGTTTTCAAGCATTTCGGACACCCGACGAATAGGCCGCGTGACGCTCACCGCCAACAAGCCCATCAGCAATGTACCGGCCAGGGTGACACCGATTCCGGTCGCCACCTGCACGATCACAGACCGTCGGTTTGACTGGTCCAGCACCTGTTGCAACGCCGCGACCGACGCCATCAACGTGGCACGCGGTACTTCGATGACCGTCATCCATTGGCTGGCATTCGGAATCGGCGAAAACGGCACGACGAGCAGGATATTAGCGTTATCAGCTGCATCGATCGCCAGGGTTTTATCCGACCTGGCCCCTTCGAACATATCAGCCGCCTGTCGCGGAAAAATGTCCTTGATGGATTTCCCCAACGAAGCGGGCTCGCCGCTTCGACCCATCACGGCCCCGGCGGCACTGATGAAGGTCAGTTGCCCCTGGCCTTCGAACATCGAGGCACTGGCTTTCTGCGCAATGTTTTGCAAGCTGCTCAAGGGCAGATCAATGCTGACCACGCCGATGAATTTTCCGCCGTCCAACAACGGTAGCGCGATGCTGGAGGTCAGTGTCGGAACACCGTTGAGCTCAAAGGAATAGGGTTCGATCAAACAAGCCTTGCGGGTTTTCTTCGGGCAGTTCCACCACGCTTTTGCAGGATCGCCGTCGTCCTGCATCTCCTTTTCTTCGAGGATGAAGTTCTGCATCGAAGAAACGTACACCGCAAAGCGGCCACTGGCATTGCCGGTGAAGTCGGCACCGTTGACAGAGCTCTCGTCAGCACCATCAAGTGCATTGGGATCAAAGGAGATGCCTACACCAAGTATCTCCGGCGTGGTTGCCACCTGGGCCCGGACAAGCCGGTACAGATCGCCACGCAGTTGCTTGGGAGCCAGGCCATTTTGTCGGGCCTGGCGGCGCATCATGACGATCTGGGTCGCCAGGGAGCGAGTGAACATCAGACTGGCGAGGAACCGCTGCTCAATACCACTGGCCTGCAAATGCCCCGTCGCCTCCAGGTATTGCATGGACGCCCGGGACAACGAATCCGTGCTGGAGTCACTGACCACGGCCGCTGTGTCGCGCATCTGATGAATCGAAAACCCCACCAGGCAAAGCACCATCGCAAACAGACAACTCCCGGCAGCCAGCGTAATTCTTGTTTTTATCGACAAGGTTCCCATCGCATCGCCTCACTAAAATTCAGCCTGGAACAACGAGTTTTTTCGAGCGGTTAAAAAAAAGGCCCCCCGGATGGGGAGCCTGAATACACTTGGAAAGACGGTAAGAGTGACCAGCAGCAGCGAGAAACGACCCTTTTTCCCGCTACCCGCTTGCCAAGTGCAGCAATTGGCCAACAGCCCTCAAGCGGGCTTCTTGTAACGACGAATGCGGATATCCGCCTGTTCCTTGTGCCCGGCGAAACCTTCCATGCCGCACAGACGCGAGCAGTATTCGCCGACCAGTACGGACGCTTCATCCGTCAGGACACGTTGATAAGTGCAGGTCTTGATGAACTTGCCGACCCACAGGCCGCCGGTGTAACGCGCGGTCCCTGTCGTGGGCAATGTGTGGTTGGTGCCGATCACTTTGTCGCCGTAAGAGACGTTGGTTCGCTGACCGAGAAACAACGCGCCGTAGTTGGTCATGTGTTCGAGGAAATACAGTGGATCGCGGGTCATGACCTGAACGTGCTCGGAGGCAATGCGGTCGGCTTCCTGCACCAGTTCGTCCACGGTGTCGCAGAGGATGATTTCGCCATAGTCACGCCAGGCGATCGAAGCAACTGGCGCGGTCGACAGAATGGCCAACTGGCGTTCGATTTCAGCCGGCAGGGTTTCTGCCAGTGCCGGGCTATTGGTCAGGAACACAGCCGGGGAGTTGACGCCATGCTCCGCCTGGCCGAGCAAGTCGGCAGCGATGATTTCGACGTCGGAGCTGTCATCGGCAATGACCAGGGTTTCGGTCGGGCCGGCGATCAGGTCGATACCGATTTTACCGAACAATTGGCGCTTGGCTTCCGCCACGTAGGCATTGCCTGGCCCGACGATCATGTCGACCGGCTTGAATGCTTCGGTGCCCAAGGCAAAAGCGGCAATCGCCTGTACCCCACCGACGCAATAGATTTCGTCGGCACCGGCCAGGTACATGGCGGTGACGATGGCCGGGTGTGGCTTGCCATCAAAGGGCGGAGCCGCTGCAACCACACGTTTAACACCTGCGACTTTGGCCGTCAGCACGCTCATGTGCGCCGATGCCAACAACGGATACTTGCCGCCAGGAATGTAGCAACCCACCGAGTTCACCGGAATGTTGCGATGCCCCAGGATCACGCCCGGCAACGTCTCGACTTCAACATCGTGCATGGATGCCTTTTGCACTTCGGCAAAACGGCGCACCTGGGCCTGAGCAAACTTGATATCGCCGATTTCCTGTTCGGAAAGACTGGCGACACACGCCGCGATTTCTTCATCGGTCAGGCGGAAGGACACCGGTTCCCAGTTATCGAATTTCTTCGAGTACTCACGAACGGCGGTGTCTCCGTTTCCGGCGACGTTGCTGATGATTTGCGCCACCGTATCGCGGACTTGAGAGGCAATCTCGGCTTGAGCTTCAACAGGTTTACTTTTTTTCAGATAACGAATCATCAATATGCTCCAGGTGGTTCTTGAGGGCACGCGACATGCCCTCAGCATTGACGACCATCTTTTCTCACCCTCCTGCCCCGGGCAATTTCGCAGCCTCCTGATTGATGACGCAATCTGACGCAGCACAGACGCAATGTTGAAGCACTCACGCAATCAACTAACGTTATTCGTATAACCTTTTCTTATTAAAACCTTCCAGCCTGGATTGCATGCGCATTAGCGAGGATCTAAAACCCGCGGCCCACAAGGCTTATCAGTGCCTGAACACAAGGTTTTCCGGGCACCCGGATGAAAATGATCAAACAGGCATTGACTTAGGGATTTTGAGTGATAGCTTAAATAAGCGGTTATACGTATAACCTAATAATCACACCCAACTTGAAGAGGTGACCAACCGTGAGTCGAGTCTTGTATCTATTCGGTGGCTGGCCCGGCCATTACCCCTATGAAATTGCCGCATGGGCTCGGACCGTTTTCCAGGAGCTGGATTTCGATGTCGAGGAGTCGAACGATATCTTCACCCTGGACCGGGACTTGACCGGCTATGACCTGATCGTGATCGGCTGGAACAACGCCGTCACCACGGAAACGCTGACCGCCTCTCAGGAAAACCGCCTGCTCGAGGCGATCGAAAGCGGCACCGGGCTGGTCGGTTGGCACGGTGCGGGGGCGGCTTTCCGTGCAAGCCTCAAGTATCACTGGGTGCTGGGCGGATCGTTTCTTGAGCATCCGATGGGTGAAGGCTTTCCTCATCCATACCAGGTCAACGTCATCGATCACACCCATGAAGTCACTCAAGGCGTCGAGGACTTCGAGGTTCGATCCGAGCAGTACTACATGCAGGTTGACCCGAACATTCATGTACTCGCCGAAACCACCTTCGACGGTAACCCGTTCCCCTGGATCAAGGGCCATCGCAGCCCGGTCGCCTGGGTTCGCCAATGGGGTCTGGGCCGGGTTTTCTATCACTCGATCGGACACGACACCAGCAATCTCGCCGACCCGAATATCCGCCGCCTGACCAGGCAGGGCCTGAACTGGGCGACGCGCGGGCGCGCAACAGCTACCGGGAAATCCGACGCATCCACCCTCGTCTCATCAACCCAAGGAGTCCTGTCATGACTAAATTGACCGGCAGCCAGATCGTGGCTCAAACCCTGAAAAACTATGGTGTCGAATATGTCGCCGGTATTCCTGGCCACGGCATCTGGACACTCACCGACGCCTTCCTGGAAGAAGACTCGAAACTCAAGTTCATCCAGGTCTTCCACGAGCAGAGTGCGGTTCACCTCGCGGACGGTTACTACCGGGTCAGCGGCAAACCGATGGCGGCTGTCACCTCCATCGGCGCCGGTGCCGCCAACACCGTGATCGGCATGGCAACGGCCTTCACCGACTCCACCAGCCTGATGCTGATCACTGGCGGGCCACCCACGCACATGCGCGGCCACGGTTTACTGCAGGAGCTGGAGCGCTACACCGACAACGACTTCCCGAAAATCGCCGAAGCGGTCACCAAGCGTCATTGGGTGGCGACTCGCGTCGAAGAATTGCCGTTCATGATGCATCGGGCCTGGAGCTCGATGGTCACCGGGCGTCCAGGCCCGGTTCATCTTGAAATCCCGATGGATGTTCAGGCCGAAGCGGCTGAAGTGACCCTTCACGCCCTGGAAGAGCGCACCCCTATCGGCAAATGCTTCCCGGATCCGGCGGCAACCGCCCGTGCGGTTGAAGAGTTGAAAGCCTGCAAGCGCCCAGTACTGGTCATCGGCGGCGGCGTCATCACTGGCGAGGCAAGCGCCGAAGTGTTCGCCCTGGCAGAAGCCTGGCAAATCCCTGTGGTCACTACGTGGAACGGCAAAAGCGGTTTCCCGGAAGATCACCCGCTGTTCGCTGGCAGCGTCGGCCAGACCGGCACGATGTGCGGCAACAAAGTAGCGTCTACCGCTGACGTGATCATCGCCGTGGGTTGCCGCTTCACCGACTGGTCGTCATCCAGTTACGCCAAGGGCGTGACCTTTGCGATTCCGCCGTCGAAGCTGATTCATATCGACATCGATCCGCACGAAATCGGCAAAAACTATCCGGTCACGGTGGGTATTTGCGCCGACGCGAAATACGCGCTGGCGCATATCGTGGAAGGCTTGAAAGGCCAGACCGTCGATCGCCAGGAGTACATGAGCGACCTGCGCGGCTATCAGGACGAATGGGAAACCAAGCTGGCCGGCCGTCGTGACTCCGATCGCTTCCCGTTTACCTCTCAACGTCCTTTGGGAGCGCTGCGCAAGGTATTCCCGCGCGACACCATCGTGGTGGTCGGGTCCGGCAACACCCAAGGCGCGGTCAAGCAGACCTTCCCGGTCTATACCCCACGTACGCACCTGACATCGGGCGGTTTCTCGTCGATGGGCTGGGCTGTTCCTGCCGCTATCGGGGCCAAGCTGGCAGCACCGAATCAACCGGTGGTGTGCATCCTGGGCGATGGTGACTTCCTGATGACCTCTCAGGAAATTGCGATCTGCGTGACCAACAACATCCCTGTTGTGTTCATGATCCAGAACAATGCCGGGTACATGTCGATTCGCGGTGGCCAGCGCAAGCAAACCAGTCGCCATATCGGCACCGAGTTCAACCACCCGGACGGCACGCCTTACAGCCCGGACTTCAAGGCCGTCGGCGAGGCCTTCGGCCTGAAATCCTATCGCGTGGAGCGTCCCGAAGACCTCGAGCCGATCCTGCAGGAAGCCCTGGACCTGAACGCACCGGTGCTGATCGAAATCCCGACCGACCGCGACGCCGCAGGTCCTTGGGTGCCGGGCTGGTGGGACTTCCCGATTCCCGAGTACATCACTGACGAACGTCAGGACGAATACTGGGAAATCCGGAACTCCGAACAACACCTGTAAAACCTGGAGCGGCTCAAATGAGTGATGCATTGATTACGCATCATGCAGAGCTGAATCCACAACCGGGGGCGCCGCGCGAACCGCGCGCCCTCGACGTGGTGACACCTGATGCAGATGGCAATATCAACTGTGATGTAGTGATTATCGGCTCGGGCATGGGCGGCTCGACCTTTGCCCATGCACTGCGCGATAGCGGGCTGGACATCATTATCGCTGAGCGCGGTGATTTCCTGCCCCGTGAAATACAGAACTGGAGCGCCGAATCGGTATTCGCCGAAGGCCGTTACCGCAACGCCGAACAGTGGCTGGATCAATCCGGTCAACCGTTTTCCCCCGGTGTGTTTTATTACGTCGGCGGCAATACCAAGTTCTATGGCGCGATGCTCCCGCGGTTTCGCGAAGTGGACTTCGGCGAAATCCAGCACGCCGAGGGCATCTCCCCCGCATGGCCGATCAGCTACGCAGAACTGGAACCCTGGTACGCCGAAGCTGAAAAACTCTACCGGGTTCATGGCCTCGCCGGCAGCGACCCCAGCGAGCCCTGGCGTTCGGGCCCGTTTCCCCAGCCTGCGCTCAAACATGACCCTGCACTGGTCCCGCTGGAGCAAAGCATGCGTCGTTCCGGGCTCAAGCCCTTCGTGATGCCGGCTGCTGTGGATTACGGCGACGGTGGTGGCTGCGTTTTGTGCTCGACCTGCGATGGCTATCCCTGCCTTGTCGATGCCAAGGCCGATGCTGAAGTGTCGGCATTGAGACCGGCATTGCGCAGCGGTTCCATCAGGCTGATGACCCGCACCACCATCAAGCGACTGGAAACGGCCAGCGACGGCCGCACGGTAACCGAGGCCCATGGCCTCTTCGAGGGGCGAGCGGTGACACTGCGGGCCAAACGATTCGTTCTGGCCTGTGGCGCCGTGAATAGCGCAGCCCTGCTGTTCAAGTCAGCGAACGCTCGACACCCTGAAGGCCTTGGCAACCGTTCGGGGCAATTGGGTCGCAACTACATGGTCCATAACAGTACGTTCATGCTGGCGGTGGACCCGCGACGCAAGAACAAAGTGATCTTCCAGAAGACCCTGGCCATCAACGACTGGTACAGCGCCAGCCCGGGCAATTCGTTTCCCTTGGGTAATGTGCAGATGCTGGGAAAGATCCGCGAGCCCATGATCACCTCGATGCGCCCGTGGTTGCCGAAGTTTGCCTCGCGGTACATCACCGACCACAGCGTCGACTTGTACCTGACCTCGGAGGATCTGCCGACACAGGAGAACCGGGTCACGTATGACAAGGCGCGTGACGCGATCAAGGTCCACTGGACACCCAATAACCTTAAGGCTCATGAAGGCCTGGTGAGCAAGACCAGTAAAGTCATGCGTGAGGCTGGCTATCCGGTGATCCTGAAAGCGCGGATGGGCATCGCCACCAACTCGCACCAGTGCGGCACCGCCGTCATGGGCAAGGACCCTGCATCCAGCGTACTGGATCTGAATTGCAAGTTGCATGACCTGGATAACGTCTGGGTCGTAGACAGTTCTTTCTTCCCGTCTTCGGCGGCGGTCAATCCGGCGCTCACGATCGCCGCCAATGCCCTGCGAGTGGCGGCGAACTTCAAGCGCCAGGCAAGTTGAACGGCAACACAAACCGGAAAACAGCTGCGGCGCAACGTTGCGCCGCAGCCCTGCCTGGACTCAAGCGTCTGATGGCTGCACGCTGAGTGTCGAGGTTCGCACAATCAATTTCGTGGCGAAAATTTTCTGCTCGGGCTCAAGCCGGGTGCCGGCCGGCGCATTCAATTGTTCGGTCAGAAGTCGCGCGGCGTATACGCCCTTCTCCACCATCGGCTGGCCAATGGTGGTCAAACCGAGCTGGACGGCCTCGGGAATATCGTCGAAGCCAATCACCGATAGCGCCTGCGGGACTTTGCGATTGAGCGCGTGAGCCGTTTTCATGCAAGCAATCGCCATCACATCCGAACAGGCAACGACCGCCGTGACATCGCAGGAGGTCAGCAGCGTAAACGCAGCAGCCTGCCCGGACGTCGAATCCAGCCCACCGGCCTCGATTATGCTCAGCTCCTCGAATGCCAGGCCTGCCTCGGTCGCCGCTTCCACATAACCGGTGAGGCGCTCCCTGACAATGCGCTCACTGGCGCTTTTGAAACGCTGCTGATCTATCGGACCGCGATAACCGTCCGGATTGAGACGGTCAATGATGATGCCGATCTTGCGGTGCCCCAGATCCAGCAGGTGCTGCATCTGCGTACGGGCAGCACCTCGATCGTCAATCCCGACAAAGAAAGAGTCTGCCACCAGAGGCGAATCGATCACCACAAATGGAATGTTCTGCTTGACCACCGCCAACACGGCTGGGTGATCATCGGGCAAGGTCGAGATAATCAAGCCATCCACCAGCCCGCGCAGGGCGAGACTGCCGTGATTCTCTGCCTGGGCTCGGCCGACAAGCCGGTTGTTATTGAGCGGGAACAACGTCAGCGCGACGTTCTCCAGTTCACCCACTTCACTGATACCGCGCAACAAGGCAATGGTGCAGGGGTCGGCGAACGCCAGGGACAACTTGTCCATCATCATCAGCCCGATCGCGCCGATCTTGCCCGAGCGAAGGCTTCGCCCCAGAACGTTGGGCCCCGGGTAGCCCAATGAAGCAGCCACCTCAAGGATATGCTCACGCTGGGCTTGCGACAGCTTGGAGGGACGATTGTAAGCGTAAGACACCGCAGGCTGGGAGACCCCCGCCGCCAGTGCTACATCTTTCATTGAAACCGATGCCATCGCTTGCTTCCCAATCTTTTTGAAACCTCATGCGAGGTCTGTGAAAAAACATGCACTCAGTGTAACCGTTGACGGGAAACCTTCGGAACCAGTCCGGTGGCACTGACCATGATTGCAACCATTAATGCGGCGACGGCGAGCAGCGCCGCAGACAGGCTGGTCGCGTGAGCGAAAAACCCGATGACTGCCGGGCCCATCAGGATGCCGAGGTAACCGAGGCTGGTTGCCGCGGCAATCGCCAACTCACCGGGCATCGTCTGTTGAGCACCGGCCAGCGATAGGTAGACCGGCGCAATGTTCGCCAATCCAATGCCTATCACGGCGAATCCCAGCAGATTCAGAAGCCAGTCCGTCACCAGGACGACTATCAGGAACCCCAGAATGACAATCAGGCCGCCACCGATGAGCACCGCGCGCGAACCGAGCCTGAGCAGAATCCGGTCACCGCTCAGTCGACCCAGGGCCATCATCACCGCGAACGCTGCGTAGCCCAGGCCTGCAATGGAATGCCGAACGCCACGCACCTCGGTCAGAAACACCGCGCTCCAGTCCAGAATGGCGCCCTCGGCAAGAAAGGCGAACAGGCACAGCAAGCCCAGCAGCAAAACCTTGCGTGTAGGCTTGACGAAGATCGGACTGCCCTCATCGCCGCTTCGCCCGAGCATCTGACGCCCGTATGTCAGGACAAAGGCGAGCAATGCCGCCATCACCGCACTGCTTGCCAGCAAAGGCGTTGCACCGAGCCATAACAAGGCGGTCATCCCGGCAGCACTGACAATCGTTCCGAGGCTGAACAAACCATGAAAACCGGACATGAGCGAGCGACCGGTAGCACGCTCGACCATGACACCCTGAACGTTCATCGTCACGTCCACCGCCCCGCACCCTGCACCGAAGACCGTCAGGGCGAGCATCAAACCTGCGAATGAATGAGTCGTTGCCAGCATGGGCAATGTCAGCAATATCAGCGCGATGCCTATGTGCATGGTAAAGCGGCAGCCCTTCCTCGCATTCAGGATGCCGGCGAGCGGCATCATCACCAGCGAGCCCAGGCCAAGGCAGAGCAACAGCAAGCCTAACGCGCCGTCGTCGACCCCGGCCCGACTGCGGGCATAGGGAACCAGGGGGGCCCACGCGCCCATGCAAAGGCCTGACAACAGAAACGTCAGCCGATAGGCCGCCATATCAGGTGTGGCGCACGGCAATACCAACTCTTGAGACGACACGGAAACCTCTGTGTTCGGGTCACTGGAGTTATACGTATAACCTAAAACAATCGATAAGGCCAACAGCTCAACACCACGCAGGCTGCCCGCGCAGGGCCTGACGTGTAATTTAATGCCATGAAGTCGGCCACCAAGTCTAAAAAAAGTTGACAGCAAGCTTGCTGCAAATGTTATTTTTAATTAGTTATACGTATAACCCCAATCAAATCAAACCCTCAATTGCATGAACACCCAACAAAAACAAAAGGGACAATGCAGCGTGATTAACAACCTTCAGAACACACAGATCCCCACCCGCATTCGCAAGGCGCGCATCGCGACTTTCCTGGGCTTCATGATGATTGGCGCCCTGATGTACATCTGGTCGACGGGTGTGAGTGTCTTCAGGGTGCAACTGGGTTTTACCGGTGAATCGGGAGACGCGAATTTCGGCTTGATCGCGCTTGGCGTTGGTGTCGGCTCAGCAACAGGCGCGCTGTGGGTCGGCCGCTTGCTCGACACCTTTGGTGCGAAGCCGGTCATCACGGTGTGTGCACTCGCTTATCCCCTTTCCATCATCCCGCTCGGATTCGTCAGCGGTTTCTGGTTCGCCTTGTGCTTCGGCGTTGTGCTCGGGCTGCTGCGAGGGGCACTGGACACGGCATTGAATGCCCATGGTGTGCAAGTCGAACGTTTCTACCAGCGCTCGATCATGTCTGGCTTCCACGCGCTCTATTCACTGGGCGGCTTTCTGCTGGGGATGGTGTGCAGCTGGTTGACCGGCCTCTACACCGACAGCGTGCAAGTGCCCTACACCGTACTCGGCGTGGCCCTGTTTATCGTGGGCTGGTTTTTCAGCCGGTGGTTGCTGGGCAAACATGATGTTCCCGAGCCTTCGGCCAGCGACTGGCAGACAGGCGCCCATTCGCCCGATGAAGCGGGCAAGGGGCCATCGGCAAAAACGCTGCTGGTCATGATTGCTCTGGGTGTCTTGCTGCTGGGCAGCATGATGGGTGAAAACGCCATTGCCGACTGGGGCCAGGAATACATTCGTCGCCAGTTCTCGACGAGCACCTCGATGGCCGGCATGGCGGTCTCCATCTTCGTCGGCGCGGCGTTCGTCGGACGTCTTTTCGGTGACCGGCTGGCCGCGGCTTTCGGCAATTCACAAGTGGTTTTCGGCTGCGGGACGATATGCGTCCTCGGCATGATCATCACCATCATTGGCGGCACCGCGGTGACGGGCATCGTTGGCTTCGCATTGTTTGGCCTCGGCCTGTCGTGCATCGCGCCACTGATGATCTCTGCCGCCGGGCGCCGAGATCCGAAACATGCAGGTCGCAATATCGGCATCGTCAACTGCATCGGTTTTTCCGGAATGCTGGTGGGCCCTGCCGTCATTACCGTGATTGTCAGCCATTTCGGCCTGGGCAAGTTGATGTTTTTCCCGCTGATCATGCTCGCCCTGCTGGCGACATTGGGCCCCCTGCTGATGCGAGCGCCTAAACCTGTCACCACCGAAAAACAGCGCTACACGCGCAGCGCCGCACCTCAATAAAATGCAGCTCTCTTTTCGGACAACATCAACTTAACTGAAGAATCCTGGGCGATTCCGCTTTCAAAAGCAGGTTGTCCGCTTGCCAAGCTGCATTTCGTCAGGAAAGCTCAATTGCGGCACGGAACCAAAGAAATCTGGCAGGCATTCAAAAGCAGCCGTTGACTGGTTGTAACAAAGTGCAGGAATGCCCGTACCCGGCTTTTCCCCAGGAATTCACACATGTTCAGCCCCAAAGCGTCGCCCAAAAGAACACCGCTTGCCCGCCTGGCCCTGGCCATCACCCTGAGCACCCTCGGTCTGCCTTTCTGGGCGGGCAATGCCCAGGCCCACGGCGGTCACGCCGAAATGGTGCCGCTGCAAGCGGGTCTTGAGGAATTTGGCGCCACGGTGAAATGGGACGACTACGCCAATCTGTTCACCATCGCCAAGGACGGGGTCTACCTCAAGGTCAAGCCCGACAGCAAAGTGGCGATGCTCAACGGCAAGCGTATCGAGCTGACGGTGCCGGTGGTGTTCAAGGACCATACGGCGTTCATGTCCAAGGACTTTATCAACCAGGTGTTCCAGTCCGGGCTGGACAAGACCTTTGTCGTCGAGACCCGCCCCAACCCGCTCAATCCCCTGAGCGCGGCTGAAATCACCACGGCCGTGGACATCGTCAAGAAATCGAAAAACTACAAGCCCGGCTTCCGCTTCACCGAAGTCTCGGTCAAGGAGCCGCCGAAGGATCAGGTGTGGAACTTCGTCTTCACCGGGCAGAACGTCACCCAGCCGCGTGAGGCCTCGATCGTGGTGCTCGACGGCAAGCACGTGATCGAAGCCCTGGTCGACCTCGACAAGAACGAACTCAAGTCCTGGAAGCCGATCGAAGGCGCCCACGGCATGGTCCTGCTGGACGACTTCGCCACGGTGCAGACGGCTGTGGAAACCAGCCCGGAATACGCCCAGGCCCTGGCCAAGCGCGGCATCAACGACGTGAAGAAGGTCGTGGCCACGCCGTTGACCGTAGGTTACTTCGATGGCAAGGACGGCCTGGCGCAGGACAAGCGCTTGCTGAAAATCGTCAGCTACCTCAACACCGGTGACGGCAACTACTGGGCGCACCCGATCGAGGGCCTGGTGGCGATTGTCGACCTGGAACAGAAGAAGCTGATCAAGATCGAAGACGAAGCGCTCATTCCGGTGCCGATGAAACCGACGCCGTATGACGGGCGCGGACGCCAGGGCGTGGCGGTCAAACCGCTGGAAATCATCGAGCCCGAGGGCAAGAACTACACCATCAGTGGCAACAGCATTCACTGGCAGAACTGGGACTTCCACGTTCGCCTCGATTCGCGGGTCGGGCCGATCCTGTCCACTGTCACCTACGACGACAAGGGCAAGAAACGCAAGATCATGTACGAAGGCTCGCTGGGCGGCATGATCGTGCCTTACGGTGACCCGGACGTCGGCTGGTACTTCAAGGCCTACCTCGACTCCGGCGACTACGGCATGGGCACCCTGACTTCGCCGATTGCCCGTGGCAAAGACGCCCCACAAAACGCCGTGCTGCTGGACGCGACCATCGCCGACTACACCGGCGCACCGACCGCGATCCCGCGCGCCATGGCGGTGTTCGAGCGCTACGCCGGCCCCGAATACAAACACCAGGAAATGGGCCAGCCCAACCTCAGCACCGAGCGTCGTGAACTGGTGGTGCGCTGGATCAGCACCGTGGGCAACTACGACTACATCTTCGACTGGGTCTTCCAGCAGAACGGCACCATCGGCATTGACGCTGGCGCTACCGGCATCGAAGCAGTCAAGGGCGTGAAGTCCAAAACCATGCACGAAGACACCGCCAGGGAAGACACGCGCTACGGCACCCTGCTGGACCACAACATCGTCGGCACCACGCACCAGCACATCTACAACTTCCGCCTCGACATGGACGTGGACGGCGAGCAAAACTCGCTGGTAGAAGTGAACCCGGTGGTGCTGCCCAACGACCGTGGCGGCCCGCGCACCAGCTCCATGCAGACCGAAACCAAAGTCGTCACAACCGAGCAACAGGCGGCGCAGAAATTCGACCCCTCGACCGTGCGCCTGCTGACCAACTTCAGCAAGGAGAACAAGGTCGGCAACCCGGTTTCCTATCAGCTGATTCCCTATGCAGGCGGCACCCACCCGGTGGCCAAGGGCGCCAACTTCGGCAAGGACGAATGGCTCTACCACCGCCTGAGTTTCATGGACAAGCAGCTGTGGGTGACGCAATACAACCCGGAGGAAAAGTACCCGGAAGGCAAGTACCCGAACCGCTCGGACAAGGACTCGGGCCTGGGGCAGTTCACCCAGGACAACCACTCCATCGAGAACACCGACGATGTGGTCTGGCTGACCACCGGCACCACCCACATCGCCCGCGCCGAGGAATGGCCGATCATGCCGACCGAGTGGGTGCATGTGCTGCTCAAGCCGTGGAACTTCTTCGATGAAACGCCGACGCTGAACCTCAGCACACCGAAGTAAGGCAAAAAAAACCTGTGGGAGCGGGCTTGCTCGCGAAAGCGGTATGTCAGTCGACTACTTCATTGACTGACACACCGCTTTCG
>NZ_JAHBDN010000115.1:0-10631 GCF_019956445.1 Pseudomonas sp. BF-R-19
CGCCCGCCCCGCACGCTGATCAAGTGGACACAGGCGCCGCCCGGGTTGACGAGGGCGGCAATCACATCGACGTCCCCGGTCCCGCCTTCCATGCTCTGTTGATCCTGGACCCGGCGCAGTAATGCAATCTGGTCCCGCAACTCGGCTGCTCGTTCGAATTCGAGATTGATCGCCGCTTCTTCCATCCCGGCGGACAACTCGTCAGTCAGCGCATTGCTGCGCCCTTCAAGAAACATCACCGAATGGCGCACATCTTCGGCGTACACCTGAGGCTCCACCAGCCCGACACAGGGCGCCTTGCAGCGCTTGATCTGGTATTGCAAGCATGGACGTGTGCGGTTCTTGTAATAACTGTCTTCGCATTGCCGAACGAAAAACGTCTTTTGCAGCAGGCTCAAGCTTTCGCGTATCGCGCCAGCGCTCGGGTAAGGCCCGAAATATTTGCCCTTGGCCTTTTTCGCGCCGCGATGAATGCTCAGGCGCGGAAACTCTCCGTCGGAGAGATAGACGTAGGGGTAGGATTTATCGTCGCGCAGCAGGATGTTATAGGGAGGGCGCCATTCCTTGATCAACGTCTGCTCAAGCAGCAAGGCTTCGGTTTCGTTGGCGGTGATTGTCGTCTCGACCTGGGCGATACGCGCTACCAGCGCGGCGGTCTTGGGGGCAAGCCCGGTCTTGCGAAAGTAGCTCGACAGGCGATTCTTGAGGTTTTTCGCCTTGCCGACGTAGAGCAACCGCGCTTCGCTGTCGAACATGCGGTATACACCGGGGCGCCCGCTAACGGTCGACAGAAAGGCGCTCGGATCAAAGGTGTCGTTCATTTTCAGAGGCTGGCGTCGACCATGCCATGACGAACCGCCAACAGCGTCAACTCGACATCACTGCTGATCGAAAGCTTTTCGAAGATGCGGTAACGGTAGGTATTCACGGTTTTCGGGGACAGGCACAACTTGTCGGAAATGATCTGAACTTTCTGGCAGCCGACGATCATCAGCGCGATCTGGATTTCCCGCTCCGACAAGGCATCGAAAGGCGAATCGTTGGTGGGCTGGAAGGACTTGATCGCCAGTTGCTGGGCAATTTGCGGGCTGATGTAGCGTTGCCCGGCGAACACCAGGCGAATGGCCTGGACCATTTCCGGCAAACCTGCCCCCTTGGTCAGGTACCCTGCCGCACCGGCCTGCAACAGCCGTGTAGGAAACGGGTCCTCTTCACATACAGTCACCGCGACGACCTTGATATCCGGATGACTGCGCAATAATTTGCGAGTGGCTTCAAGACCGCCGATACCCGGCATCTTGACGTCCATCAACACCACATCGGGTTTCAGCTCACGCGCCTTGAGCAGGGATTCCTCACCTGACTCGGCCTGGCCGACTACTTGCAGGCCATCGATGTCAGCCAGCATTCGTGTAATGCCTGTACGAACGAGATCATGGTCATCGACTACTAGCACCCTAATCAAGCAGACACCTCGCGATATGGTCTTATTGGTTATCAGACACCTTAGCAAAAAGCATCTGGCAGACCTAGCGGAAAGCGTCAGATTAAAAGTTTCAATTCATCTTGAAAGGCTTGTCGCAAGCGTGTTGCAGCAATCCAGGACGGGGATATCCAGCTGCATCCTCAGGAAACATTCGTCCTTGCCCACCACCCTCAATCCCTTGCGCTCGTACAACGCTCGCGCCGGGTTGTTTTCGAAAACCGTCAGGCGCAATGCCGGGCGCCGCTCCTGGCGCACCAGAGCCAGTGCCTGATCGATCGCCCAAGACCCCGTGCCCTGCCCACGAAACGCTTCGACGATATGCAATTCGCGGATATACAAGGCTCTGGCATCACGACTCAGGCTGACATAACCCAGCACTTTGTCGCCCGATGCAATCAAGCGGTTGTCTCGCCCGGCCCAGGCCACGTCAAACGCTTCGTCCTGCCACAACAGGTCATGCTCAATGTAGTAACGCAGCATGCCTCTACAGGTCAGTTCGCGGGCGAAGTCCAGGTCAGCAGGCGATGCCTGACGCCATTGACGTTCCATCACGCAGGCTCCACCGCCAATACCTCTGCGGTCCAGCCTGCGGGATTACGCCGGGCAATGACCATCTGGTTGCCGGTACCGGCGGCGGCCGCAATCAGCGAACCGTCCGGCGCCCACACCGCGCTACGTCCTGCCGACTCCCAGCCACCAGTTGCACCGCCATGGTTGGCCATCAACACCACCATTGAATGGCCAGCGGCATAACCCTGCAATAACGCGGTATCCGGGTCGTAGCCTTTTGCCGTGATCAACACACCAGCGGCATATATGCCTGCGCCTTTGAGTGCGGCCATAGCCGCATGATCGGCATGGTTGAAATCCGCGCACACTGCCAACGCAATCGTGTCGACGCCGATTGTCAGCGGCTCGCCCCCCGCTCCTGGCGCAAACGCCTCTTCCTCCCCCGGATGCAGATGCTGTTTGCTGTAGACCGCGAGAGAACCATCGGCACCCAAAGTCAGCGCGCCAATTAGTACAGGCGATGTGTCCGTCAGCCGAATCGGCATGCCGACGACGGCCGTCACGCCGACTTCCTTGGCAAAATCACGCAGCGGCTGCAGTACGGCCGCGTCCGGCGCAATAGCCAATTGCGCCGCAAGCCCCCGTTCATAGCCGGTAAGCGACAATTCAGGGAACACCAGCAATTGCACGCCCTGCTCCGCAGCCACCTGCATGAAACGTTGATGTCGGGCGATATTGCCGGCGAGATCTCCAGCGATGGAGATCGATTGAGCGGCGGCGATAGTCAGTGCCGTCATGATGCGTCCTTGTGACGATGTGTTTTTTGTTGAGGCGAAGAGTGTGTCACAACCTTCGGGGCACTCAAGCGATAGAAAGCGTGGTCGTTGGCCGATAGCATTTTCTGATTGAATCTGCGTACCGGCCTCTAGTAAGCTCGACCCATCCATCGGAGACAGATCATGTTCAACACCTTCTTACAGCTTCGTACCGCCAGCGCCCTGCGCTCGGTTGCGGCTGCCCGGGTGAACGACGGTTGTGCTCCGGTCAGCTTTTATTTTGGGTATTGGTTTAGCCACTGGCGCGCCTGATATCCACACGGCGCCCACTTTAAACGGGTCGCCACCAGAGAATTCTCAACCCCCGGTCGGCCTCCCGACCGGGGGTTTTGTTTTTTCAGCCCCAACACTTTTAGCGACACACCAGACATTCAGAGGATTCAGAACATGAACTACGCCACTTATTACCGTTACGACAGTTTTACCACCTGGCGATTTACCACCCTCCGCTCGGGACAGCCTGCCGCCTCCGATCGGTCACCCACAGGTGGCAAGCACACACACGCAGCCAATTTGGCCAATTGTCGAACACCCCAGTAGGGCCGAGTGCGCGGGCACGAACCCGCCACCAGCCCAGGAAGCCTGAATATGAACTCGTCCGTCTCTGCACTGCCGCTGTCCACCTTGAACCCTGCCAATGAAGCGCTGACCCTGCGTCTGCCCAGCTCATTGCAACTCAAACAGCAATTGCCCCTCAGCAACGCCCTGTCCCGACAAGTCACCGCCCACCGCCAGGCGGTTCGCGCGATCCTCAACGGTGAAGACTCCCGCCTGCTGGTCATCGTCGGCCCGTGCTCGATACACGATCCGAAATCAGCCCTCGAATACGCTGGCAACCTTGCCCGCCTCGCCGCCGAAGTCAGCGACGAAATGCTGCTGGTGATGCGCGCCTACGTCGAAAAACCCCGTACCACGGTTGGCTGGAAAGGCCTGGCCTACGACCCGCACCTCGATGGCAGCGATGATATGGCCGCTGGCCTGACGCTGTCCCGCGAGCTGATGTGCGAAATGCTCCGCCTGGGCCTGCCCGTTGCCACTGAACTGTTGCAACCAATGGCGGCCGGCTACTTCGACGATCTGTTGAGCTGGGTAGCGATTGGCGCCCGGACCACGGAGTCGCAGATCCACCGGGAAATGGCCAGCGGCCTGGGTATGCCGGTCGGTTTCAAGAACGGGACTGACGGCGGTGTCGGTGTCGCCAGCGACGCCATGCGTTCCGCCGCCCATCCCCATCGCCATTTCGGTGTCGATAGCCAGGGACATCCGGCGATCATCCAAACCCCGGGCAATGCGGACACTCACCTGGTATTGCGCGGCGGCCATCACGGGCCGAACTACGACAGCGCCAGCGTCGCCCAGGTGAACAGCGACCTGACCAGGCTCAGGATCCCGGCTCGAATCATGGTCGATTGCAGTCACGCCAACAGCGGCAAAGAACCGTTGCGCCAGCCGGCCGTGTTCAAGGATGTACTTGAACAGCGTCTGCAAGGTGATCGCTCGTTGATCGGCATGATGATCGAGAGCCATTTGTTCGAGGGCTGCCAGCCGTTGAGTTCGTCATTGCAATACGGTGTATCAGTGACCGATGGTTGCCTCGGATGGGCCGGGACAGAACAACTATTGCTTGAAGCGGCAGATCGGCTACGAGCGTAAAACTACGCCCAATAGCCGGCATCATCCGTCCGCCCTCCGGCCTTCATGCGAAGACTGGAGGGCAAATGGCAATCAATGTCCCATCAGGGACTGCACCTGAACCAGCGTCACCCCGGATTGCTGGTGAGTTCCGTCACGGTGCTCGACTGAATAGGAAACACGGATCGTAGAATCTCGATGTTCCCTCCAGAAACAGTAGGGAACGATGAATACCAACGGCTCGCCGGCGGTGTCTCCGGTTATTTCGCGGTCGTCACGGTGATCGAACTTCTCCCCGTCGCACTCCAGGCAAACCAGCTCCCCTTTTTCAGCCCTGGCGTTTTCGATGACGACGGTCACGCCATCCTGCGCATCATGCAGGTCCACCCACCCTTCGTCGGCTTCCAACACAGTGGGTGCTGGCAAAGGTCCCCACTCCATCCTGCCAATCATCAGTGTCGTCAGTTCAGAGTAACGAGGACCATGCCCTGCTTGCTTGACGCAATAATCGACGGAAATGGAGGAGCCCAGATTGAGCGCAATGCACTCCGGGCTGACCCAAAACGACAGTTCGCCCCCCACAGCAAAGGACTCGACCTTGAGTGCATCACTGAAACTTCCTTCGACCGTAACGCCCGCCCAGGTCAACAATACCCAGTCGCCCGCCGCCATGCGCGCATAGGGTTTGATCGTAACGATCGCCCCTTCTTTCACCCGATCCGGATCAAGCGTTCTACCCACCACATCGTTCACCGTCGCAGGCAACAGGTCGGATTGCACGTCACCCACACTCAATTGCAATCGATGGGAATGCACGGGCTCGGCAAAACGGCTGCTCGTGAGTGAGTAACTGATTTCGAGTGAACCACCGTCTAGCGCCGCGATGTGTGCGCTACCCACGGCAAAGATTATCTCTTCGCCGACCCGATCCTCACTGACGAAACGCGCCACCTGATGATTGCAGGCGCGGCCATCGGCATCCAGACCCGCCCAATTCAATAGCAATTTGTCGCCGCAGGTCATGCCTGGATAAGGCTGGAGCCTGATGACGGTTTTTTTGTCAGAGGGGTTCAGAACGCCGTTTTGCGCCTGCTCAAATATGGGAGGTGGCAATGGTTGCTGCGCGAGATTCAAGGTATCGGGTTCATAAACAGTCATTCATTCGCTCCAGTCCTTGGAATAAACACCGAACGGGTGGTTGGCTTTGGATAACGCCTATTTAATCTCACGGCAAACAGCCGTGATGTCGGCCACTTGCTCCGGCTCGCTCGGAAAATCGATATGCAGGAAGTAGGTCTTTGATCAGTAGCAAGCTGATTGCCGTGAAAAGTCCTCAATCTGTTCCGACTAAGGCCTCAACCATTCTTGAGTTTTCGCACTTGTGCTATTCCGTTATTCGCAGGCTTCGGCGGACTTTTCATACACCGCGCTAACCTCGAGTGTTTTAGAGTGAAGTGCCATGCAGTCCCAACGAACTTCTGTGCAAAGGTATGAACATGCAAAGGAATGCAAGCACTTGTTACCCAATACTGCTGGTTCACGGCCTTTTCGGCTTCGAAAGAATCGGCAAGTTCGAGCTCTTTCACGACATCAGGCAGGCGCTGAGGAACGCCGGAGCAAGGGTGTTCGTTCCCCACTTGTCGGCCACCCACGACAACGAAGCACGCGGTGGCCAATTGCTCGCGCAGATCGAGCGGGTACTGGAAGGAACCGGTGCGCGCAAAGTCAACCTCATAGGCCATAGCCAGGGCGCACTGACCGCACGTTATGCCGCAGCGATTGCGCCACACAGTGTGGCGTCGGTAACCTCCGTCAGCGGGCCGAACCATGGCTCGGAACTGGCCGATTTCCTGCGCAAGGCATTGATACCAGGCTGCCTGCCGGAACAGGTGGCCGAGACGGTGGTGACCCTGTTCGCCGACTTCCTCGCGACATTGAGCGACAATCAGTACCAACCGAAAAAAGCCATTGCGGCCCTCAAGGCGCTGACCACCGAAGGCGTAGGCGCATTCAACGACAAATACCCGCAAGGGCTGCCCACCACCTGGGGTGGCAAGGGGCGCGAGCGGGTCAACGGTGTTCGTTACTACTCGTGGAGCGGCGTGCTGCAGTCGAATGTTCTCGAGGCAGGGCTCAATGCGTTCGATCCGCTCAACGCCTTCTGCCGGGCCCTTTCCGGTTATTTCGTCACGGAAAGCGAGCAGAACGACGGGTTGGTCGGTCGCTTCAGTTCCCATCTGGGCACGGTTATCCGTTCCGACTATGCGCTGGATCATCTGGACACCATTGTCCAACCGACCGGCCAGTTGCGCACAGGTGTCGATCCGATTGAACTGTATGTTGAGCATGCCGAGCGCTTGAGAGACGCCGGACTTTGAGGTACTGCCTGCCGTGGATCCCGCGTGGAGCGGAACTTTGAGGAGAAATAGCTCACTGAATCCGGTAGGCTCAGCACTTTATCGAGTATTGAAAGGAGTATTTACCCATGGCTAAAGCCACTGCCCGTCACATCCTTGTTGCCTCCGAAGCCAAGTGCAACGAACTCAAGGCCCAAATCGAGGCTGGCGCCGATTTCGCTGAAGTTGCCAAGGCAAACTCCACCTGCCCTTCCAGCCGCCAGGGCGGTGATCTGGGTTCGTTCGGTCCGGGCCAGATGGTCAAGGAATTCGACACCGTGGTCTTCAGCGCACCGCTCAACGTGGTCCAGGGCCCGGTCAAGACCCAGTTCGGTTTCCACCTGCTGGAAGTGACCAACCGTCAGGACTGATCGACGCTTGAGCTATTCACACAACGGCCCGCCTTTTGGTGGGCCGTTGTGTTTGCGATGCGTAATACGGCTGGCGAGGGACGCGCCGCTAGCGTACAAATTGTCGTTAACGACCACCCGGCTCCAAGGCTGACAATGCGACTGGCTTTCCCTACCTTGTTGTTCACTGCCGTGACCCTGCTGATGGCTGCCGCGGGTGTGAATGCGGCACCGCAACCGGCAATGACCGTGTACGGCGAACCGGCGAAATACCCTGCCGGCTTCAGTCATTTCGCCTACACCAACCCGCAGGCCCCCAAGGGCGGCACGATGCGGCGCTCGGCGATTGAAATCGGTCAGTTCGACCATGTCTTGCCTTACATCGACAAAGGCATCGGCGTCACACAGATCGACGGCTTGCTCTATTCACCACTGGCCCAACGCTCGCTGGACGAGCCTTACACCGTGTACGGTCTGGTGGCAGAGAAGATGGAGCGCTCCGAGGACGGCCTGTCCCTGCGCTTTTTCCTCAACCCCAAGGCGCGTTTTGCCGATGGCAAACCGATTACCGCCGAAGACGTGCGTTACACCTTCGGCCTGCTGATGACCCAGGGCAGCCTGCGTTACCGTACCCAGTTCGCCGACGTCAAAGGCGTCGAAGTGGAATCGCCACTGACCGTGCGCTTTGATTTCAAGAACAACGAAAATCGCACCCTGCCGCTGGATATCGCGACCTTGCCGGTGTTTCCCGAACACTGGTGGAAGAGTCGCGATTTCGCCGGTGGCGGTGGCTATGAAGCGCCGCTGGGCAGCGGTCCCTATACAGTCGGCAAGATCGATTCCGGACGCAGCATCACCTTCGAGCGCAATCCCGATTGGTGGGGCAAGGATCTGCCGGTCAGCCGTGGCCTGTACAACTTCGATCATTTCAGCATCGAGTACTTCGGCGATACCGACGTGGCGCGCCAGGTATTGCGCGGCGGCGCCTTTGACTACAACCGGGAATTTTCCGCCACCGGCTATTCCATCGGCTACGACAGCCCGGCCCTGAGCGACGGTCGCCTGCAAAAGGCCCACCTCGCCACCGAGGCGCCGCAGCCGGCCCAGGGTTTTGTATTCAATCTGGAAAAGCCCATGTTCCAGGATCGCCGCGTGCGTCAGGCACTGGTGATGCTGTGGGACTTCGAGTGGAGCAACCGGCAGATGATGCGTGACATGTACATCCGCCAGCAGAGCTTTTTTTCCAATACCGATCTCGCGGCCCGACAACTGCCGGATGCCGGTGAGCTGGCGATTCTCGAACCGCTGCGCGGGCAGGTTCCCGACGAAGTCTTCACCCAGGTGTTCGAGGCGCCGAAGACCGACGGCAGCGGCGTGATCCGCGACAAGCAGCTGCAGGCCCTGGACTTGCTCGAACAGGCCGGCTGGAAACCCGATGGCGACCAACTGGTCAATGCCGACGGCGAGCCGCTGAGCTTCACCTTCCTGGTCAGTCAAAACGGCATGGACCGCCTGCTGTTGCCCTATAAACGCACGTTGAAACAGATCGGCATCGACCTGAACATCCGCCGCATCGACTCGTCCCAGTACGTCAATCGCCTGATGAGCCGCGACTACGACATGATCGTCACCGGCTACCCGGTCACCACCTCTCCGGGGGGCGAACTGGTCAATTATTTCGGCTCGGCGGCGGCCACCGACCCAGGCTCCAACAACTACATGGTGTTGAAGAACCCGGCAGTGGACACCCTGATCACCGGGCTGATACGTGCCAATACCCAGGCTGACATGCTGAATTACGCCCATGCCCTGGACCGGGTGCTGCAATGGAATTACTACTGGATTCCCAACTATTACCCGCCGGGCACCTCGACGGTGTGGTGGAACCGCTTTGGCATCCCGAACGTACAAGCGAGCAATGACGAAGCCATCGAGAGCTGGTGGGAGATGAGCACCACGCCATTGACCAACCAACAGATGACGGCCGAGCGTATCAGCCGTGGCAAACCCGGAGGGCCGCACTGATGTGGGCTTACATATTGCGGCGCCTGCTGCTGATCATTCCGACGCTGGTGATCATTCTCCTGGTCAACTTTGTCATCGTCCAGGCCGCGCCGGGCGGGCCGGTCGAACAGGCCATCGCGCACCTGCAAGGCATTGGCGGCGCCGCGGTTGGCGGCGGTTCCGGCGAAGCCATGAGCGGCAAGTCCCGGTCCAGCCGCGGGCTCGATCCGCAACTGATCAAGGACATCGAAAAACAATACGGCTTCGACAAACCGGCACACGAACGCCTCTGGCTGATGCTCACCAGCTACGCGCGCCTGGACTTCGGCAAGAGCTTCTTCCGCGGTGCCACCGTCACCGACCTGATCCTCGAAAAAATGCCCGTGACCATTTCCCTCGGGCTCTGGGCGACGCTGATCACTTACCTGGTGTCGATTCCCCTGGGCATCCGCAAGGCCGTGCACCATGGCAGCCAATTCGACATCTGGAGCAGTACCGCGATCATTATCGGCTATGCCATGCCGGCTTTCCTGTTTGCGATGTTCCTGATCGTGGTCTTTGCCGGCGGCACTTCGCTGAACTGGTTTCCGGTACGCGGGTTGGTCTCGGACAACTTCGAATCGCTGTCGACCCTTGGCAAGGTGGCCGACTACTTCTGGCACCTGGTGTTGCCGGTGACCTCGCTGGTGATCGGCGGCTTCGCCACACTGACCATCCTGACCAAGAACTCGTTCCTCAATGAAATCACCCGCCAGTACGTGGTCACCGCCCGGGCCAAGGGTTTGAGTGAACGACGGGTGCTTTATGGACACGTGTTCCGCAA
This sequence comes from Pseudomonas sp. BF-R-19, assembly GCF_019956445.1. Taxonomy (NCBI): domain Bacteria; kingdom Pseudomonadati; phylum Pseudomonadota; class Gammaproteobacteria; order Pseudomonadales; family Pseudomonadaceae; genus Pseudomonas; species Pseudomonas sp. BF-R-19. The sequence goes on from NZ_JAHBDN010000115.1 coordinate 10,038, forward strand.
CGCCATGCTGCTGGTGGTGTCGGGCATTCCCCAGGCGTTCATCAGTGTGTTTTTTGCCGGCTCCCTGCTGATCGAGGTGATCTTCTCCCTCGACGGCCTGGGCCGCATGAGCTACGAAGCAGCGGTATCCCGGGACTATCCGGTAGTGTTCGGCTCGCTGTTCATCTTCACCCTGTTCGGCCTTCTGATAAAACTGGTCGGCGACCTCTGCTACACCCTGGTCGACCCGCGTATCGACTTCGCCGCGAGGAACGCCTGATGCTCAAGCTTTCACCGCTGGCGCGTCGCCGCTTCGAGCGGTTCAAGAAAAACCGTCGGGGCTGGTGGTCGCTCTGGCTGTTTGTCGGCCTGTTCGCAATGACCCTTGGCGGCGAACTGATCGCCAACGACAAACCGCTGATGGTCAGCTATCAGGGCCAGTGGTACTTCCCGGCCTTCAAGCGCCACACCGAACAGGCGTTCGGCGGGCAACTGCCGTTCCAGGCCGACTACCGCAGCGACTACGTGCAGCAACTGATCAAGAAGGATGGCGGCTGGTTGCTGTTTCCGCCGATTCCGTTCAGTGACGACACACCCAACTATGACCTGAACCTG
>NZ_JAHBDN010000116.1:0-10559 GCF_019956445.1 Pseudomonas sp. BF-R-19
TGCTCCTAGAGGGGATGTCTGGGATTGGCAGATTGGGGGTGGGATTGAGGGTTGCGGTGACTGTGAAACCGCTATCGCGAGCAAGCTCGCTCCCACAGGGGATGGCGCCGTCCTTGTGGGAGCGAGCTTGCTCGCGATAGGCGCAACTCTGTTTCGGATCAGCCTTTGACCGCAGGAATATGCCCAAACATCTCCTGCACAAACGCCACGCGCTCTTCGACCGATTCAGTCACGCCACGAGCCTTGAGGTCTTCCAGCCGCGCCTCGACCGCATGAGTACGCAGCGTCAGGCCGCAGTCATTGGCAATCTGGATATTCAGCCCCGGCCGTGCGTTGAGCTCCAGGATCAGCGGGCCTTTTTCCTGGTCCAGGACCATGTCGACACCGATGTAGCCCAAGCCGCACAACTCATGACAGCCAGCAGCGAGTTTCATGAAACCGTCCCAGTAGGGCAGTTGCACGCCATCCACTGCATTCGTGGTGTCCGGGTGTTTGTTGATGATGTTGTTCAGCCAGGTGCCGCGCAGGGTCAGGCCGGTGGCCAGGTCCACGCCGACACCAATGGCGCCCTGGTGCAGGTTGGCCTTGCCGTTGGACTGGCGCGTCGGCAGGCGCAACATGGCCATCACCGGGTAGCCCATCAACACAATGATGCGAATGTCCGGCACGCCTTCATAGCTGATGCTCTTGAAGATCTGGTCCGGAATCACCCGGTATTCGATCAGCGCCCGGTCGCGGTGACCGCCCAGGGAGTACAGGCCGGTCAGGATACTGGAAACCTGATGCTCGATTTCTTCATGGCTGATGATCCGGCCGGACACCGTGCGATAACGCCCTTCAAAGCGGTCGGCGATCACCAGGATGCCATCGCCGCCAGCGCCCTGGGCCGGTTTGATCACGAAGTCGCTGCGTGCGCCGATGATCTCTTCGAGATTGTCGATTTCCTTCTCGGTGGAGATCACGCCATACAGCTCCGGCACATGGATGCCGGCGGCGATGGCACGCTCCTTGGTGATGATCTTGTCATCGACGATCGGGTACAGGCTGCGCTTGTTGTACTTGAGCACGTAGTCTGCGTTGCGCCGATTGATCCCCATGATGCCCCGGGCTTCCAGGGCCTTCCAGGTCTTCCAGTAGCCGAACATCAGGCGTCAGCCTTTTTCAGGAAGGCCTTGAAACGCACCAGTTCGGTCAGGCGGTAACCGCGATAACGACCCATGGCCAGCATGAAGCCCACCAGGATCAGCAGGATCGCCGGGAAAGTGAACACGAAGTACACCAGTTCCGGCACGGTCATGATCAAGTGCGCCAGGGACGCGGCGAACAGCGTGCCGATGGCCACTTTCATGGCATGGCCACCGCCGCGTTCTTCCCAGGTGATCGACAGGCGTTCGATGGTCATGGTCAGGATCACCATCGGGAACAGCGCCACCGACAAGCCACGTTCCAGGCCGAGCTTATGGCTGAGCAGGCTGATCGCCGCAATCAGCACCACCACGAACGTCAGCACCACAGACAGCCTCGGTAGCATTTGCAGTTTCAGGTGTTCGAGATAGGAGCGCAGCGACAGGCCCAGCGTCGTGATGATGGTAAACAGCACGATACCGAAACCGAGCTGGGTTTCGCGGAAGGCCAGGGCGATCAGTACCGGGGTGAAGGTGCCCAGGGTCTGGATGCCGATCAGGTTGCGCAGGATCAGGATCACCAGCACGCCGATCGGGATCATCACCATGATCATGAAGGTCTGCTGGGTCTGCAGCGGCAGGCCGTACAGCGAATATTCGAGGAAGTTGGCGTCGGTGTTTTCGTCGGTCAGCTTGGCCAGGCGAATGGCGTTCATTTCGCTGTTGTTCAGGCTGAAGGTCACGTTGGCTTTCTTGCCACCATCGACGGTGATCAGGTTTTCGTCGCCGCTCCACCACAGCAGGCGGTCGGTCGGCAGGCCCTGTTCACCGGATTCCGGGTTGAAGTACAGCCAGTCGGTGCCATTGAAACTGCGCAGCCACAGTTCCGGTATTTGCGGCTGGTCGGCCACCAGGCGGATGGTGTGGACCTTCTCGATCGGTACGTGGGCGATGGACAGCAGCAACTCGACGATTTTCGCCTTGTGCGCCGCGGATGGATCACCGGCCAGCAGCAGTTTCACGTTGTCGTCGTTGAGGTTGTTGACCCGCTTGATGGCTTCGCCGACGAAGGTTTCGACGTCGGCCGAGTGTTGGCGAATCGGTGCGAGCAGGGCTTCGGCAGCGATTTTTTCCGGGCCTTCGATAGTCATGCTGTCGCGAAAGGTCGGGCCTTTGATCTTGGCTTTCTCGCCGGAATAACGCTTGGTCAGCACCAGGCGGTAATACAGCGTCTGATTGCCTTTGGCCCGGCGTGCCGACCAGGTGACCTTGCGGTTGCCATCGACCCGGTTCACGGCCACGCCGTAGTTGTTGGAGATGAAGCTCTCGTTGAGGCTGACGAAGTCGCGGCTCAGCGGCGGCACGAACATCTGGATCTTGACCGGATCCTTGGCACTGGCGACGAACTCGACCTTGGCGTCGATGTTCCACAGGTCGTCGGTGGCGTCTTCGGTCACTGGGATGCCCAGGACGAAGATCTGATAGGCCGTAACTGAAATGCCCAGCACCACCAGGATGGCGATCAGCAGTTTCAGGTGAAGGGTAAGAGAGCGCATTTGAATTACTCGGCGGTATGAGCGTCGGTGGTGCAGGCAGGTTTGCCGGCAGCATATTTAAGGCTGGGGTCAACCAGTGCATCGAAGCGCTTGAGCGCTTCGGAGCCAATCAGTAGCGGGTATTGGAAAGCGCTGCGGTCGGTCAGGTTCACTTCGATGCTGCGCAGGGCCGAGCCCATGCAGATGTCCAGTTCGATCACCGGACGGGCGGTGTACTTCTTGCCCTCTTCGGGGTCGTAGTCGCCGGCCCGGCGCTTGATCTTGCTGACACGTGCCAGCGGGCGTTCGATCGGGTGCGAATGGGCGGCGTCGATGGCCAGGTAAAAACGTACCCACGACTCGCCGTTGCGTTTGAAGCGTTTGATATCCCGTGCACTCAGGGAAGCGGTTTTCGCCCCGGTGTCGAGTTTGGCCGCCACTTCCAGATCGATGCCGTTGAGCGATGCGTACTCATTCAGGCCATACACGGTCTTTTCCCCGGCCATTGCGAAGCCGGGCAGGCAAAGGAAATAAAGGAAGGTGGGGAAGGGCTTGAGTCTCATAAATCCTGGTGCGCAGCGGTCCGACTTGATTCAAGGCCCTGGCATCGCTGCGCAAGCTCCCTCGTATGCCTGTCAGGGTTTTATGACAGGCAGTGCAGATGTGACAAACAAATGCGGGCGGCATTCTAGCACGGTGGTTTGATGGCGCCAGCGCTGGCCGGTGGCTATAAATAGACGGGTTGCTTCGTTATGGTGCAACCGGTTATCAGAAGATTGTCGACAATATCTATTTATCCTTTGACTGCTGCGCCTGTATTCGTTAGTTTTTACGGCATTGGCTCACAAGGTGTCGACAATATGCTGGATCAACTCGATCCCCCGGTTTCTACGCAAGACGATACGGAGACGCTTTCCGAGAATGTCTTCCGACGCATTCAGGCGGCTATCGTCAAAGGCGATATCGCGCCGGGCAGCAAAATCTCCGAACCGGAACTGGCGCGCACCTACGGCATCAGCCGTGGCCCGCTGCGCGAGGCCATCCACCGCCTGGAAGGCCAGCGCCTGCTGGTTCGCGTGCCGCATGTCGGCGCACGGGTGGTGTCGCTCAATCACGCCGAACTGATTGAACTATACGAAATCCGCGAATCCCTGGAGGGCATGGCCTGCCGCCTGGCCGCCGAGCGCATGAGCCTCGAAGAAATCGACGAACTGCGTCGGGTGCTGGAAACCCACGAGCGCGATGAGGCGTTTCAGGCCGGGAGAGGCTACTACCAGCAGGAAGGCGATTTCGACTTCCATTACCGAATCATCCAGGGCAGCGGCAACCGCACGCTGACCCAGATGCTCTGCGGCGAGCTGTATCAACTGGTGCGCATGTACCGCATCCAGTTTTCCACCACGCCCAATCGCCCGCACCAGGCGTTCGCCGAGCACCACCGCATTCTCGATGCCATTGCCGACCGTGACGGTGAACTGGCCGAGTTGTTGATGCGCCGTCACATCGGCGCCTCCAAACGCAACATCGCCCGTCATTACCAGGACGGCGCTAACCCGACAGCCAAACGAGGTGAGTCATGAGTTTGAACAAGAGCACTCCAGGCCAGCGTTTCCGCGATGCGGTCGCCAGCGAGCATCCATTGCAAGTGGTCGGCGCGATCAACGCCAACCATGCGCTGCTGGCCAAACGCGCCGGTTTCAAGGCGATCTACCTGTCGGGTGGCGGGGTGGCTGCCGGCTCCCTCGGCGTGCCGGACCTGGGCATCACCGGCCTGGATGACGTGCTGACCGACGTGCGCCGTATCACCGATGTTTGCGACCTGCCGCTGCTGGTGGACGTCGACACCGGTTTCGGCTCCTCGGCGTTCAACGTCGCTCGCACCGTCAAGTCGATGATCAAGTTTGGCGCCGCAGCGATTCACATCGAAGACCAGGTCGGCGCCAAGCGCTGCGGTCACCGTCCTAACAAGGAAATCGTGACCCAGCAGGAAATGATCGACCGCATCAAGGCGGCCGTCGATGCCCGTACCGATGACAGCTTCGTGATCATGGCCCGTACCGACGCCCTGGCGGTGGAAGGCCTGGAGTCTGCCCTGGATCGCGCCGCTGCGTGCATCGAGGCCGGCGCCGACATGGTGTTCCCGGAAGCCATCACCGAGCTTGAAATGTACAAGCTGTTCGCCAGCCGTGTGAAAGCGCCGATCCTGGCCAACATCACCGAGTTCGGCGCGACGCCGCTGTACACCACCGAGCAACTGGCTGCTGCCGACGTATCGCTGGTGCTGTACCCGCTGTCGGCGTTCCGTGCCATGAACAAGGCCGCGGAAAACGTCTACACCGCGATCCGTCGCGACGGCACTCAACAAAACGTCATCGACACCATGCAGACCCGCATGGAGCTTTACGATCGCATCGACTACCACACCTTCGAGCAGAAGCTCGATGCATTGTTCGCCCAAAAGAAAGGCTGAACCAAACCCTCTGTAGGAGCGAGCTTGCTCGCGATGGTGGTCGGATCGCCTCGGTGTATCAACGGCCCCGCGTTATCGTTAACGTCCATCGCGAGCAAGCTCGCTCCCACAAGTTTCCCTAAAAATTCAAGAATATTGGAGACAAAAATGGCCGAAGCAAAAGTACTCAGTGGTGCCGGGCTCCGTGGCCAGGTAGCCGGGCAAACCGCACTGTCCACCGTGGGCCAGTCGGGTGCCGGTCTGACCTATCGTGGTTATGACGTTCGTGAACTGGCGGCAGACGCGCAGTTCGAAGAAGTTGCCTATCTGCTGCTGTACGGCGAGCTGCCGAGCAAAGCGCAACTTGCAGCCTACATCGCCAAGCTGAGCAAGCTGCGTGACCTGCCGCAAGCGCTGAAAGAAGTGCTGGAACGCATCCCCGCCGACGCCCACCCGATGGACGTGATGCGCACCGGCTGCTCGTTCCTGGGTAACCTGGAGCCGGAGAACAACTTCTCCGAGCAGCACGACAAGACCGACCGCCTGCTGGCCGCGTTCCCGGCGATCATGACCTACTGGTATCGCTTCAGCCACGAAGGCAAGCGCATCGATTGCGTGAGCGACGAGCAGTCCATTGGCGGCCACTTCCTGCACCTGCTGCACGGCAAGAAGCCGAGCGAGCTGCACGTGAAGGTGATGAACGTTTCGCTGATCCTCTACGCGGAGCACGAGTTCAACGCCTCGACCTTCACCGCACGTGTTTGCGCGTCGACCCTGTCCGACCTGTATTCGTGCATCACCGCGGCCATCGGCTCGCTGCGCGGCCCGCTGCACGGCGGCGCCAACGAAGCGGCGATGGAAATGATCGAGCGTTTTTCGTCGCCGGAAGATGCGATCAAGGGCACCCTCGGCATGCTCGAGCGCAAGGACAAGATCATGGGCTTCGGCCACGCGATCTATAAGGACAACGATCCGCGCAACGAGGTGATCAAGGGCTGGTCGAAAAAGCTCGCTGACGAAGTGGGCGACAAGGTGTTGTTCCCGGTGTCCGAGGCCATCGACAAGACCATGTGGGAGCAGAAGAAACTGTTCCCGAACGCCGACTTCTACCATGCCTCGGCGTACCACTTCATGGGCATCCCGACCAAGTTGTTCACACCGATCTTCGTCTGCTCGCGCCTGACCGGCTGGGCCGCCCACGTGTACGAACAACGTGCCAACAACCGCATCATCCGTCCAAGCGCCGAGTACACCGGCGTTGAGCAGCGCAAGTTCGTACCAATCGAACAACGCTGAATGGTGGAGACTACCGCACGGGTTGCTGACTGAACCGGGAACCACTGTGGGAGCGGGCTTGCTCGCGAAGACGGACTGACATCCAACATTGATGTTGACTGATACACCGCTTTCGCGAGCAAGCCCGCTCCCACATTTGACCGAGTCCAGTACAGTGCCGGTGCCAGGCCCCATCTTTTGTAACTACCGTGACCGAGTCCTGACGATGAACACTGAATTCCGCAAATCGCTGCCCGGCAGCCACCTGGATTACTTCGACGTCCGCGCGGCAGTCGAGGCGATCCAGCCTGGCGCCTACGACACCCTGCCGTACACCTCCCGTGTGCTGGCGGAAAACCTTGTGCGTCGCTGCGACCCGGCCACGCTCACCGAATCCCTGAAGCAATTCATCGAGCGCAAGCGCGACCTCGACTTTCCGTGGTTCCCGGCCCGCGTGGTGTGCCACGACATTCTCGGCCAGACCGCTTTGGTCGACCTCGCCGGCCTGCGTGACGCCATCGCCCTGCAAGGCGGCGACCCTGCGCAAGTCAACCCGGTAGTGCCGACGCAACTGATCGTCGATCACTCCCTGGCCGTCGAGCGCGGTGGTTTCGATCCAGAGGCGTTCGAGAAGAACCGCGCCATCGAAGACCGTCGCAACGAAGACCGTTTCCACTTCATCAACTGGACCAAGAAGGCGTTCAAGAACGTCGACGTGATCCCGCCGGGCAACGGCATCATGCACCAGATCAACCTGGAGAAAATGTCTCCGGTGATCCAGGTGCGTGACGGCGTGGCCTTCCCTGATACCTGCGTCGGCACCGACAGCCACACCCCGCACGTCGATGCGTTGGGCGTGATCGCCATCGGCGTCGGTGGTCTGGAAGCCGAGAGCGTGATGCTCGGCCGCGCATCGTGGATGCGTCTGCCGGAAAGCGTTGGCGTCGAACTGACTGGCAAGCTGCAACCGGGCATCACCGCCACCGACATGGTGCTGGCGCTGACCGAGTTCCTGCGCCAGCAAAAAGTCGTTGGCGCGTGGCTGGAGTTCTTCGGCGAAGGCGCATCAAAGCTGACCCTCGGCGACCGCGCGACCATCTCCAACATGGCTCCGGAATACGGCGCCACTGCGGCGATGTTCTACATCGACCAGCAAACCATCGACTACCTCAAGCTCACCGGCCGTGAAGACGAGCAGGTGCAGTTGGTCGAGAACTACGCCAAGCAGGTCGGCCTGTGGGCTGACAGCCTCAAAGGCGCGCAGTACGAGCGCGGCCTGACCTTCGACCTGTCTTCGGTCGTGCGCAACATGGCTGGCCCGAGCAACCCGCACGCTCGTGTCGCGGTGTCGGATCTGGCAGCCAAAGGCATCTCCGGCCAATGGGAAGACGTGCCTGGCCAGATGCCGGACGGCGCTGTGATCATCGCCGCCATCACCAGTTGCACCAACACCAGCAACCCGCGCAACGTGATCGCCGCCGGCTTGCTGGCGCGCAACGCCAACAAGCTCGGCCTGACCCGCAAGCCATGGGTCAAGTCGTCCCTGGCACCGGGTTCGAAAACCGTGGCGCTGTACCTCGATGAAGCCGGTTTGACTAAAGAACTGGACCAGCTCGGTTTCGGCGTCGTGGCTTTCGCCTGCACCACTTGCAACGGCATGTCCGGTGCACTGGACCCGGTGATCCAGCAAGAGATCATTGATCGCGACCTGTACGCCACTGCCGTGTTGTCCGGTAACCGTAACTTCGACGGGCGGATTCACCCGTACGCCAAGCAGGCGTTCCTCGCGTCGCCGCCATTGGTCGTTGCTTACGCCATCGCCGGCACCATCCGTTTCGACATCGAAAAAGACGTGCTGGGCGTGGTCGACGGCAAGGAAATCCGCCTGAAAGACATCTGGCCAAGCGACGAAGAAATCGACGCAGTGGTCAAGGCGTCGGTTAAACCCGAGCAGTTCCGCCAGGTGTACATCCCGATGTTCGCCATCCACGAAGACACCGGCCCGAAAGTTACGCCGCTGTACGACTGGCGCGAGATGAGCACTTACATCCGCCGTCCGCCGTACTGGGAAGGTGCGTTGGCCGGCGCCCGTCCGCTCAAGGGCATGCGTCCGCTGGCCGTGCTGCCGGACAACATCACCACCGATCACCTGTCGCCGTCCAACGCCATCATGCTCGACAGCGCCGCTGGCGAATACCTGGCGAAAATGGGCCTGCCGGAAGAGGACTTCAACTCTTACGCGACTCACCGTGGTGACCACTTGACCGCGCAGCGCGCGACCTTCGCCAACCCGAAACTGTTCAACGAAATGGTTCAGGAAAACGGCAAGGTCAAGCAGGGTTCGCTGGCCCGTGTCGAGCCGGAAGGCAAAGTGATGCGCATGTGGGAAGCCATCGAAACCTACATGGATCGCAAGCAGCCGCTGATCATCATCGCCGGCGCCGACTACGGTCAGGGTTCGTCCCGAGACTGGGCGGCGAAGGGCGTGCGTCTGGCCGGTGTGGAGGCGATTGCCGCCGAAGGTTTCGAGCGCATTCACCGCACTAACCTGGTGGGCATGGGCGTGTTGCCGCTGGAATTCAAGCCAGGCACCAACCGTCACACCCTGGCCATCGACGGCAGCGAAACCTACGACGTGATTGGCGACCGCACTCCGCGTGCAGACCTGACGCTGGTGATCCATCGCAAGAACGGCGAACGCGTCGATGTGCCGGTGACCTGCCGCCTCGACACCGCTGAAGAAGTGTCGATCTACGAAGCCGGTGGCGTGCTGCAACGCTTCGCCCAGGACTTCCTCGAAGAATCGGCGGTTGCCGTTTAACACAAGCAGTACAGACACGGGACTTTGAGTCCCGTGTCTGTTTTCAGATCAGGAGTAAGCAGCACCATGGCTCACGCAGCTCAGATCAAGATTCCCGCCACCTACATGCGCGGCGGCACCAGCAAAGGCGTGTTTTTCAGCCTGAAGGATTTGCCTGAAGCGGCACAGGTCCCGGGCCCGGCCCGCGACGCTTTGCTGTTGCGCGTGATCGGCAGCCCCGACCCATACGACAAACAAATCGACGGCATGGGCGGCGCGACTTCCAGCACCAGCAAAACCGTGATCCTGTCGAAAAGCATCAAGGCCGATCACGATGTCGATTACCTGTTCGGTCAGGTGTCCATCGACAAGCCCTTCGTGGACTGGAGCGGCAACTGCGGCAACCTGTCGGCGGCGGTCGGTTCGTTCGCCGTCAGCAATGGCCTGGTGGACGCCAGCCGCATCCCGCACAACGGCGTGGCGGTGGTTCGCGTGTGGCAGGCCAACATTGGCAAGACCATCATCGCTCACGTACCGATCACCAATGGTGAAGTGCAGGAAACCGGTGATTTCGAACTCGACGGCGTGACCTTCCCGGCGGCCGAAGTGCAGATCGAGTTCCTCGATCCGGCGGCAGACGAGGAGGGCGGTGGCGGTTCGATGTTCCCTACCGGCAACCTTGTGGATGACCTGGAAGTGCCCGGCGTCGGTACCTTCAAGGCGACCATGATCAACGCTGGCATCCCGACGATTTTCGTCAATGCCGAAGACATCGGCTACAAGGGCACCGAGTTGCAGGGCGCGATCAATGGCGACCCGAAAGCCTTGCTGATGTTCGAAACCATCCGCGCTTATGGCGCATTGCGCATGGGCCTGATTTCCAACATCGACGAAGCGGCCAAGCGCCAACACACGCCGAAGGTGGCCTTCGTGGCCAAGCCGGCGGACTACGTGGCGTCCAGCGGCAAGGCGATTGCCGCAGGTGATGTCGACCTGCTGGTACGTGCACTGTCCATGGGCAAGTTGCACCACGCAATGATGGGCACGGCGGCAGTGGCGATCGGTACGGCCGCAGCGATTTCCGGCACTTTGGTGAACCTCGCGGCAGGCGGTATCGAACGCAACGCGGTGCGCTTCGGCCATCCGTCCGGCACCTTGCGCGTCGGCGCCGAGGCCAGCCAGGTGAACGGCGATTGGACCGTGAACAAAGCCATCATGAGCCGCAGTGCGCGGGTGTTGATGGAAGGGTTTGTGCGTGTGCCGGGTGACTCCTTCTAACCCAGACACGGGACCAATGTGGGAGCGGGCTTGCTCGCGAAGGCGGTGAATCGGGCAATATTGATGTCGACTGACAAACCGTCTTCGCGAGCAAGCCC
>NZ_JAHBDN010000117.1:0-10334 GCF_019956445.1 Pseudomonas sp. BF-R-19
AGCTTGCTCGCGATAGCGGTGGGTCAGTCAACATCAATATTGACTGACCCACCGCTATCGCGAGCAAGCTCGCTCCCACAATGATCTTCATTACCTTCAGCGGTGTGCGTTACCCCGAGATCGGAGCATTTCCATGGCCAACGCTTTACCCGACCTGAAACTATTGCGCATCTTCGTCAGTGTGGTGCGCCATCAGGGGTTCGCCAACGCCCAGCAGGAGCTCAATCTCTCGACGTCGGCCATCAGCACCTACATGAGTCAGCTCGAAGCAGCTCTCGGCCTGGTGCTGTGCCATCGCGGCCGTGGCGGTTTCAGCCTGACCAGCAAGGGCGAGCTGTTCCATCAGGAAACCCTGCGTCTGTTGGGCGAACTCGAAGGCTTCGAGCAGTACGCCGCCGCCCTCAAGGGCGAGTTGCGCGGTACCTTGAACCTCGGGGTGATCGATTCCACCGTCAGTGACAAGGCCCTGCCGTTCGCCGAGGCCATCGGCGCCTACAGCCAGGAACACCCGGCCGTGCACTTGCACCTGTCGGTGATGAGCCCTTACGAATTGCAACTCGGCGTGCAGGACAACCGCCTCGACCTGGCCATCGGCGCGTTTTCCACGCGCATGAGCGGCCTGGTGTACATGCCGCTGTACCGTGAACAACACTGGTTGTATTGCAGCACGCGGCATCCGCTGTTCAACGAGCGGCGCATTCCCGAGCAAGTCATCACCCAGCAGCGCATGGTCGGTCGTGGCTACTGGAGCCAGGCCGAACTGGCGCGCCACGGTTTCAAGCACAGTGCCGCGACGGTAGAAAGTATGGAAGCCCAGTTGATTCTGGTGCTGTCCGGCGCCTACATCGGCTACCTGCCGGAGCACTACGCCCAGGCATGGGCCGACAAGGGTGACTTGCGGGTGTTGCTGCCGGCGACCTTCGGTTATCAGGCGCCGTTCTCGATGATCGTGCGTCGGGGGCGTAGCCGCGAGCCGCTGATCCAGACCTTCCGTGATCTGCTCAAAGCACAACTGAATCAGGCGTAAAGACGATGTCAAGAATTCAATGTCCGCGTTGCCTGCGCCCGCAAACTCATTGCCTGTGCCCGTTGATTCCCAGCCTCGACAGCCGCACCCGGATACTGTTGTTGCAGCATCCGAGCGAAGTGAATCATGCGTTGAACACCGCGCGTCTGGCGGCGCTTGGGTTGAAGAATGCCGAGTTGATCGTCGGCGAGGTGTTCGAGGATTTGCCGGCGCTGTTGAATCAGCCGGGGTATCGGGCGCGGTTGCTGTTTCCCGGCGAAGATGCCCAGCCGATGCAGGCTTGTGCCGCGACGGACGACCCCTTGCTGCTGGTGGTTCCCGACGGCACCTGGCGCAAGGCGCGCAAGATGCTGCACCTCAATCCGCTGCTGGCGGCGCTGCCGAGGGTGACGCTGGCCGAGGGCGGTGTGTCCCGCTATCGCCTGCGCAAGGCGCCGGGGCCGGGAGCGTTGTCGACGGTGGAGGCGATTGTGCAGGCGCTGGAAACTCTCGAAGCGCCGGCGACGTTTGCGCCGTTGCTGAAGCCGTTCGAGGCATTGATCGAGGGGCAGATTGCGGCGATGGGGGAGGAGGTTTACCAGCGTAATCATGCCGAGAGGTAATCGTTGTATGTGCCGGCCTCTTCGCGAGCAAGCCCGCTCCCACATTCGACCGAGTTCCTTCAGGAGAAATGCGATCAACTGTGGGAGCGGGCTTGCCCGCGATGGGGTCGGTTCAATCACCACAACTTCTGAAAAAGACTACCTTTCCCGCATCGCCTCGGTCCGAGCCTTGAGCACCGGTTTAAGCAAGTAATCCAGCACCGTTTTCTCCCCGGTAATAATGTCCACCGTCGCCACCATCCCCGGGATGATCAGCAGTGGTTTCACATCCCCGCCCAAATGGTTTTTGTCGGTACGCACCTGAATCAGATAGAAGCTGTTGCCTTTGTCGTCGGTGATGGTGTCGGCGCCGATCAACTCCAGTTTGGCGCTCAGGCCACCGTAAATGGTGTAGTCGTAGGCACTGAACTTGACCATGGCTTTCTGGCCCGGATGCAGGAATGCAACGTCCTGCGGGCGGACCTTGGCTTCGATCAGCAGGTTGTCTTCCAGCGGCACGATTTCCACCATGTCACTGCCGGGCTGGACCACGCCGCCGATGGTGTTGACCTTCAACACCTTGATGATGCCGTGCACCGGCGAGACCACGGTGGTACGGGTCACGCGGTCGTCGATGGCAATGCTCGAGGCCGTGATTTTCGACAGGTCGGTGCGTTTCTCGTTCAGCTCTTTGGCGGCTTCCGAGCGGAAGGTTTGTTCCGACTCGTCGATCTTGCTTTTGATCTCGTTGATCGCCGACTCGGCCCGTGGAATCGCCAGGGTGGTGGCGTTCAATGAGCCGCGAATCTCCACGGCGCTGCGTTTGAGCCGCAGTATTTCCACCGGTGATACCGCGCCGGTGCCCACCAGTGGCGTGGACATGTTCATTTCCTGTTGCAGCAACGCCAGGCTGGAGCTGAACTGCCCCTGTTTTGAACGAAACTCCGCCAACTCCTGGGTTTTTTGCCGAAGTTGCTCGGTCAGGGTGCGCTGCTCGCTGGCCAGGCGCCGTTGCCGTTGCTCGTACAGCGAGCGCTCGTCTTCGGCCACTTGCGGGGCCTTGGCGATCACTTCTTCCGACAGCTTGAACGGCCGGCCTTCGGCTTCGGCTGAAAGCCGTTCGACCTGTGCGGTCAAGGCATAACGATCGGCTTCGCTTTCGCCCTTGTTCGACAGGTAGCGGGTGTCATCCAGGCGCAGCAAGGTGTCGCCCTTGTTCACCATTTGTCCTTCACGGACGAAAATTTCAGTGACGATGCCGCCCTCCAGGTTCTGGATCACCTGGACCTTGCTCGACGGAATCGCCTTGCCTTCGCCCATGGTCACTTCCTGCAACACGGCGAATTTGGCCCAGAGCAGTGCGCTGACCACCAGCGCGGCCGCCAGCCACACGGTAACCCGCGACCAGCGCGGCGAATCCTGCAACGATGCACCGGCAGTTTCCGGCATGAATTCGGTTTCGGCGCTTTTGCTGAAACTGTCGAAGTAGCCACGGGATCCTTGATCGGCAGACATGGACGACTCCTAGACGGCCGCAGAGCCGACACGGCCCTTGCGCAGTGCATCGATGACCGCCTCTTTCGGACCGTCGGCGACGATCCGTCCGTTGTCCAGCACCACCAACCGGTCCACCAGGCTCAGCATCGAGGTGCGGTGGGTCACCAGCAGGATGGTTTTGCCCTGGACCCAGCCGTGAAGTTTTTGCCGCAGGACGTCTTCGCTGCTGTTGTCCATGGCGCTGGTGGGTTCGTCGAGCAGCATGATCGGCGGGTCGAGCAACATCGCCCGGGCCATCAATACGGCCTGGCGCTGGCCGCCGGACAACAGTTGCCCGCGTTCGCCCACGGGCCGGTCGAAGCCTTGCGGGTGTTGCCGGGCCAGTTCGGTGACGCCGGTCATTTCCGCTACTTCGAGCATGCGTGTGTCGCTGATATAGCGCGCGCCGAGGGTCAGGTTGTCGCGCAGGCTGCCGGCCAGCAGCGGCAGGTCGTGGGCGACGTAGCCGATTTGATGGCGCAGGTCGGCGACGTCCAGTTGCCGCAGGTCCAGGCCATCGAGCAGCAGCTGGCCTTCATCCGGTTCATAGAACCCCATTACCAGTCGCGCCAGGGTGCTTTTGCCTGAGCCGCTGCGGCCGATGATGCCGATGCGCTCACCGGGTTTCACACTGAAGCTGGCATTGGCCAGGGCGGGAGAACTCTGGCCGTTGTAGTGAAAGGTCACGCCGACAACATCCAGCGCACCTTGCAGTTGGGTGCGCTCCAGCGGCCGTTGTCTGGCGTCGCGCTCCTGGGGCAGGCCCATCAACGCGTCGGTGCTTTTCATGGTCAGTTGCGCTTGCTGGTAGCGGGTGATCAGGCCGGCGATCTGTCCCAGTGGTGCCAGCACCCGACTGCAGAGCATGTAGCTGGCCACCAGGGCGCCGACGCTGAGGTTGCCGGCGATGATGCTGTAGACCCCGGCGACGATGGTTGCCATGCCGGACAGTTGCTGGATGAACAGCGTGCCGTTGGTGGCCAGGGCCGAGAGGTTGCGCGCGTGGCTGTCGAGGCGGGTCAGGGCGCCGTGGGTGCTTTCCCATTTGTGCTGGCGTTCACTTTCGGCACTGCAGGCCTTGAGGGTTTCCAGGCCGCTGAGGGTTTCGATCAACAGTGCCTGGCGTTCGGCGCCGAGGCTGAGGCTTTTCTGCACGGTATCGCGCAGGCGCACCTGGATCACCATGGCGAAGATGATGGTGATGGGAAACGCCAGTATCGGGATCACCACCAGCCAGCCACCGAGCAGGCCGATCACCAGCAGCATCAGCAGGCAGAAGGGCAGGTCGATCAGGCTGGTGAGGGTCACGGCGGTGAGAAACTCCCGCAGGCCCTGGAAGTCATGAATGCTTTGGGCGAAGCCACCGATGGTCGCCGGTCGCGCTTTCATCGCCATGCCGGTGATGCGCTCGAACAGGGTGGCCGACAGGATCACATCGGTTTTCTTGCCGGCGGTATCCAGCAAGTGCGCGCGCACGACCCGCAGCACCAGTTCGAAAACGGTGCCGATCAGCAGACCGATCGCCAGCACCCACAAGGTTGAGGTGGCCTGGTTCGGCACCACGCGGTCGTAGGTCTGCATCACGAACAGCGGCACCATCAGCCCGAGCAGGTTGATCAGGAAACTCGCCAGGATCGCATCGCTGTACAGCCATTTCGACAGCTTTAGCGTATCGCGAAACCAGGCCTTGACCCGTGGCACCAGCGGCGAGCGCAAGTCTTCGAGTTCGTGGCGCGGCCGGGCAAACAACGCCTGGCCACTGTAGTGCTCGGCCAGCTCCTCAGGGCTGAGCCATTGTTCGCCGCCGTCGGCTTCACTGGGCAGGATCAGCACCTTGCCGTCCTCGCCATAACGACGCAGGACGGCCGTGCGACCGTTGTTCAACAACAGCAGCACGGGCAGGTTGAGCGCGGAGATATCCTTGAGGTCACGACGCAGCAAGCGCGCCTGCAAACCCGCCCGGGCCGCTGCACGGGGCAGCAGGTCCAGGCTCAGGCGTTGGTGTGCCATGGGGAGCCCGGCACTCAGGCTGGCGCGACTGACCGTCGCGCCGTGGAGTTTGCAGAGGATCAACAGACCGTCCAGAAGCGGGTCATCGAAGCTCAGGCGCGGATCGACACCGGTGTTGCCGGGTTCCATGCTGGTCATTGAACGCTCCCGTGCACTACTTCAGATCAGGCAGACGCGCTTCGTTTTTCACTTCTGTCTGGGCGATGGCATCGGCGGGCAGTACGACCCGTTGCTTGCTCAGCAACTGGCCCATGTTCGCCAGTACACGGTACATCGAAAACTCTTCGGTGTAGCGCACCTCGGTGTAGCGACGGTTGGCGTTGTAGAGTTCGTTTTCACTGTCGAGCAGGTCGAGCAGGGTCCGCTGACCGAGACCGAACTGATCCTGATAGGCCACGCGTACGCGCTTGCTGGTGTCGGCGTATTCACGGGCGGTCGGGGTTTGTTTTTTGGCATTGACCATGGCGTTCCAGGCCAGGTGGATGTTTTCGTTCAACTGGCGCAGGGCGTTGTTGCGGATGTCCATGGCCTGGTTGATCTTGTGTGCGTCGGAGGCCAGGCGCGCCTTGTCGCTGCCACCGCGGAACAGGTTGTAGTTCATCACCACGCCGACCCGCCATTCGTTGTCGTGGCCTTCGTCACCCTGCACGTTGTTGTTCGCACCCACGGCGGCCTCGGCGTCGAGGCGAGGGTAGAACGGCGACTTGGCGACTTCGTACTGGCTTTCGGCCGATTGCACGTCGGCCTGGGCGGACTTCAGGTAAGGGTTGTTCTCCACCATGCTCTGCTGGGCTTCGGGCAGGGTGGAAGGGACTTCACCGCGAATCGACGGCGGGGTTTCGAGCTCATCGGGCAGGCGCCCTACAACGGCGTAGAAATTCGACTCGGCATCCGCCAGATCGACTTCGGCGGTGTCGAGGTTGTTTTCTGCCAATGCCCGGCGAGCCGAGGACTGATCGGCATCGGCGTTGCTGCCCACACCGCGCTCGGTGCGCAGGCCGATCTGGTCGTTGACCCGCAAGTGCGCTTGCAGGTTGTTTTTGGCCAGTGTCACCAGTTCGCGGCGCTTGAGGACTTCGAGGTAAACCTCGGTGGTGCGCAGGGCCAGATCCTGAGCCGTACCCTGAGCGTAATAGGCTCGCGAGTTGACCACGCCCTGGGTGCGCCCGACTTCATTGGCGGTGTTGAACCCGTCGAAGAGCATTTGCCGCAGGCGCAGTTCCGACTGGGTGTAGTTGAGGGTTTCGGTGTTGTGATTGCCGAACGCGCGGGTATTGGTGTTATCGCTGTACCCGCGCCCGTAGGCCGCGTTCAAATCAACCGATGGATAAAAGCCCCCTTTGGCGACCTTCACGTCCTCATCCGCCGACAGGCGGCTGTCCACCCGTGATGCCAGTTCCGGATGGGTCGCGATGGTGCTCTGGATTGCCTCGGTCAGCGTCATGGCCTGAGCCTGGGACGAGCAGGCCATGGCCAAAAGAACCGCGCTGCAGAGGGGGGTTAATAGGCGCATGGTACATCTCCCTGATTCCTGGTGGTGCTTATCAGTCGCCAATTATTTGACGATATTTATAGGTAAAGTTGTTTCACATCTTTAACAAAAGAGCTAAGAACATTCTGGAGCGTAGCTAAGAAATTTTTTTCATAACCGGTATGTCAAAAAAAACTTATGCGCTCTGCAAAATCCAGCACATTGTTCAATTCGAAAGCCCTTGTTTTACGAGCTCTAGGGCGCTCGTCGGGGTTTGAGGAAAGTTCCAATCCACTTATCGACAAAGAGCGGAGAAGTGCTGGAGGGGAGGGACGCGAGCGATCTGAAGGTGACGGTTTTTTGTCACTTGAGTGATTCAAGATCGTTACGCACCGCTCACAGGCAAGGTTGTTGCGAACAGGGATCCGATGCCATTGATTGCAGAGGGTTTTTCCCGAAATCGTAAACAGCGCCGTGAGCGACTGGCTGGGCGAGATCGTTGCCGGGGCCACGGCTTACTCAAGTAAACCGGCACCCGCAACACGATCCGCCAGACAACCCGCTTGAGCCATGAGCACGTTCTTCGCACAAACAAGCTGCCGACAGTGGTTGGCAGCGGAGGAAGTGCACATGGCTACGCTCATTGGTATCGTCAGTAAGGTCATCGGTCAGGTGTTCGCGGTCGCGAGCGACGGCTCCCGGCGTGCTTTGGTCGAGGGGGACCGGCTGTTTGCCGGCGACCAACTGAGCACCGGCGCTGAAGGCGCCGTGGCGGTGCATCTGCAAAATGGCCAGGAACTGACCCTCGGGCGCGGCAGCAGCATGCAGATGACGCCGCAGTTACTCGCCAATCAGATACCCCATGTGAACTCGCCTGAAGCGCTGACGCCGAGCGAAGCGCAACTGACCGATGTCGAACAGCTGCAAAAAGCCATTGCGGCGGGCGATGACCCGACCCAAACCGCTGAAGCCACCGCTGCCGGGCCCGCCACGACTACCGGTGTACCGGGCGGCGTCCAGGGCAGTGGCCATAGTTTCGTCCTGCTCGAAGAAGTGGGCGGGCGAGTCGATCCGATCATCGGCTTCCCCACTGCCGGGTTCAATGGCATTCCCGAACTTCCCGAAGAACGCCTGAACGTTAATCCGGACAACGTTGTCGCGGCCGATGCTCCTGTGGTGCCGCCGGTGGTTCCGCAAGTGCCGGACAATCCGGTCACCTTCGACGGCCTGTCGGAGCAGAACGGCGAGCGGACCGTCAATGAAGCCAACCTGGCCGACGGTTCGGCGAGGAGCGAAGGCTCGCTGACGCGAAGCGGCACCTTCACCATCAATGCGCCAGACGGGCTGAGCAGCCTCAGCATCGGCGCGATCAACTTGATCAGCGGCGGCGTGGCGGCAGGTTTCCCGCAGTCGATCACCTCTCCGCTGGGCAGCACGCTGACCGTCACCAGTTACAACCCGGCCACGGGCGTGGTCAGTTACAGCTACACCCTCAACCGTGCCGAATCCCACGCAAGCGGCGAGGGTGCCAATAGTCTTGCCGAACACGTCACCGTGGTGGCCATCGACAGCAATGGCGACAGCGCTACCGCTACGCTGGATATCAGCATCATCGACGACGTGCCCAAAGCAGTCGATGACAACAATGGCACCGCCTCGGAAACCCTGCTGACGCTCAACGGCAACGTACTGAGCAACGACGTGCAAGGCGCCGACCGCGTGACGCTCGGCGAAAACACCGGCCCGATCACCCCGGGCACCTTCACCGGCACTTACGGCACCCTGGTGCTCAGCGCCAACGGCACTTACACCTACACGCTGAACACCAGCGATGCCGACTTCAAGGCGCTGCACGGTGGTGGCGACGGCACTGAAACCTTCACCTATACGCTGACAGACGCCGATGGCGACAGCAGCACCGCGAACCTGGTGCTGCAGATTCACAACAACGATGACCCGGACACGATTGACGGTTTGAGTGTTGGGGGCGGCGAGTTGACCGTCTTCGAGAAAAACCTTAGCGACGGCAGCGCACCGGATGCCACGGCGTTGACCCAGAACGGCACCTTCACCGTCGCCGCCCTCGATGGCGTGACAACCCTGACCGTCGGCGGCATCGCCGTGGTCACCGGTGGCGTGGCCGCCGGCTTCCCGCAGTCGATCACCACGCCGTTGGGCAGCACGCTGACCATTACCGGGTTCAATGCGGCGACCGGGGTGATCAGCTACAGCTACACCCTCAACGATAACGAAGCCCATCCGACTGCCAACGACGCCAACACTTTGCCTGAGCAGTTCGCTGTGACCGTGGTCGATGACAACGGCACCACCGCGACTGGTTCACTGGACGTCAACATCGTCGACGACCTGCCCAATGGCGTAGACGACAGCAACGCCAGTACCGCTTCTGAAACCCTGCTGACGTTGAACGGCAACGTACTGAGCAACGACGTGCAAGGCGCCGACCGCGTGACGGTCGGAGAAAACACCGGCCCGATCACCCCAGGCACTTTCACCGGGACTTACGGCACCCTGGTGCTCAACGCCAACGGCACTTACACCTACGCGCTGAACACCAGCGATGCGGACTTCAAAGCCCTGCATGGCGGTGGCAATGGCAGCGAATCCTTCACCTACACCCTCACCGATTCGGACGGTGACATCAGAAACGCGAACCTGGTGCTGCAGATCCACAACAACGATGACTCGATCACGATTGGCGGTTTGAACGCTCAGGGTGGCGAGCTCACCGTTTTCGAGAAAAACCTCAGCGACGGCAGCGCACCGGACTCCACGGCGTTGACCCAGAGCGGGACCTTCACCGTTGCTGCGCTCGACGGTGTCACGACCCTGACCGTCGGCGGCATCGCCGTGGTCACCGGCGGCGTGGCCGCCGGCTTCCCGCAATCGATCACCACACCGTTGGGCAGTACCCTGACCATCACCGGGTTCAACGCCGCGACCGGGGTGATCAGCTACAGCTACACCCTCAACGATAACGAAGTACACCCGACCGCCAACGACGCCAACACTTTACCAGAGCAGTTCGCCGTGACCGTGGTCGACGACAACGGCACCACCGCGACTGGTTCGCTGGACGTGAACATCGTCGACGACCTGCCCAATGGCGTGGACGACAGCAACACCAGTACCGCCTCGGAAACCCTGCTGACCCTCAACGGCAACGTGCTGAGCAATGACGTGCAAGGCGCCGACCAGGTAACGGTCGGGGAAAATGCCGGACCGATCACCCCGGGTACGTTCACCGGCACTTACGGCACCCTGGTGCTCAATGCCAACGGCACTTACACCTACACGCTGAACACCAGCGATGCCGATTTCATAGCCCTGCACGGCAGTGGCAATGGCAGCGAATCCTTCACCTACACCCTCACCGATTCGGACGGCGACAGCAGAAACGCGAACCTGGTGCTGCAGATCCACAACAACGATGACTCGATCACGATTGGCGGTTTGAACGCTCAGGGTGGCGAGCTCACCGTTTTCGAGAAAAACCTCAGCGACGGCAGCGCACCGGACTCCACGGCGTTGACCCAGAGCGGGACCTTCACCGTTGCTGCGCTCGACGGTGTCACGACCCTGACCGTCGGCGGCATCGCCGTGGTCACCGGTGGCGTGGCCGCCGGATTCCCGCAATCGATCACCACCCCGTTGGGCAGCACCCTGACCATTACCGGGTTCAACGCGG
>NZ_JAHBDN010000118.1:0-9805 GCF_019956445.1 Pseudomonas sp. BF-R-19
CGGAGTGTCAGCTTGCACAGGTATTGACTGACCCAGCGCTTTCGCGAGCAAGCCCGCTCCCACAGTTGAATGTTGTTGTGCACAAATTCTGCGTACGACGTAAAACCCTTTGTGGGAGCGGGCTTGCTCGCGAAGGCGGAGTGTCAGCTTGCACAAGTATTGACTGACCCAGCGCTTTCGCGAGCAAGCCCGCTCCCACAGTTGGATGTTGTTGTGCACAAATTCTGCGTACGACGTAAAACCCTTTGTGGGAGCGGGCTTGCCCGCGAAGACGGAGTGTCAGCTTGCGAAAGTGTTGACTGACCTAGCGCTTTCGCGAGCAAGCCCGCTCCCACAGTTGAA
Organism: Pseudomonas sp. BF-R-19; assembly: GCF_019956445.1. Lineage (NCBI taxonomy): Bacteria > Pseudomonadati > Pseudomonadota > Gammaproteobacteria > Pseudomonadales > Pseudomonadaceae > Pseudomonas > Pseudomonas sp. BF-R-19. The sequence continues at coordinate 343 of NZ_JAHBDN010000118.1, forward strand.
TGTTGTTGTGCACAAATTCTGCGTACGACGTAAACCCTTTGTGGGAGCGGGCTTGCTCGCGAAGGCGGAGTGTCAGCTTGCACAGGTATTGACTGACCCAGCGCTTTCGCGAGCAAGCCCGCTCCCACAGTTGAATGTTGTTGTGCACAAATTCTGCGTACGACGTAAAACCCTTTGTGGGAGCGGGCTTGCTCGCGAAGACGGAGTGTCAGCTTGCACAAGTATTGACTGACCCAGCGCTTTCGCGAGCAAGCCCGCTCCCACAGAGGTTGAGGCACGCCAGGCTTGCCCGAAACGCCACCCGGCAGCATACGGGTGCCGGTCAGGCGTTTCGCCGCTACAATGCACGCCTCGACCGTGACAAGCCTGACTAAAAAAATTATGTCTTTGCCCAAACATCACCTGGAATTGCTCAGCCCTGCCCGCGATGTGGCCATCGCCCGCGAGGCCATTCTGCATGGCGCCGATGCCATCTACATCGGTGGCCCGAGCTTCGGCGCCCGCCATAACGCCTGCAACGAAGTGAGCGATATCGCCCAATTGGTGGAGTTCGCCCGTCGCTACCACGCCCGGGTGTTCACCACCATCAATACCATCCTGCACGACAACGAACTGGAACCGGCCCGCAAGCTGATCCACCAGTTGTACGACGCCGGCGTCGATGCGCTGATCGTCCAGGACCTGGGGGTGATGGAACTGGACATTCCGCCGATCGAACTGCACGCCAGTACCCAGACTGACATCCGCACCCTGGAGCGGGCGAAGTTCCTCGATCAGGCCGGTTTCTCGCAACTGGTGCTGGCCCGCGAGCTGAATCTCCAGGAGATCCGCGCCATCGCCGACGAAACCGACGCGGCCATCGAGTTCTTTATCCACGGCGCGTTGTGCGTGGCGTTTTCCGGTCAGTGCAACATTTCCCACGCGCAAACCGGGCGCAGCGCCAACCGTGGCGACTGCTCCCAGGCCTGTCGTTTGCCGTACACCCTCAAGGACGAAAAGGGCGGGGTGATCGCTTACGAAAAGCACCTGCTGTCGATGAAGGACAACAACCAGAGCGCCAACATTCGCGCCCTGGTCGAGGCCGGCGTGCGTTCGTTCAAAATCGAAGGTCGCTACAAGGACATGGGCTATGTGAAGAACATCACCGCCTACTACCGCCAGCGCCTCGACGCCGTGCTCGAAGACCGCCCGGACCTGGCCCGCGCCTCCAGCGGTCGCACCGCGCACTTCTTCCTGCCCGACCCGGAAAAAACCTTCCACCGTGGCAGCACCGATTACTTCGTCACTGACCGCAAGATCGATATCGGCGCCTTTGACTCGCCGACCTTCACCGGTCTGCCGTTGGGTGTGGTCGAGAAAGTCGCCAAGCGTGACATGCAGGTCGTGACGCACGAGCCGCTGTCCAACGGCGACGGCCTCAACGTGCTGGTCAAACGTGAAGTGGTGGGTTTTCGCGCCAACATCGCCGAACCCAAAGGCGAGTTCGAGGAGGACGGCGAGAAGCGCTATCGCTATCGCGTCGAGCCCAATGAGATGCCGGAGGGGATGTACAAGCTGCGCCCCAACCATCCGCTGAATCGCAATCTCGATCACAACTGGCAACAGGCGCTGCAAAAGACCTCTGCCGAGCGTCGCATCGCCCTGAACTGGGTCGCTCGCCTGCGTGAAGACCAGCTGGAACTGACCGCTACCAGTGAAGAGGGCATCAGCGCCAGCGTCACCCTGGCCGGCCCGTTCGGTGCCGCCAACAAGCCGGAACAGGCGCTGGAGCAGTTGCAGGATCTGCTCGGCCAACTGGGTACCACGCAGTACCACGCCATCGACATCAAGCTGGACGCGCCGCAGGCGTACTTCATCCCGAACTCGCAGCTCAAGGCCTTGCGCCGCGAAGTGATTGAAGCCTTGACCGAAGCGCGGATCGCCGCCCACCCGCGGGGCAGCCGCAAGGCCGAAACCACGCCACCGCCGGTGTACCCGGATTCGCACCTGTCGTTCCTGGCCAACGTCTACAACCAGAAGGCCCGCGACTTCTACCACCGTCATGGCGTCAAGCTGATCGATGCGGCCTACGAGGCCCACGAGGAAACCGGCGAGGTGCCGGTGATGATCACCAAGCACTGCCTGCGTTTCTCCTTCAACCTGTGCCCGAAACAGGCCAAGGGCGTGACCGGTGTACGCACCAAGGTCGCGCCGATGCAATTGATCCACGGCGATGAAGTGCTGACGCTGAAGTTCGACTGCAAGCCTTGTGAAATGCACATCATCGGCAAGATGAAAGGCCACATCCTCAACCTGCCGCAACCGGGCAGCGTGGTCGGTCACATCAGCCCTGAAGACCTGCTCAAGACCATCCCGCGCGCACCGCACTGAGTGACCGGTGAGCGCGCCGCAACGGCGCGCTCACCTGTTGTTCAATACCCTGTGAAGTTGAAATAAGCGAATGCCACGGCAACAGCCAGACCAATCGCCGCCAGGGCTTTTGTTCGTGCGGTTGCCTGGAATGGCGGCAGGGCTTCGCTCGACGCCTGCTCCTGAGGTTGCGTGTACGCGGCGGCGTCATGGCGGCGTTGCAGCATGGCCCTATAGGTGTAATGCAAGCCGATCAGCAGGAAAATGGCCATCAGGCCGAGGATCAGCCAACCTATGGTTGCCGGTTTTCCAGCGGCGGATTCGTTCATCTCGTCTTCACAGGCCGCGCTCTCGAATTCCATGACAGAAACGGGTTGGTAGACCGTCGAGGGCTGCTGTGCACCCCTGTGTCTAGCCGCCATTTGTTCCAGGTCCAGTGCCTGATACTTCCAGAGCGTCGTCGATCCTTCCCGGCAATAGGTGAACGCAGAGGCGCTCGAAGCGCCGATGATGCACGCATCTTCGATGCCGAGTTTTTTCAGGGTTTCCATTGCCGACCGTGTGAAGTCCATTTCGAGGACAGGAATGACGCCGTTGGCAGACACCGCAGCCGACACCAGCAGGCTCGCGATGGCACAGAGGGCTGATATTTTCAAAGTCGAGACTCCCTCGTTTTTTACAGGATTCTTGTTAAAAACGCGGAGTCTGCTTGAAACCTGCTTTTGCTGAAGTCTAGACGCTGGTGGCAAACCTGGAGCTGGCGGTCGACACTATCCGCAGGTGTCGGCGACGGCCTTTTCAGCTCGTTTGAATTCCTGTTTGACGTCGGTGGGAATGCGTTGCTTTTTCAGTTCCTGACCGAGGAAGGGTTGTTCGCCTCGGGACTGGACCTCAGCGTCCTCGGCCGTTATCTGCGCCTCGATGGCAGCGGCGTGCTTGTCGATGACGGCATCGACCTCGGCTTCATTTTTGGCCGTATCGAGTGCCAGGACCAACTGGCCAGCCTCGGCTTTTTCGGCTTCGGCATAGGCTTCGACCGTCAACCCGGAGGCCAACGCTCGCGTCTGGGTTTCCAGGCGATTGAGATGCTCCCGGGCGGCCTTGCAGACCGCTTCCTGTCGCTGGCTCTGGATGTGTTCCCAGGTGTTCAACCCATAAATCGCGGTCCCGAGTACCAGAAGGGTTGCAGCGGCCCCCATTAATTTGCCTTTCACTTTTGGCGCCCTCAAATGGCAAGGGAAGGGTGTTGCGCAATCGATTCCCGATTCAATTCGAGTAAAGAAAAGCGTAGCAGAGCTGGTCGGGCTGAATGTGCGCCGATAGCTCCCCGAGATCCGGCTCAACACTAAGCGCCTGTTTTAATGAACAATTTTTTTTGTTGGGGCTTCCCAGGCGAGAAAAATGTTGGTAAATTTGCGCCCACTCTTGCAGCGGCCCTCAGGGAGCCCGTCACGCAAGCAGGCAACAGGTCCTGTTGCCACTCAAGAAAGCGAGTGCCAGGCACTCATCGCAACAGATACAGGGGCGTCGCCAAGCGGTAAGGCAGCAGGTTTTGATCCTGCCATGCGTTGGTTCGAATCCAGCCGCCCCTGCCATTTTTTATTCCTGTGTAATCAGATAACACTCGACCGGCGGTAATTATTCGTCGATTCGCTGGTTTTTTGCCGCCCGTTCCCCGTTCCCCATTCGCGCTGATGCCACTACCGAAAGCGCTCCGGGATGGCCTCGGCAAACGGATACCAGGAAAAATACGGCCTTGCCTCGTCGATCACCCGCTTGACCGAGGGCCTTTGGGTCAGCCTGTCGAAATAAGCACTCAAGTGGCGATGATCGTCGGGAAAGGCTACGAGAGTGCTGGCGTAGAACAGCGCCGGGGCGGCGGCGCAATCGGCCATGCTGAACGCCGGGCTGGCGACCCAGGTTCTTGCCGTCAGCTGACGTTCAAGCATGCCGTACGCCGTCATCAGCGCGGCGCGTTCGCGGGTCAGGTCGCCATGGGCGGCGTTCAGGCGGTCACTGACGATCTTCTGCATGGGCACCTGGACATGCAGGTCGAAAAAACGATCCCACAGGCGGACTTCCAGCGCAGTTTCCCAATCGTCCGGAATCAGATGCGCCTGGCCGGGATGGAGCCGGTCCAGGTACTCAATGATCACACTCGACTCCGGCACATTCTTTTGCCGGGCATGATCGCGCAGCACCGGAAACTTGCCGATCGGCCACAGCGCTTGAAGCTCGGCCCGGTCAGCCTCGTTGCCCAGGTCGATGACCCTTTTTTCAAAATCGATTTCCAGTTCATACAGAGCGATCAGTGCTTTGTGGCAGAACGACGAGAGCGGATGGAAATAGAGAGTCAGTGACATCCTTCAATTCCTCGGTGAGATGGAAACCTCTTGATTATCCATCGCCATCCGCCAATGCGCGAGGTGCTCCACCCTGATGTCCGGTGCCTGCTGTTCGGGTTAGAGTACAGGTCTTCTGGCCTGAACTTCAGGCATGCCACGTTTAGGGTCATATCGCCATGCACCAGATCGGACTCATTGTTCACCCCGGTTTCCAGGTTCTGGGCCTGGCCATGTGTGCCGCCTTCGAGTTGGCCAACAGTGCCGGTGACGAGCCGTTGTACCGCATTGCCTTGCTGTCCGAGCCGGGTGGCCTGGTGCAAACGTCCGCCGGTTTTGCTGTGCAGACCGAAGCGTTCGACCAGCGCGCGTTCGATACGCTGCTGGTCCTGGGCGACAACCTGATCCGCCCGACCACGCCGGGCATGCTGGAGTTTCTGCGCCGCGGCAGTCTCGGCACCCGGCGTCTGGGCTCGATTTGCACGGGGGCGAATGCGTTGGCGGAGGCCGGTTTGCTCGACGGTCGGCGGGCGACCACGCATTGGGCGCATGTGCCGGCCTTTCGCAAGGCGTACCCGAACGTGAAGGTCGAGGAAGACCGGATCTTCATCAACGATGGCCACCTGTGGACGGCGGCGGGCATGAGCGCGTGCGTGGACCTGGCTTTGGCGCTGGTGGAGAAGGACCTGGGCGCCGACATTGCACGCAAGGTCGCGCGGCAATTGGTGGTGTACCACCGGCGTTCGGGCGGACAATCGCAGTTTTCGGTGATGCTGGCACTGGCCCCCAAAACCGACCGGATACAGGCCGCGCTGAACTACGCCAAGCAGAATCTCAAGTCCGCACTGTCGGTCGAGGAACTGGCCAGCGCGGCCAATCTCAGCCCACGGCAATTCAGCCGGGTGTTTCATGCCGAAACCGGCCAGTCTCCGGCCAAGGCCATCGAAAGCCTGCGGGTCGAGTCGGCCCGGTTGATGATGGAAACCGGACGGCACTCCATCGATGTAGTGGCGACGGACACTGGTTTTGGGGATCGGGAACGCATGCGCCGCGCTTTTATTCGGGCGTTCGGGCAGCCGCCGCAGGTGATTCAGCGTGCCAGTCGGGGCTGAATCGTGATGTCCTGAAAGGTGGTGTATACGACATTCAAGCCTTTTTATTATCGGCGTAATCTTGATCTCGTTGAAACGTATCCCTCAATGAGATCACCGCCATGACCCTCGTCAAAGCCGCCGCCGTACAAATCAGTCCCGTTCTTTACAGCCGTGAAGGCACCGTTGACAAAGTGGTGCAGAAGATTCTCGAACTCGGCGAGCAGGGCGTGCAATTCGCTGTGTTCCCGGAAACCGTCGTGCCGTACTACCCGTACTTTTCCTACGTGCAGTCGCCTTTTGAAATGGCCGCCGAACACCTCAAGCTGCTGGACCAGGCGGTCACCGTGCCTTCGGCCGCCACCGATGCCATCGGTGCTGCGGCCAGGCAAGCGGGCATGGTCGTGTCCATCGGCGTCAACGAACGCGATGGCGGCACGCTGTACAACACGCAGCTGCTGTTCGATGCCGACGGCTCGCTGATCCAGCGTCGCCGCAAGATTTCCCCGACCTACCACGAGCGCATGATCTGGGGCATGGGCGATGGCTCCGGTCTGCGTGCCGTCGACAGCGCGGTAGGGCGCATCGGGCAACTGGCCTGCTGGGAGCACTTCAACCCGCTGGCCCGTTATGCCTTGATGGCTGATGGCGAACAGATCCATGCGGCAATGTACCCGGGGTCGTTTGCCGGTCCCCTGTTCGCTGCGCAAATGGAAGTCAGCATTCGCCAGCATGCCCTGGAGGCCGCGTGCTTTGTGGTCAACTCCACGGCGTGGCTGAACCCCGAACAACAGGCGCAGATCATGGCCGACACCGGTTGCGCCATCGGCCCGATCTCCGGCGGTTGCTATACCGCAATCATCAGCCCGGATGGCACGGTCCTGGGTTCGTTGCAGGAAGGTGAGGGCGAGGTGATCGCTGATCTCGACATGGGCCTGATCGACAAGCGCAAACGCATGATGGATTCCCGCGGCCACTACAGCCGCCCGGAACTGCTGAGCCTGCTGATCGACCGCACCCCGCAATCCCATGTGCATGAACGCAGCGCGCATCCCAAGCTGGCCGAACAGACCGGGCTGGAAGAAGTGATGGGTTAGTTCCGGACAAACAAAAAGGGGGCTTCCATGAAGCCCCCTTTTTGTTTGTCCGCGTTGCAGCTTTCGTTTCAGCGACGCCAGATGAAACGCGCCAGCAGCGCATCGATGCTGAACTTGCCGGCACCCGACAGCAGCAGCGGGGTGAGGGCCACAAGGTAGATCAAGGGCAGCTTGAAGTTGCCGTAACCCTTGTTGCTGATTGCATAACCTTGGGCGAGTTCACTGAGGGTGTGCCAGTCGGCGGGCCAATGCACGGCGGCGGTTGCGACGAGGGTCACCACCATCAGGCTCAGCGCCGAAAAACGTGTGCCCAGGCCCACCAGCAAGGTCACGGCGAAGATCAGTTCGGCCCACATCGACAGTTCCCAGTTCAGCGTTGCTGGAAGGTGGTCGAACGGAAACGGGAAGCGCGTCTGGATATCGGCGAACCAGTTCTGTCCGTTGAGTTTTTCCAGGCCGGACTCGAGGAATTCCCAGGCGAGGAACACTCGTAGCGCCAGGGGGGCAACCCAGTCGCCGGCACGGTCGAGGTTCAGGTGCAGGCCTTTGACGGCCGAAGAAATGGAGGTGCTCATGGACGTTGCTCTCTTTCAAGTCAGGGCGGCGGGGCAACGGCATGCCCCGTGAGTTGAGCGCTTTGATCGGCATGGCCAATCGACAGGCGTATTTCATCAACGGGGTGTATCTGCGGTGTGTCGTTGCGGCGGGGTTTTGAGTGCGGGGTGTGTCTGGGGCGGGGCTGTATACACTGAGATACGTAACCGGTCACCACATACCTCTTGCCCCTGTGGGAGCGAGCCTGCTCCGGGCGGCGATCCGACGATGGCGGAGTGTCAGGCTGCAGCTATGTTGGATGTGCCGGCCTCTTCGCGAGCAGGCTCGCTCCCACAGGGAAATTGCTATACATTTTCCGGCCGCCCACTGCATGGTGAACCGCTTCATGTCCCTCGCGCTCGAACGTCTAGTCGCTGGCACACCAATCCCTTTCGCCGGTAATCGTGTCACTGTCGTCAGCCCCGAACTGGCGCAACGCTTCCAGCCCGGTGATCACCTGCTGGTGGAGCAGGTCAGTGGTGAGTTGCTGCTGATCCCCGTGGCGGACCAGCAAGCGGCCAACGTCGCGATCGAGCGCGCCCAGGCGGCATTCACCGCGCTGTCGGCGGTGTCTGACCAGGCGATCAGCGCCTTCTTCGACCTGTTTGCCCAACGCCTGGAAACCCCGGAGTGCTGGGCCTTGATCGAAGCCGCCAACCTCGCCGACATCGAACGGGCCAAGGCGCGCGGTCGCTCGACCACCCGGTTGCTGGCCGATGAGCGCATGCGTCGCGACATGATCGCCGGCCTGCGCGCCTGGCGTGATGCGGCGGCCAGCCGTGGCAAGGTGATCAGTAGCGTCGAGCACGATGGCTGGAAGGTCGAGCAAGTGGTCTCGCCGCTGGGCATCGTCGCGTTCGTCTTCGAAGGCCGGCCGAATGTGTTTGCCGACGCGGCCGGTGTATTGCGCACCGGCAACACCGCCGTGCTGCGCATCGGCAGTGATGCGTTGGGCACCGCCCAGGCGATCGTCACCCATGCACTGAACCCTGCATTGAGCGATGCCGGCTTGCCGGCCGGTGCGGTGTCGCTGGTGGAAAGTGTCAACCACGCCGCCGGTTGGGCGATGTTCGCTGACCGGCGCCTGTCATTGGCGGTGGCCCGTGGTTCGGGTCGCGCCGTCAGCCAGTTGGGCAGCATCGCGCAGCAGGCCGGCACGGCGGTCAGCCTGCACGGTACCGGTGGCGCGTGGCTGATCGCCAACGCCGATGCCGACGCCCCACGCTTTGCCGCCGTGGTGCGCAACTCCCTGGACCGCAAGGTCTGCAACACCCTGAACGTCTGCCTGATCCACCGCGACCGCGCCGCTGAACTGGTGCCGCTGTTCCTCGACGCACTCATGCAGGCCGGCACCGCACGGGGGCAGGGCTGCAAGCTGCATATCGTCGAAGGCAGCGAGTCGCATCTGCCACAAGATTGGCTGGCGGCAACGGTCCAGGTGTACCGCGCCGAAGGCTATCAGAGCGAGGCGCAGGCCGAGCCGTTGCCGGAAGATCAATTGGGCCGTGAGTGGGAGTGGGAAGAAACCCCGGAAGTCAGCCTGAAAATCGTCGACGACCTGGACGGTGCCATTGCCTTGTTCAATCGCTACAGCCCGCAATTCACAGTGTCCTTGATCAGTGAAAGTGCCGAGGCTCAGGAGCGGTTCTACAACGCGGTCAACGCGCCTTTTGTCGGCAATGGCATCACCCGTTGGGTCGACGGCCAGTACGCGTTGAACAAGCCGGAACTGGGGCTTTCGAACTGGGAGAGCGGTCGCCTGTTTGCTCGCAGTGCGATTCTCTCCGGTGATGGCGTGTTCACCATTCGCAGTCGCATGACCCAGGTCGATCTGGGTGTCAAACGCTGAGATGGCGGTGCCTGTGACCGCTGCAAGGGCGGTCACTTGGCATTGACCAATTCATCATGACCACCACTAAACCCTGTGGGAGCGGGCTTGCTCGCGAATGCGGTGTATCAGTTGACATAGTGTTATCTGACACACCGCATT
>NZ_JAHBDN010000119.1:0-9648 GCF_019956445.1 Pseudomonas sp. BF-R-19
CGGCCGTTGATCAGACGGACTTCATTCTGGCCACTTGAGGTCCTGGTCAGTACTGTCGCAAGGAGCGTGGACAGCGGAGGGGAGGGCAATGGATGCCCTCCCTTTCTCCTTCCATTCAATTGCCCATTGGCTATCGGGGTGCCAGCAGCGTACTGGAACTCATCAAAGCAGGTTGGAACCGAACTGCGAAATCAAAGAAACAATGGAAAAAGGAAACCCGGCCTTGAACATTTCAGCCATCTGCGTCTTGAGCAGTCTATTGGTTTCGGTCGCGGCTTTTGCTAGTGGGGTTACTCCACTCTTCGACCTGGATTTCACCAGATCAGCCACGGAAACACTGAAAAAACTGGACATCAACGACGCTTGTATCATCGCCGTCTCAAGTCCTGCTGCGTTTACCTTCTGCCGAGACGGATCGTCAACGCTCTGGAAGTATCAGGCGTTGGATCTAGAGCAACAGGCGGCGACCCAGATTGGTCAAAAGCGCTCTTCGGCGGATGATCAGCGAATTACCGTTGAAGAAATCGATAGCGCTGCCTGCGAGGAGGATCACCTTGCGCTATTGGTTAATCCGGCTATTACGCGTGGACTTGTCCTTGGCCTGATCAGCCTGTTTCTGGTGCTAGGCATCCGACACACTTACCGGGCAATCCTGTATTGCCGTTATGACCACACCAGGTTTTCGAAGTCCGGTTGGCAGCGATTGAGTGAATCCCGGTTACCGCACAATTCAACGGTTATGGCATTGGCCGCGTGGGGTTTAGCTGCAACTATGGCGTTTGCTTACTTTGGATTTTGGGCATGACCACAGATGACGATTAAGTAACTTGATTCACGCCCTGATTGATTCAATTGATCCTGCGTTGCGGCCTGCTTGAAGTGGTGGCCGGATGATCGCGGGATACGCAGTTGAAGCTGGCTCTGGATGAGAGTCGCTCGCTATTGTGCATGTTATGGGATGTATAACAACTAGCGGATCCAATAAGCCGTTGTCGAAGTGCATGTAGTCAAGCAGGCCAGTTGTGGTGGGGCATAGAGTGAAAGTTGGCCCATTACTGTCGCTTCAGGCGCACTTGCGCTACGCACCGTTTGTCGGTGGTTTGCTCAAGAAGTGAACATTGGATCGTCTGTGGCCTCTGATTCCTAAGCACGTCAGTCATGACCTGCCCCTGCAATCGCAAAAAAGAAGTGGAAGTCGAGTCTCAAATGCAGTGAATGCACATGGGGATTTTTTATCTGAAACTCATGGAGGTGATAAACCAGCCGGTCATTGACTTGCCAGGCGAGTCAATGAGGTTAACAGTGCCGAGTCCATGATTTGGCTTATCTTTTAGAAGTAAGGTCGTACAGGATTTTTAATAATTAAAGATTCTGTCAAGTGGTCGATCCGTACTCTCGAATAAGGTGGAGAAAATACCGTGGCGATAAATACCATTATGAGTCTGCTGGAAAATAAAGAATTTCTGGAGTTTTTGCGTCTGGGCGTTATTTACGTTCATTTGGTGGCGTGTTGTGTGGCCATCGGTTTGGTGTTGACCAGTGATGTCGCTATGGTTAGAAACCTGTTAAGGCGAAAAGTATTCGTTGAGCATGATAATGCTCACATGGAAAGTCTTCAAAGATCTGTCATCGTTGCACTGATAGCCCTGTGGGTAACGGGCGTCGCTGTCGTTGGTATCGATTACCTTGATAAAGGTGTCGAATACTTCATGAATCCAAAGCTTCAAGCCAAAGTCATTATTGTCGCGTTGCTGAGTTACAACGGCGTCCTGTTGCATCGAGTGGTACTACCAGCGCTGCAAAAGGCAGGCTCCTTGCTCAATCTCGGGTTCAGTGCACGGATGCTGGCGTTGGCCTGCGGCTCGTTATCGGCAGTGTCCTGGATGTATGCCGCCATGCTGGGTGTCGGACGTCCTTTGGCCTGGAAGTATTCCCTCTCCGAACTGTTGATGGCTTATCCGGTACTGATTGCGCTCGGGTTCCTGACAATGCTGGTGTTGACCCAGCGAGCGAAACAACAGGACGACTACGTTGCGCCTGCGCGGACAGTAGCAGGCGCCTGTTAAGCCGGTTCTGCGCGTAAACCTTGCGGGCTTATCCAGAGTCCGAAAGGTAGCGACCTTCCTGGAGCAGGTTTCAACCCGGACCTGCACCGGAAGGTCGTTTTAGTTTTGAGTGGTAGCTGCTCACTTCGATCATTAAGTTGTCAGTTACGGTCATTGAGCGACAGCGTCGTGACTCTTAGTCTGTCGAACATGACTGATGGGGGCCGTAGAGCTCCTGCACTTTCCGTGATCGCTCGATGTGGAGTTTCCGATGACCGCCGCTCAATACCCGAACTTGTTGGCTCCGCTGGACCTGGGGTTCACCACGCTGCGCAATCGCACCCTGATGGGGTCGATGCACACTGGCCTTGAAGAGAAACCGGGTGGCTTCGAGCGCATGGCGGCGTACTTTGCCGAGCGTGCCCGTGGCGGTGTCGGCCTGATGGTCACCGGCGGTATCGGCCCGAACGACGAGGGTGGCGTGTATTCCGGTGCGGCCAAGCTGACGACCGAAGAAGAGGCGCTCAAGCACCGAATTGTCACCCGTGCCGTGCATGATGCGGGCGGCAAGATCTGCATGCAGATCCTCCATGCCGGTCGTTATGCCTACAGCCCGAAACAGGTTGCGCCCAGTGCGATCCAGGCGCCAATCAATCCGTTCAAGCCTAAAGAACTGGACGAGGAAGGCATCGAGAAGCAGATCAGCGATTTCGTCACCTGCTCGGTACTGGCACAAACCGCCGAGTACGATGGCGTGGAAATCATGGGCTCCGAAGGTTATTTCATTAACCAGTTCCTCGCCGCCCACACCAACCACCGCACCGACCGCTGGGGCGGCAGCTACGAAAACCGTATGCGCCTGCCGGTGGAGATCGTGCGTCGCGTGCGTGAAGCGGTGGGTCCGAACTTCATCATCATTTTCCGTCTGTCGATGCTCGACCTGGTCGAGGGCGGCAGTACCTGGGAAGAGATCGTGCAACTGGCCAAGGCTATCGAGCAGGCCGGTGCGACCATCATCAACACCGGCATCGGCTGGCACGAAGCGCGGATTCCGACCATCGCCACCAAAGTGCCGCGCGCGGCCTTCAGCAAGGTCACCGCCAAGCTGCGTGGTTCGGTCAATATTCCACTGATCACCACAAACCGCATCAACACCCCGGAAGTGGCCGAGCAGATCCTGGCCGAAGGCGATGCCGACATGGTGTCCATGGCGCGGCCGTTCCTCGCCGACCCGGATTTCGTCAACAAGGCCGCTGAAGGTCGCGCCGATGAAATCAACACCTGCATCGGTTGCAACCAGGCCTGCCTCGATCACACCTTCGGCGGCAAGCTGACCAGTTGCCTGGTCAACCCGCGTGCCTGCCACGAAACCGAGCTCAACTATCTGCCGGTGCAGCAACTGAAGAAAATCGCCGTGGTCGGTGCCGGCCCGGCCGGTTTGTCTGCCGCGACCGTGGCCGCCGAACGTGGTCATCAGGTAACGCTGTTCGATTCGGCCAGCGAAATCGGCGGTCAGTTCAATATCGCCAAGCGCGTTCCGGGCAAGGAAGAGTTCTTTGAGACCATTCGCTATTTCAACCGCAAGTTGCAGACCACCAACGTCGAGGTGTGCCTGAACACCCGAGTCGACGTGGCCAAACTGGTCGAAGGCGGCTACGACGAGATCATTCTGGCCACCGGTATTGCGCCGCGCGTGCCGGCCATTGCGGGGGTGGAAAATGCCAAGGTGCTGAGCTACCTGGACGTGATCCTAGGGCGTAAACCGGTCGGCAAGCGCGTCGCGGTGATTGGTGCCGGCGGTATCGGTTTCGACGTCTCCGAGTTCCTTGTGCATGAAGGCGTCGCCACCAGTCAGGATCGCGCCGCGTTCTGGAAGGAATGGGGCATCGATACGCACCTTGAAGCGCGCGGCGGTGTCGCGGGTATCAAGGCCGCGCCCCATGCCCCGGCCCGCGAGGTGTTCCTGCTGCAACGCAAGACGTCCAAGGTCGGCGACGGTCTGGGCAAGACCACCGGCTGGATTCATCGTACCGGTCTGAAGAACAAGCAGGTGCAGATGCTCAACAGCGTTGAATACCTGAAGATCGACGACGAAGGCCTGCACATCCGCATCGGCGACACCGGCGAGCCGCAGGTGCTGCCAGTGGACAACATCGTGATTTGCGCCGGGCAGGACCCGCTGCGTGAATTGCATGAAGGCCTGGAGGCGGCAGGGCAGAGCGTGCACCTGATCGGCGGTGCGGATGTTGCGGCAGAACTGGATGCCAAGCGGGCGATCAATCAGGGTTCGCGGTTGGCGGCGCAGTTGTAACAGGCAGGTCAAGCTTGCCAATGGCCATCGCGAGCAAGCTCGCTCCCACAGGGTCTGAGTTGTTCATGCATTTTGTGAGCAGCGCGAAACTACTGTGGGAGCGGGCTTGCCCGCGAAGGCGCCCTCAAGGCTGTTAAGATGCCTGTTCCCTACTCGGATCCGGCGTCAATGCTTCTCCCTCCACCCACCTGGCTACCCAAGGCTCCACTCGAACGCTTTGATCTCGACTGGCTCACCACCGCCGGCATCGAAGTGGCGATCCTGCGCCTGGACCAGATCGACCCGCTGATCAGCGGCAACAAATGGTTCAAGCTCATCGAACACCTGAAAGCTGCCGAACGCTTGGGTGCCGAAGGCATCATCAGTCTCGGTGGCGCGCACTCCAATCACCTCCACGCGTTGGCGGCGGCGGGCAAGCGTTTCGGCTTTTCCACCGTCGGCCTGTTGCGCGGGCATCCTCAGGAAACCCCGACGGTCAAAGACTTGCAGGCATTCGGCATGCAGTTGCACTGGCTGGGTTACGCAGGCTATCGAGCGAGGCATGAAGCGGGCTTCTGGCAACCATGGCAAACCCGCTATCCGACGTTGCATCCGGTGCCGGAAGGGGGCGGTGGTTTGCCTGGCGCCCTGGGTTGCACGCAGCTGCGGGACAGTGTTTGCGCGCAATTGGAGGGCTTGGGCTGGAGCGACTACGACGGCTGGTGGCTGGCCTGCGGGACTGGCACGACACTGGCCGGCCTGGTGCTGGGCGAGGCGGGGGATCATCCGGCGTACGGTGCCCTGGCGGTGCCTGACGATCATGGGGTGGCGCAGCAGGTCGAGAGGATCGTGCAGGAAGCGGGTGTGGTCGATGCGGCGTATGAGCTGTTCGAGGCCAGTCGCGGCGGGTTTGCCAAGGTTGATCCGCTGCTGCTCGACTTTATCGAACAGACGGAGCAGGCGGGAAATATTCCACTGGAGCCGCTGTACACCGGTAAGGCACTCATGGCCCTCAAACAACAAATCGCGGTGGGCAAGTTCGCCCGTGGCACGCGGCTGATCTTCGTCCACACGGGCGGCTTGCAGGGGCGGCGGGGATTTGATTCACAAGCCTGAAGCCCACATTGGAATTCATTGGTCTGGGGAGTCGCGGTTCACGCGCTTGGGCATCATCCGCAGCAAGGTGTTATCTCCCACCACATAATGGTGATACAGCGCGGCCACGGCATGCAGGCCGATCAGCCAGTAGCCGATAGTGCCGCCCAGCTCGTGCCAGCCCTGGAGTTGTTTGGCCAGGTCTTTGTTTTCCGCTACCAGCATCGGCAGGTCGACACCATAGAACATCACCTGATTGCCCTTGGCGCTGGTGACCAGCCAGCCGAGAATCGGCGTGACGATCATGAAAATGTACAGCGCCCAGTGCATCAGCCTGGCCAGCGTCGTTTGCCAGTGCGGCGAGGCCGGGAAGATCTGCGGCGCCGGGCCGAAGCTGCGGGCGAACAATCGCAGCCAGACCAGAACGAATACGGTCAGGCCGAGCATGAAGTGTGATTCGACGATCAGCGTGCGCCCGCCACTGCCCTTGGGAAAGAGCCCGCGAAACTCGATACAGGCGTAAACCAGCACCAGCAGGACCAGCATCAACCAATGCAGCGCGATCGATACGGTGCTGTAGCGCGATTCGGAGTTTTTCCACGGCATACAGTGTTCCTCAGAGGTCCGGTTTAAAGCCACCGTTCTTGTCCGACGGTGTGCTCTAACTGTAATCCTGTTTCACCGGGTTTGCCTGAGGCGATTGGCCGCTGGATGCTCTGGTTCGGGTAGTAGACAGAAAAAACTGTAGGAGCGAGCTTGCTCGCGATGGTCTCAAGAATGCCGCGGTTACCCAGTGGGTATGCGTCATCGTTGGCGACCATCGCGAGCAAGCTCGCTCCTACAGGGGGGGAGTTGCGTTTTTTAGCTCGACTGCGGCATTTCACCGTTGGCCAGTCGCTTGTTGATGTCGGCGATCACTTCCGGCAGATCAGTGATGGTGTCGATCATGTAGTGCGGGCGCGAACCTTCGAACATTGCGTGGATGCGCTTGCGCTCGCTGTCCAGTTGGTCGCAGCCCAAGGCGCGATAACCTTCGTAGTCCAGGCCCAGGGCATTGCCCGAGCAGATCAGCGCCACGGTCCACATGCCGGCGCGGCGACCCTCGAGAATGCCCGGCACCGTGTCATCGATCTTCACGCACGCGGCGACATCGTCGATGCCCAGGGCGATGACGTTGGCCAGTGCCTGGGCGGGCCATGGGCGGCCATTCGGGACTTCGTCGGTGGCGACCACGTGATCGGCGACGTAGCCGTTGGTGGCAGCCAGTTCGACTACTTTGTCCATGACCTGTTTCGGGTAGCCGGAGCAGGAGCCGATCTTGATCCCTTGCTGGCGCAGGTTGGCGATGGTCTCCAGCGCCCCCGGAATCAGCGCCGAGTGCTCGGCGATTTTTTCGATCTGCAGCGGCATGAAGCGTTGGTAAATCGCCGTGACGTCATCGTCGGTCGGCGTGCGGCCGAACACGGCGCGATAGCGTTCGGCAACTTGCGGCTGATCGCACAGGGTGCGGATGTGGTCCCACTTGCCCATGCCCATCGGGCCACGGGCCTCTTCGATGGACACCTGGACGTCGAACTCGGCGAAGGCCTCGACGAAAATCTGCGTCGGGGCAAAGGAGCCGAAGTCGACCACGGTGCCGGCCCAGTCGAGGATGGCGGCTTGCAGTTTGGTTGGGTTGGTGTAGTTCATGGTAATAAAGTCCTGTGGCAACTGGCTAATAGGGGAGCTGCTTTTGGTGGGAGCGGCGGTGCGACGATTCGACTTGCTCGCGAAGGCGGTGTATCAGTCGACATAAATGTTGAATGCCAGACCCTCTTCGCGAGCAAGCCCGCTCCCACAAGGGGGATACGGTGTGGGTTAGATCTCTAACACTTCCATCTCGCGCAACACTTCAGCAATCGCCGCCACCGCTTCGCGCATTTCGGCTGGTTGGACATGGCCGATGCAGCCGACGCGGAAGGTTTCGACCTGGGTCAGTTTGCCGGGGTAGAGGATGTAACCCTTGGCCTTGACCCGCTCGTAGAACTCCTTGAACTGGTAGCGCGGATCTTTTGGGGCGTGGAAGGTGGCGATGATTGGTGCCTGGATAGCCGCCGGCAGGAAGCTGCGCAGCCCCAGTTTGCCCATCTCTTCCATCAATGCCTGGCAGTTGGCGGCGTAGCGTTCGTGCCGAGCGGGCAAGCCACCTTCTTCGTTGTATTGCAGCAGGGCTTCGTGCAGCGCGGCGACCACATGGGTCGGCGGGGTGAAGCGCCATTGGCCGGTCTTGGCCATGTAGGCGTGCTGGTCGCAAAGGTCCATCGCCA
Organism: Pseudomonas sp. BF-R-19; assembly: GCF_019956445.1. Classification (NCBI taxonomy): domain Bacteria; kingdom Pseudomonadati; phylum Pseudomonadota; class Gammaproteobacteria; order Pseudomonadales; family Pseudomonadaceae; genus Pseudomonas; species Pseudomonas sp. BF-R-19. The sequence continues at coordinate 7,737 of NZ_JAHBDN010000119.1, forward strand.
GTGAGTGCGAGTTACCGGCGGCGCTGGCCAGGGACTCTTTGCGAGCGAAGACAAAGCCCATGCCCGGTACGCCCTCCAGGCATTTGCCCGAGGCGGCGATCAGTGCGTCGAAGGGCACCTGTTGCGCGTCCACCGGCAGCGCGCCGAAGGAGCTCATTGCGTCGATGATCAGGCGCTTGCCGTGTTGCGCAACAACCTGGGCAATCTCTGGCAGCGGATTGAGGATGCCGGTGCTGGTTTCGCAGTGAATCAGGGCGACGTGGGTGATGCCGTGATCGGCACGCAGCAGGCGGTCGACGTCGGCGGCGGTGGTCGGTTCGTCTTCTGCGGTTTCGAAAGTGCTGAAGGAGCGACCGAGCACTTCGCAGATTTTCGCCAGGCGTTTGCCGTAGGCGCCGTTGATCAATACCAGAATCTTGCCGTCCCGAGGCACCAGCGTGCCGATCGCCGCCTCGACCGCGAAGGTGCCACTGCCTTGCAGGGGCACGCAGTGGTGGGTGGCGGCGCCGTTGATGATGGCCAGCAGTTGCTCGCAGAGGCTGGCGGTCAGTTGATTGAAGCGGTCATCCCATGAACCCCAGTCGATCATCATCGCCTGACGGGTGCGGGGCGACGTGGTCAACGGGCCGGGGGTGAGCAGGATGGGTTCGGCAGTACTCATTCTCGTGTCCTCGCAATCGATGGGATGAAGCGTTGGTGCCTAAATTGCAATTTGCCGTGTTATCAATCAAATTGTTTATTGTTATGCCAGCCATCAGTGAGGGTTATTCATGAATCTGTTCCAGCTCCGCGCCTTCGATGCCGTGGCCCGGGAAGGCAGTTTTACCCGGGCGGCGGCGCGGCTGTTCATCAGCCAGCCGGCGGTTACCGGGCACATCAAGGCCCTGGAGGAGCACTACCAGATCACTCTGCTGCGTCGCACCGCCCGACGCGTGGAACTGACGGAGGAGGGCACCAAACTGGCGGCAATCACCCGGGCGATGTTCGGCCTGGCCGAAGAGGCGCAGGTGATGCTCGAAGCCAACCGGCAATTGCTGACCGGGCGCCTGGAGGTGGCAGCGGATGGTCCGCACATGGTCATGCCGATGCTCGCCAGCCTGCGCGCTCGCTATCCCGGGATCACGGTGAACCTGCGGTTGGGCAATGCCCAGGAAACCCTGGCGGCGTTGTTGTCCGAACATGCCGATGTGGCGGTGCTGACCGAAGTCGAGCCGCGCAAGGGGCTGCATCTGCAGGCGCTGAACGAGTCACGGATTTGCGCGCTGGTGCCCGATGGGCATCCTTGGGCGCAGAAAACCAAAGGCGTGCAGCTCAAGGAACTGGATCAGGTGATCATGGTGCTGCGCGAACCGAGTTCGATTACCCGGCGCACGTTCGATGAGGCTTGCGCCCTGGCCAGGGTCAATCCACGGGTGTTGCTGGAACTGGACAGCCGCGAAGCGGTGACCGAGGCGGTGGCCGCCGAACTGGGGGTGGGGGTGGTGTCGTCGGTGGAGGTGAGCCATGACCCACGGGTGGCAGCGGTACCGATCATTGGCGAGGGGTTGGTGAATCGGCACATGATCGGCTGCATGGAGCGGCGGCGGGATTTACGATTGATTCAAGCGTTTTTTGGGTTGGCGCCCGTCAGGTAGACCGAGGCGCGGCCTTCGCGAGCAAGCCCGCTCCCACAGGGTTTTGTGTGCACCTCAGATCTACTGTGGGAGCGGGCTTGCTCGCGAAGGGGCCGAACCTGCCTATACAAGGCTCTCACGCACCATCTCAAGAAAAGTCGCCACCACCCGCCGCGAACTCTGCTCACGCAAGCACACCAGGGTTTCAGTCAGCCTGCGTTTGCAATCGGTAATCGGCAACGCACACACCCGCGAATCCGCACCAAACTCGGCAGCCGACACCACGCCCACCCCAATCC
>NZ_JAHBDN010000120.1:0-9539 GCF_019956445.1 Pseudomonas sp. BF-R-19
GGGTCAGCCTGATCAGCCAGTTGATCGGCACAGCGCTGGGTATCACTGTGGCTCTGGCTGGCGGATTTGCGGTGTATGGCGTGATCAAGGCGTTGCATGGATTGCGCCTGAGCCAGGAAGAGGAGTATTACGGCGCGGACCTGTCGATCCACAAGATTGGCGCCGTGAGCCAGGACTGACTCGGGTCTCCTTATCGTCGCTGGCATCAGGGCAGGGGCCGCAATGGCTCGACGGTTTTTCGGGGCAGGCCTAGAATGGTCACTTAATTTTCTGGTTGAGCGCTCATGCCTCCCGAATGTCAGCTGTTCGGCACCCTTGGATGCCATCTCTGTGAAGTAGCCGAAGCCATGTTGATGGAGTTCGTCGAGCGCGGCCTGCTGGTGGAACTGGTGGATATCGCCGACGATGAAACGTGGTTCGCCGCTTACAGCCTACGTATTCCGGTGTTGCGGCGAGTCGATACCGGTGCTGAACTGGGCTGGCCGTTCAGTGCCGATCAGGTGGTGGCGTTCCTGCGTTGAGCGGTTCTTGCGCTGGCGGTATGTCCCGCCTGTCGAACTTTGCGATTGATCCCCTTGGCTTATTCGGTGTTGATCGGATACTGTATGCGCATACAGTTATTCGCGGTGCCTGCCTTGCCGTTCCTGATTTTCGGGAGTGAGCAGGCAGCCTGGGCGTGAGAGGGATGAATCGTGGTCAATGTCGAACAGTTGAAGAACAGCGTGAACCGGATGTCCGCAGACGTCGTGCGCGAGGCTGTCCTTGAGTTGCGTCTGGATGGTCTGGTGACCGAGGGGAAAACGCCCTTCAACAAAACGCATTTCAATACCTGTTTCGCAGAAATCGAAGCCTTGTTTCAACGCGCGGGTTATCACCGGCAACTCGATGTCGTGGGTTATCAGGGATTGTTGTACGCCCTGTACGACCCCGCTCGCTGGGAAGCGGTCGATGTACTGCGCTGGCTCAAGGAGTACACCGAAGCGGCGGCGCGCACGCAGATCCCGGCTTGAGGAATCTTAGGGGGCGTTTTCAATTGGTTTTCACGCCGCGCCGGGCCTGCTGTTGTGCAGGGCAAGGCGACGGGAAAACTAATTGAGAACGCCCCCTAGGTTCATTCCCCTTGCTGTTGGATAATGCCGCTCTGCACTGAGGTTAGAGCTTTCGTATGTCCACTTCTTCTTTTTCCGCGGCTCACAGCCAGGCCAGTACGCTCTACTTGCCACCTGGCCCGTGGCAGACTGTTGTTGATTGCCTGTGTGAGCATTTCAGCGCCATCGGTCGTGAACAATGGCTGGACAGAATTGCCCGTGGCCGGGTCCTCGATGGGCAGGGGATGCCGATTGCCATCGATCTGGCCTACAGGGAAGGTTTGCGGATTCATTATTTTCGCGAAGTGCCGGATGAAAAGCCGATCCCGGTGATCGAGTCGATCCTGTACGCGGACGAGCATCTGGTGGTGGCCGACAAGCCACACTTCCTGCCCGTGACGCCGGCTGGCGAGTACGTCGAACAGACGCTGCTCCGGCGCTTGATCCGGCGCCTGGACAATCCGCACCTGGTGCCATTGCATCGCATCGACCGGCACACTGCAGGGCTGGTGCTGTTTTCCGCCAATCCGCAGACCCGTTCGGCTTATCAGTCGTTGTTTCCAACCCGGCAGATCGAAAAGCGCTACGAGGCCATCGCCAAGGCGTTGCCTGATCTGGCTTTCCCGTTGGTGCATAAAAGCCGACTGGTCGATGGCGAGCCGTTTTTCCGCATGCAGGAGGGGCCGGGAGCCAGCAACACGGAGACTGCGGTCGAAGTCAGGGAAAAACAGGGGGATCTCTGGCGTTATGGTCTTTACCCGGTGACGGGCAAGAAACATCAGCTGCGGGTACATATGGCGGCGTTGGGAGCCGCTATCTGCAACGACCCGTTTTACCCCAAGGTGCTCAAGGATGCGCAGGATGACTACGCCAATCCTTTGAAACTGCTGGCTCAGGGGCTGAAATTTATCGATCCGGTCACGGGCCAGGCGCGTGAGTTCGAGAGTGAAATCACCCTGCAATGGTGATCAAGGAGCGACCCTGAAGAGCTGTTCTCCAGGCATGAAAAAGCCCGCATCAAGCGGGCTTTTCTGTATCCGGTGGCACCAGGATTACAGCTCTTTGACGGTACGAACCTGATCTTTGTTGATGCGGGTCTGTTTGCCATCGAGCTGTTCGAATTCGTAGAAACCGGAATCCTTGTCGAATTGTGGCGTGTCGACGGCCTGGATTTCGCGACCGTCATTCAAGGTGATCACCGTAGGCGATGCACAACCGGCGAGGGTGGCAAGGCCCAGTGCGAGCATGAAAGTGGCGAGGGTCCGTTGAGTCATGAGTTGTGTCTCCGAATAAGAATTCTTTGGTTGCTGAGCTTGAGACGTGTAGCGTCCGCGCAAGTTCCTGATCATTGTCAGTCTGACACAGTGTCATGACCGCTTAAAAGTTCCGGTGTGTTGAGGTTGGCCAGCCGAGGGTCTTTGTCGGGGCATTGCAGCGCGGTTGCGCCGAGCTTGCGCATCAACCGGCCAGGGCTGCGCTCACCTTCGTTCCAGGCATTTTCAAAAGCTGCCCTGTGTAGCACAGGAATCACGCACAACAACGGTTCCCAGTGGTCATCATGCCGCACCATCAGCGGCTTGTCCGGATGCAGGTTGGCGGTCTCGCGCATATTGTCGATCAGCGCCGCATCAATGCCCGGAACGTCACAGGGCAAGACCAGCAGATGGCTATGGCGAGCCGCTTTCAGGCCTGCGCGAATACCGGCCAGCGGCCCGGGGAAGTCACCTTCATCATCGTGGACCAACTGGTCGGCGTAGGGTGCGTACTTCTCAAGGTTGCGATTGCAGGAGATGATCAGGTCATCGCTCAGCGGACGGGTCTTGCGATGCAGATGCGCAATCAGGGGTTCGCCATGCCAGTCCAGCAACCCTTTGTCCCGACCACCCATACGTTGGCCGCGGCCGCCCGCCAGGAGCAGAATGGAGCAGGGTGGCAATTGTGAGTTCGTGGTCATGGCAGGCCTCCATGGGGGCGGCGAAAAAACGGAGCGCTGTGATATAACACCGGGCTGTTTCTCCTACAACTGGACGAGCCTATGAAAGCCAAGGCTGATGTACCTTTCGCACCGCTCAATATTGCAGTGCTGACTGTCAGCGATACCCGCACACTGGAAACCGACACCTCAGGTCAGGTCTTTGTCGACGGCTTGACCGCTGCCGGTCATTACCTGGCAGCCCGGGTATTGCTCAAAGATGACCTGTACAAAATTCGCGCGCAAGTCGCCAACTGGATTGCCGACGATGTCGTGCAGGTGGTGCTGATCACCGGCGGCACCGGTTTTACCGGGCGTGATAGCACGCCGGAAGCCGTCGGCTGCCTGCTGGACAAACAGGTTGATGGATTTGGTGAGCTGTTCCGCCAGATATCGGTTGCCGATATCGGCACCTCGACCGTTCAGTCCCGGGCGTTGGCCGGTCTGGCCAACGGCACGTTGGTTTGCTGCTTGCCGGGCTCGACCAATGCCGTGCGCACCGGTTGGCACGGCATACTGGCCGAGCAGCTGGATTCGCGGCATCGGCCGTGCAATTTCGTGCCTCATTTGAAACAGGCAGCGCCTTGTGAATCCCGTGGGTAAGCCTGGCAAGTCTGGCAGTCTGATGCCTGTCGAGCAGGCGTTGGCGCGCTTACTGGAAATGGCCGAGGCCTCAAGGATTGTCGAGCGTGAACGCTTGCCGTTGGCGCAGGTTCAGGGGCGTGTACTGGCTGAAAATCTGGTGTCGACGCTTAATCTACCGCCCTGGCCCAACAGTGCCATGGACGGTTATGCCTTGCGCAGGGCTGACTGGACGGGAGAGCCGTTGGTGGTCAGTCAGAAGGTGTTTGCCGGCCAGGCACCCGACCCATTGCAGCCAGGAACCTGTGCACGCATTTTCACCGGGGCGCCTGTTCCCGCCGGTGCTGATTGCGTCGAGATGCAGGAAAACGCCGAGGTTCAGGCCGATGAGCGAGTACGTTTCACTCAAGCCTTGACCCAAGGTCAGAACATTCGTCCGCAAGGCCAGGAAACCACCGTCGGCGAGCTGATTCTGCCGGCAGGTACGCGGCTGGGGCCGATCGAGCAAGGATTGGCTGCCTCCTTGGGATGCGCTGAGCTGGAGGTGGTTCGCAAGGTGCGTGTGGCGGTGCTGTCTACCGGTGACGAATTGATTGAGCCTGGGCAGACGCTGGGGCCGGGACAGATCTACAACAGCAACCGGGTGTTGTTGTGTAGCTGGTTGCTGCGTTTGGGGTGTGAGGTCGTCGACGCGGGAATTCTGCTGGACAATCTGGAAACCACTCGCTCCCGATTGGGTGAGTTGAAAGATGTCGACCTGATCCTCTCGACCGGTGGCGTATCGGTAGGAGAAGCCGATTTTCTGGGCATCGCCTTGCGTGAAGAGGGCGAATTGACGTTGTGGAAACTCGCCATCAAGCCCGGTAAGCCGCTCACGTTCGGGCATTTTCGCGGTGTGCCGGTGATTGGCTTGCCGGGTAATCCGGCATCGACCCTCGTGACCTTTGCGTTGTTGACCAGGCCCTATCTCTTGCGTCGTCAGGGTGTGCAAGACGTTGAGCCGCTGAAGGTGCAGGTGCCGGCAGGGTTTGACTGGCTCCACCCCGGCAATCGGCGTGAGTACTTGCGCGCACGGCTGGAAAACGGCAGGGCGACGATATACAAAAACCAGAGTTCCGGTGTGCTTCGCAGCGCTGCCTGGGCTGATGGACTGGTAGAAGTCCTGGAAGGTCGCACGCTGGTTCAGGGCGAAAGCGTTTACTTCATTCCGTTGAGCGAAGTCCTGAGCTGATAGCTGCAACGGCTTAGTCACACAAGACCCGGTTGATTGAACCGGGTCTTGTGTGGATGGCAATTCAATGCGCCAGAAACAATGAAATAACCTGTTCGAAACGGCTGTTGGCGATCCAGCCAAGGAGGCCAAGGATCACGGCTGTTCCGCCAGCGGAATAGGCAAGCCTGTGCTTGATGGATTTGACGTCACCCCGGACTTCGTCCATGTCCCTGCGTATGTGCTTGAGGTGTGTTTCCAGCTCGGTGACGCGAGGTTCCATATCGACTTCTCCCGTGGTTTTTGTGCTGTTACTGCATTCAGCTCGATGGCCTGCAGTTTTATTATCCGTAAGCGGCAAGACCGAAATGGCCGGTGATGCGAGGTTTTGGCATTGCATGGCACGTCCTTGTGATGTCCTGCAGCCCAAGGTCTACCAATTCAGATTTGTGGTCAATTGAGCCGATTCCTCACGTTTTGTAAGAAAAATCCTGCCGTGTAGGGATCAAATCCTTCCGACTGGAAATAATTCGTTTTCTTTCGACTTTTAACGGAGGGGGTTCTGGCGTCGACAGCATGTTCACTCGTGCGCGCCTGCCCTGGAAGGGGACAATCTGCGATTCTCGGTGCGGCCCGCGGCGTTACTCGTGCATCTGCCTGACGATTCGCCGCTGTTACGTGCCGCAGAAGTGCCTAGTCATCAAGGCTGATGATTTGTTCACGTACGGCAAACAGCACCAGGCCGGCCACATCGTAGATCTGCAGGCGCTTCATGATCTGCGAACGGTGGGTTTCGACGGTCTTGACGCTCAGCCCCAGGCCGTTGGCGATCTCTCGGGTGGATTTTCCGCGAACGATCAACCGCAGGATCTCCAGCTGACGTGCCGTCAGGTTGTGCGAGCCGGCAGGTTCTGGCTGGTGTTTCTGGTTTCGCGTCAGCGCCTGATTGATCACCGTGTGGGCAATGGCCGGGCTCAGATAGCGCTCGTTGTTGCGCAAAGCCTCCAGTGCTTGTTCGAGTTCAGTCGCCGTGGTGTCCTTGAGCAGATAGCCATGGGCTCCGGACTCCAGCGCCTGCATGATCAGGGCCGGGTCGGTGTGCATCGAGAGGATCAGGACCTTGCTCTGCGGGCGCACTCGCTTGAGCTGCTGCAAGGCTTCGAGGCCGCCGGTCTGGCGCATCGAAATATCCAGCAGGACAATATCCGGGGACAGATGCTCGACCATTTCCAGCAACTGCGAGCCGTCACTGGCCTCACCGATGACGGCATAGCCGGGCAGATCCATTACCAAGGCACGCACGCCAGCCCTGATCAGCAAGTGGTCATCCACCAGTAGTAAATTACAAGTCAATGCATAACCTTATTCGAACTGGCCCGTTCGAGCGCACGGGGCGCCCAGGGAAAAAGAGCTTCGATTTGAGTGCCTTTGCCCGGCTCGCTGGTAACGGTCAGTGTGCCGCCCAGTTGATCGATCCGTTCCGACATCCCGGCCATACCGCGCTGCCCTTCACGAACAGGGTCTGTTGCGGGCGCAAAGCCCTGGCCATCATCGCTGATCTGCAACTTCAGGCCTTGGGGCAGGCGCTGCAGGCACACCAGCAGATTTTTGGCCTGGGCATGTCGCAGGATGTTGGTGATCGCTTCCTGGGTGATACGGAAAGCGGCCACGGCCATTTCCTCCGGTATGCCGGTCAGGCGCTGCTGGCATTCCAGGCTCCAGTGCACCGGGGTGTTGGCCAGGGTCTTGAGCAGGTGTGCCCGCAGACTGGCTTCCAGCCCAAGGCTGGTCAACTGTCGGGGATTGAGAATGGCGGATACGTCACGAACTTTGGCCAGGGTTTCTTCCAGCGTGTCGCAGAGGACCGAGCATTGTTCCTGGAGTTCTTCGGGCATCCGGCGTTTGAGCCAGTCACATTGCAGTTTTGCGGCGGTCAGCAATTGACCGATGTCATCATGCAGTTCCCGGCTCAGCCGGTGACGCTCGTTTTCCTGAACCTGCAACAGCCGGTCGGCCAGTTCCTGAGGCTGGAACTTGATGGATTTGCGCGAGAGGCAGTACTGCACGGCAACACTGGTCAGCGCCGCAACGCTGAGCACCAGCAACGACAGTGGCAACGGGATGGATAAGCCATAAACCAGTAGACTGCCGAGGGTCGAGCAGGCGCATAGCAACAGCGTGAATGTGCGTGCATATGCTCGGGAAGGTGGCCACATGGCGATTGACTTGAGGCTGGCGTGCATAGCGGATGGAGCCAATGGATGTTCGCTGCGGGCTGACCGGTCATGCTGGCTGACAGGCCCCTGTTTTTAATGTGGAGCGCCGACTTCAACGGGATGTACTTTTTGTTGGAGAGTTCAGCTCCGAACTGGAGCGAGCGGTATCCGGCTGAATTCACACTGCCATTAATTGGCGTCAACTAACAGGCGGCATAGTAGCACTTAAGATACCGTTGGTCGTGTCCGTATGTATGTCCGAAAAGTCAGGAGTCCACTCGTCTGGACGACGCTTCCATAATGGAACAAGTTGATTGTTGCCGTCGCAAAATGCCAATTGCCCTGGGTTTTGTTGTTGATACCAGGCAATGTCCTGGTCAAGGCAGGCGCGCAATTGACGATGGGCAATAGTGGTCGTTAATAGATGTCGCTTATAGCTATGAAATATCCATTTGCGACATGTGCGCACTCAAGTTACAGCGCGGCATTGATAGTCAAAACACGCCATACGGCATGGTTTGGCAAGTTCAGGCCTGTCGTTCCGAATAGGATACGAGGGTGAACGGCCTGGAATTGACCGGTGGTCGAAATCGGCTTTGCCCGACCTGAAAGGCAAAGGCTTCGATCAGGGTGACCTGCTCGCTGTCGTCGAGACTGAGCTGTCCGGTGGTCTGGTCGATGAGTTCGAGTTGCCAGGCAATCAGGGTCAGGCAGTCTTTCAGGGCACTCAGCGCCTCGTCGTGCAGGCTCATGGTGTTCTGGGCGTGGTTCAGCAGGCCATGAATATGCAGAGAAAACTCAGACACGGCCGCCAACGCCAGGGCATCGGCCTTGTTGGCCAGCTTGAGCAGTATGCTGAGCATGCAGTCGATGGCGTCCTTGTCATTGCTGATCAACTGCAGATGACTCAGGCATTCCTCGGTTTTAGCCAGGAGTGTTTCAGCTTCGACGAGAAACTCGGGGAGCCGCTGGGCCCACTCTTTACGGTCGTTCGGCATACTTATCTCCACAACGTCATTTCAAATGAGGGGATATCGTGTGTGTCGACAAGGGCGGTCGGAACCCCGGCATTGCCGAGTCGTCGGGTGAACGAGCTGCGGCTGGCCCGGAGGCAGGCTGGGGAACACGAGAGGGTGGTTGGCCACTTACTTGCGATCGCACACAAAAGCCTGACTCCGTTCATGCAATGAGAATGGCGTCACATTAATGGCTATTGGATATTGCGAATATCAGGTTGCACCTGATTGTTGATAGGGGAATCCCTTACACAGGGGAACTTTTCGCGCGAACCATGGTCGCGTGACGCAGAGGTGCAGCAGATGGAATCACGGTGCTAGTAAAGCATGATGTTAATATGACATCAATGCGCGGCGTGGCATTTTAGAACGGGTCAAGCTTCGGCAAAAACAGCCGATAACCTTCTTTAAGTGAATTCATCCGAACAAGACCAGGAGTCATTGATGGCCGGCATTCTCGACACGGTAGACCAACGCACGCAATTGGTGGGTGAGAATCGCCTGGAAATTCTTATGTTCCGGCTCGCCGGACGGCAATTGTTCGCGATCAACGTCTTTAAAGTGCAGGAAGTCCTGCAGTTGCCAAAGTTGACGCTGATGCCGCAGCGCCATCCTTTTGTGTGCGGCGTGGTCAACCTGCGTGGGCAGACCTTGCCGGTGATCGATCTGTCCCAGGCCATTGGCATGCGCCCGTTGGTGCCGGGGCCTGGCAGCACGATTATCGTCACCGAGTACAACCGTTCGGTTCAGGCCTTCCTGGTCGGTGGCGTGGACCGGATCGTCAACATGAACTGGGAAGCCATTCTGCCGCCCCCGAGCAGCGCCGGCCGCCAGCACTACCTGACGGCCATCAGCAAGGTCGATGATCAACTGGTGGAAATCATCGACGTCGAAAAGGTCCTGGCCGAAATCGTCCCCTACAACGCCAAGGTCTCCCGCGACAAGCTCGAGGATCCGGTGCTGGAACGTGCCCGTGGCCGTGAGGTGCTGCTGGTGGATGACTCGAACGTGGCCCTGGCGCAATTGCGCGATACCCTGGGACAGCTGGGCGTGAAGATGCACATCGCCAGCGACGGGTTGAAGGCCTTGAACATGCTCAAGGCCTGGGCCGATACCGGCGTACACATGACCGACAAACTGCTGATGGTCTTCACCGATGCGGAAATGCCGGAAATGGATGGCTATCGCCTGACCACCGAAATCCGCGACGACCCGCGCCTGCGCGGCTTGTACGTGGTGCTGCACACCTCGCTGTCCGGCAGCTTCAACGACTCGATGGTGAAAAAGGTCGGCTGCGACAATTTCCTCCCCAAGTTCCAGCCGGACAAACTGGTCGACGTGGTGCGCCAGCGCCTGATGTTGGACGAAGTACCGGCCTAAGCGGGTCTGCACAACTGTGGGAGCGGGCTTGCTCGCGAAGGCGGTGTGACAGTTGGCATTGTTATCGACTGACAC
>NZ_JAHBDN010000121.1:0-9317 GCF_019956445.1 Pseudomonas sp. BF-R-19
ACCCACTAACAGAGCGGCAATGGTCAACGAAGGGCCGAAAAACCACGCAATGTGGTGAGTAGGTTCTCCGATGGTGGCCGTGCCTGAGTTCAGGCGAGTTGAAAACCCGACTTTTTCAACACAATCGGCCAAAAGCAGTCACTCAGCTTCACAAGAACGCGGCCCCCGTAAAAGTCTTTGCGGTGGCCACTTGGACAGAAAGCTTGGAGATATCCGCACGCAACGCTTTCGCATTAATGCCATCGGTGTCAGCGTTACGTTCGGAGAGAGTGATTAAAGTCTTGTCAAAAACTCGAACTGCGTGCTCAACGTTTTGGCCATGATCAAGAAGAAAGAGAACATCTGGCGGTGGGCATTCAGGCGCCGGTTGACGAACAATATGTGGTTGTTGCCATCCGCACTGTTTTGAAGAATGAATTGCACTCCTGATTGCTGCCGAGAAAAGCCAGCCTCAAATCGATGGCCGGAAAGGCGAGTGAGTGGTCAGGCGCCTTTCGGCAGGAGCCTGTCAACGTGACTCTTCTCCTCATGTGCAAAAATCAACGATTTGAACAACCCCCCCCCTTCTGTAGTGAAAACGACAAGCGGCACAAAAAACGCTAGACATGTTCGATTCACTACACATAGACTCGCTACATCTGGTTCTGTAATAAAAACAACAGCGCTTTGAAAGGCGATCCAATGACAAATTTACGAGAAAGAATTACTGATGTTGCTCTGAAGCCAACCCCTTCGGAGCGCAAAGTAATCCGTGTGCTGCTTGACCAATACCCGCGAAGCGGGCTTGGATCAATGGCTCGTTTGGCGGAGCAGGCTGGGGTCAGCGACCCGACAATCATGCGGTTGGTAAAGAAGCTTGGATTTGGTGGGTACGCTGATTTTCAAGAAGCCTTGCTCAGTGAGATGGATCAACGCTTACGCTCGCCCATCACGCTACTACAGCCCCGCTCTCACCTGAGCCAGGACAATGCCTGGACAATTTACTTACAAGACAGCGGTCGCACCCTTCAGGAAACTCAAGCACTTACTCAGCCCGAGGATGTGCGCGTTCTCGTTGATTGGATTCTCGACAACCGGTATCAAATTTTTTGCTTCGGCGGTCGGCTCAGTAGTTTCCTCGCGGGCTACCTTGTCAATCACCTCCGCTTGTTGCGTGCGGGTTGCCATACGCTGGAAGACAATGCCCAGCTTCCAGACCGGATGTATGACATCCAACGTCAAGATGTCGTGCTGCTTTTTGACTATCGCCGCTATCAGACTCAAGCACTTCGTGTCGCCACGGCAGCCAAGGCCCGGAATGCGAGGATTGTCCTTTTCACAGACATCTACGTGTCACCCCTGCGCGAACTGGCCGACCTGATCATCAGCGCCCCCGTCGAATCGGTATCTGCCTTTGACACACTGGTTCCAGCACTCGCGCAAGTAGAAGCGCTGATCGCCACCCTCACTCAACGCAGTACCAACCTGAATGAGCGCCTGGAAGGCATTGATTCGCTGCGTGCCGGTTTCGCCGCTCACCTCTTGGAGGAAAAATAATAATGTTCACTCTTCCCCATCATTCTCCGCGTGATTTGCCATTCAGTCATGGCCACACGGCTCTCTTGCTGGTCGATATGCAACGGGCCTGGCTGGACCCGCAGTTTGATCCTCATCTTCAGGGGCCGGACGCGGAATACTTTTTGACTCGCACTCGCGCAATGGTGATTCCGAACCAGATAAAGCTGCTGAAGGCAGTGCGCGATACCCGTCAAAATGTGCTTCATACCATCATCGAAAGCCTCACGGCAGATGGTCGTGACCGTTCGCTCGATCATAAGTTGTCGGATATGCACTTGCCTAAGGGCAGCTTCGAGGCTGGCATCATTGATGAGCTTGCCACCACCGAAAACGAGATTATCCTGCCCAAGACCTCGTCGGGCGTATTCAACTCGACCAATATCGACTACGTACTGCGAAATCTTGAAACCCGACATTTGATCATCGCCGGTATCGTCACAGACCAATGCGTGGACATGGCGGTTCGGGACGCAGCGGACCGGGGCTACCTGGTCACCCTGGTCGAAGACGCTTGCGCGACTTACACAGCGCCAAGGCATCAAGCCTGCCTGGACGCCATCAAGGGTTATTGCTGGATAACCGACACTCAGACCGTGATCAACCGTTTGCAGGAGATTGGAGCATGAGCCTGTCCAATGCAGATAAAAAAACCATTTCCCCAACGGCCATGACCACCATTGTCACGACTGACTTGATTGGTGTAACGCGCGGGCGTTCATTTCCCGCCGACGAACTTGAGAATTATCGGATCGCAGGCTGTGGCTGGGTTCCTGCCAATAGTGCACTAACGCCACAGGACGTGGTTGCGTCGCATAACCCATGGGGATCTTATGGTGATCTGCGTCTGATTCCGGACATAGGTAGCCGCGTACGAGTGCCCAATGGCCCGGACGCCAACGCGCCTGGCCTGGACTTTATCCACGCGGATATCTGTGAAACCGATGGTCAGCCATGGCCGGCCTGTCCGCGCACTTTATTGCGTAATGAGATCCAGCGATATCGCGATGACCTGGGCCTTGAGGTGACGGCGGCGTTCGAACACGAATTCAATCTGGGCTATCTGGATTCAGCCAACTCACACCATGCCTTTTCCCTCGCGGCTCAACATCACGCGGCGTCTTTCGGTGGCTGGTTGCTGTGCGCTCTGAGGGCAGCCGGTGTCGAACCGGAAATGTTCTTACCGGAATACGGCAAGGCTCAATATGAAATTACCTGTCGACCGATTCAGGGTGTCGCCGCTGCCGACAGAGCGGTGAACGTACGCGAAATCACTAGGGAAATTGCTCGGCAGATGGGCCTGGAAATCAGTTTTTCTCCCAAGCTCGAACCGGATGGCGTCAGTAACGGTGTGCACCTGCATATCAGTTTGCAGGATGAGGCTGGAAATCCAGTCATGTACAGCGCAGAGCAAAGCAATGGACTGTCGACACTGGGCGAACATTGGGCAGCGGGAGTTCTGAAATATCTGCCGGCCCTGTGCGCGTTCAGCGCGCCGACACCTATCTCGTATCTGCGTTTAAAACCTCATCACTGGAGCGCTTCCTACGCAAATCTGGGTCAGCGCAACCGAGAGGCTTCACTTCGCATATGCCCGACCATCACCATTGGTGGCAAGTCACCGGCGAAACAGTACAACCTGGAATTTCGCCCGCTCGATGCGACGTCGTCGCCACACTTGACCATGGCGACAGTGCTGATGGCCGGCAGAATAGGCATCGAGCAAAAGCTGGTACTGGATTCCTCTACCGATGAAATTCCGGACACGCTGAGTGAAGAACAACGCCAGGCGCTGAACATCGTGGCTCTGCCCGATTCCCTCAGCGATGCGCTTGCCAGCCTGCGAGACAGCAAAGAACTGTTTGAGCAACTGCCGAAGTTACTGCTCGATGCGTACTTTGCCATCAAGGCTGAAGAGCTGAAGTCGACGGAGACAATGACCCCTGCCGAATTGTGTGAACACTATGCGCGCCTCTACTGAAACATCGGAGTATGACCTGTACACCAAGCCGGTCTACTCCGTAAGCCGAGAAGACGCCGAACACCCGGTCATTTTGGTCTGCGAACACGCCAGCGCTTACATACCGGCTGAACTGGCTGACTTGGGCCTGAGCGACGAAGCCGCGAAGGAACATATCGCTTGGGACATCGGAGCATTGGCGTTAGCCGAGAGCCTGTCGAAGGCACTGGGCGCAACCTTGATATCAGCCAACTACTCAAGATTGTTGATTGATCTCAACCGACCTTTGGAAGCATCCGATAGCATTCCCGCGCGCAGCGAGATTTACGATATCACGGGCAATCAACATCTGGATGAAGCCACACGGCAGTATCGGCAGGAATGTCTGTACACGCCTTTTCATCGAAAACTGAGCGAACTGATCGGCGCTCGATTGGCGATGGAACGAGAAGTCCGAATCATCGGTGTTCACAGCTTCACCCCCCTTTATCACGGCCAACCACGCGCGATTGAAGTCGGCATTCTGTTCGACCGTGCCCATGATTACGCACAAAAATTGATTCGAGGCCTGGCGGCTCACGACCTCAAAGTTGCCGCCAACGTGCCTTACGAGATCAATGCGCTTGAAGACATGACCGTGCCCTTTCATGGCGATCAACGCGGTATCAATGCTGTACTCATTGAGGTGAGAAACGACTTATTGCAAAAACCGGAAGCTGTTCAGTCATGGTCAGACTACTTGGCACCCCTGCTATAAATGCTGTTGCTTGTTAAATCGGTAATACAACTATAAAAAACCGCTTAGGCGTCTTTTAACCTACCGGGTTTAAAAACATGCTCCAGCCATCATGCCGCACCTGGCAAATGACTGAAGCATCCGCCTTACTTGCATACGGAAGTACCAAATCATGGCAATTGAAGAGTTTGGTTATAAACAAGAACTGAAACGTAGCTTAACGCTTACAGACCTTGTCATTTACGGAATGATCTTCATGATCCCTATTGCTCCCTTCGGAGTATATGGGTATGTGAACAGTGAAGCGCCCGGGATGGTGCCGCTGGCTTACATAATTGGCATGGTGGCTATGCTGTTCACCGCCTTGAGTTATGGGAGCATGGCTCGTGCATTTCCCATTGCAGGTTCGGTTTATTCATATGCTCAACGCGGGTTGCACCCGCATGCCGGATTTATCGCAGGATGGCTACTCCTGCTCGACTACCTGCTGATTCCGCCATTGCTATACATCTATGCGGCGATAGCGCTGAACCATCTCTATCCCGCCATTCCGAAAACCGGGTTCATCCTTGCTTTCTTGATTAGCGCCACGCTCGTCAACCTGCGCGGCATGACCTTCACTGCACGCATGAACATCGTCTTTCTAGTGGCACAACTTATCGTTCTTGGCATTTTCCTGGCTTGCGGTTGGAACGCCCTACACACGGGAGCCGGCAACGGGCACTTGACGCTGGCGCCGCTGTACAATCCCACGACATTCAGTTTCTCACTGATGATGCAGGCCGTTTCCATCGCGGTTCTTTCTTTCCTCGGCTTCGATGCAATTTCTACCCTGGCTGAAGAAACCAAGGGCGATGCGGGTCGCAGCGTGGGCAGAGCGGCATTGATCAGTTTGCTGGTAATGGGTGGCATCTTTGTCGCTCAGACTTGGCTGGCCGCCGATCTGGCGGCGGGTATGGGCTTCACTTCAGCCGACTCGGCGTTCTATGAAATTGCCGAAATTGCTGGTGGCAGCTGGTTGGCATCGCTGACAGCGATAGCCACGGCGTTGGCTTGGGGAGTGGCTGTCTCGATTACCTCTCAAGCTGCCGTTTCCCGGTTGCTGTTCGGTATGGCCCGCGATGGAAAACTTCCGAAGGCCCTGGCAAAGGTTCACCCGAAGTACAGCACGCCATACGTGAGTATTTATATAGTCGCCGTATTGTCGATAGCCATCTGCTACCTCTTTATAGATACCGTGGATACGTTGACGTCGCTCGTTAATTTTGGCGCCCTCAGTGGCTTCATGATTCTACACATCACCGTTATAAATTATTACTGGCGCCGCATGAAATCCCGCGACATCTGGCGTCATCTGATAACTCCGATACTCGGCTTTAGCATCACCTGTGCGATCATGTACAACATGGGACTTGAGGCACAGAAGCTAGGCTGTATCTGGATCGTCGCTGGCCTCTGTTATCTTTGGATACTTAACCGAAAAGGTGTAAATCCGGCATTACCAAAGGTGATTTAGCATTATCCATGCACTAACAAGTCTCACTGATTGATTTTTTACTTTAATGACTGATTCCTCTTGGGCGCAGCAGCTGTGCTGCTGCCCGATGAGTTGCACCTGAAATTCATTAATCACTCACCATCTAACACAGAGGATGACGAAATGACTCGATATATTGACGTAGACAATCTCAGCCAATTAGTTTCACGAAAAGGTATCTATTCATTCCTGTCCGAAATGGCAGAATTTATCCGTGAAGACTATCTTCGTTGGCACGATTTCGAAAAGTGTGCACGTTTAGCCAACCATTCCGCGGAGGGCGTCATCGAGTTGATGCCGGTCTCGGATGCATCGCTGTACGCCTTCAAATATGTGAACGGCCATCCGAAAAACACCCTGAGCGGCATGCTGACGGTCATGGCATTTGGTGCGCTTGCTGATGTCGAAACTGGCAAGCCCGTTTTACTCAGCGAGATGACGCTTACGACAGCAATCCGTACCGCCGCCACCTCTGCCTTGGCTGCACGATACATGGCTCGATCTGACGCACGCACCATGGCGCTTATCGGCAATGGATCACAAAGCGAATTCCAAGCCATCGCCTTTCATAAGATGCTAGGCATCAACGAGATCCGATTATTCGATATCGATCCACAGGCAACCAGGAAACTGGCGGCCAATCTCAAAGGATTCTCAGACATTAAAGTAGTCATCTGCTCCTCTGTCGCTGAGGCCGTGCGCGGCGCCGACATCGTGACCACAGTGACAGCAGATAAAGCCTATGCAAACATTTTGACTCCGGAAATGATTGAACCGGGCATGCACCTGAACGCGGTCGGCGGTGACTGCCCTGGCAAGACCGAACTGCATAGTTCAATCGTCGAAATGTCCCGTGTTTTCGTAGAATACGAACCGCAAAGTCGTATCGAGGGTGAAATTCAGCAAATGCCTGCGGATTCGCCGGTTACCGAATTCTGGCGAGTTGTAAAGGGCGAAGTGGCCGGCCGTGAAAATGCAACAGACGTCACCCTGTTCGATTCGGTCGGCTTTGCGCTGGAAGACTATTCTGCCCTGCGTTATGTACTGGCTGTTGCACAGGAGTTTGATATCGGGAGTACCATTGAGCTCGTTCCAGAATTGGACGACCCCAAAGATCTGTTTGCACGGCTGGATTTAACAATCGGAGTTCAACAGAAAAAAAGGGCCTGACGTGGCAATTTCCAATGAAACCATCTATTGAAAATTATCTAATTTATAATTAGATGGCACCTGCTTTAAAATAGCTGAAGGTTACGTCTACCTCAATCACGTGAGCAGACGTAGCTTTTGGCAGCAGCAAAAAAATCCAGCTATAAGTTTCAATACAGATCACCAAAAATCAACACCCATTTAGCTTCACCTTATCAGCAGGATAATTTGATTATAGCTCTTAAGCTTTCAAACTAACCAACGACCATTTCTATAGCTAATATTTGAAAACACATGAGGTCCGAATGGCCAGCACGACACTTGGCGTAAAATTGGATTCCCGAACACGTGATCGTCTAAAAAAAGCAGCGAATCACTTGGACCGAACGCCCCATTGGTTTATGAAAATTGCGATTAAGGATCTTATTGAAAAAGTCGAATCGGGTGTGAAAATCGAAGAAATTATTGATGAAGCACAACTACCCAGCGACGAATTGAAGCATAGCGTCACGATTCGTGATCGCCAGTGAATCATCCATATGAAAATAGAAGCTTGTTAATAAGATCGGATTAAAATACATAACTTTGCAGCGATTACTGGCCGCGCCGCCGATGAATTCAAAGGCATTAGAGACCGCTTCAGATCACCTATCACAGAGTGAGTCCAAATCAGACACCTAGTTTTAATACCGTACGTGAGTCATTCTTCAGGCAGAGGTGTCGTTGAAGCTCATTGAAGAAGCACTTTCCGAAAGGTCTGGGAATTTCGGGGCATTTTCATAGAATTGATTCTATCGGACGGTAGTTTGATTGTTCGCCCACTAGATTCCTTCAACACGGCGCAGTTGCTATGCAGCAATAATGGCATTCTCCTATTTTCCGAAGAGGTGAAGTTGGCATTGAACGCACGATAGTCTTTCACGCGCTGGAGAACTTTGGATTACGTCACATAACTTTCGTTCACAACCACGAAAGTTTACGACATTGACAATGTTTGACCGGCAGCTATGGGTCGATTTATGCCTTTGCTGACAGGCAGCTATAGGTCTGATAGCGACCACCAGCCATTGTGACTGATCCACCCTTGTCTTCCCTCAACGTGGAGGACGAGCCATGAACACTGTTGCTAGATACCGCCATCAGCCTTGGAACAAGGGAAAGCTTGTCGGTCAGAAAGCCCCGCTCCGAGTCAGAGATATCTGGGCTATCCGCGTAAGACTTCAGCTTGCGGATAAGACCCGGGACTTGGCGCTGTTCAACTTGGCCATCGATAGCAAGCTGCGTGCCTGTGACTTAACCAAATTGCGGGTCCGAGACATTGCCCATGGGGAGCATGTATCGTCACGGGCCATCGTGATGCAGCAGAAAACTCAACACCCAGTGCAATTTGAAATCACTGAACAGACCCGAACGGTTCTGGAAGCGTGGATGCGCCAGGCGCGTCTCCGCAGTGAGGATTTCTTGTTCCCGAGCCGGTTGCACGCTTCAGAGCATTTATCCACCAGGCAATACGCTCGAATAGTCAAAGCGTGGGTGACAACCATTGGTCTTGACCCAACCATGTATGGTACTCACACGCTACGGAGAACCAAGGCTTCGTTGATTTATCGCAGGACGAAGAACCTGAGAGCGGTCCAACTTCTGCTTGGTCATACGAAGCTTGAAAGCACTGTCAGGTACTTGGGAATCGAAGTCGATGATGCCTTGGAAATGGCGGAGCAGACGGAGGTCTGACCATTCACTGCGACGGTCGTGCCAGACCGTCGCTATCCGTCCCCCTACCATTCAGTTGTGTCTACAAAGTCAGGGGGCCATTCAAATCAGAAGGCAGCCCTGGACCTCACTGAGTGATCTAAGACTGGCGTACCCTCATAATGGAATCTGTGATGGCCTGAGCATTTGTGTCCAGCGTTTCCATTGCCGATATCGCATTAGCGGCGACACTGCCTACCCCATTTTCTGACAGCCACTTGGTTATTTCTTCTATCGCTGCACATAGGGCGTGCTGGTTGTGGAGGAGCAATGTCAGAGCGTCCGCAGTGGCGATCTTACAATCTGAGTTATCGGGCATGACGGTCGTCCTTGAGTAATGATGCCGGAAGCCTAGCTCATCTCGCCGTTGCCTTTCCCAGATATACCCAGCTATTTGGATTCGACCTGACAGTCCTTTGGACCGAATTTGACCAGTACGTCCCTAGATTATGACCGGCAGAGGTCGACCCAAAGCTGACAGTGGCGATTGGCAGAAATCGACCCAGGCTGTGTGAAAACGCCAGTGTTTGTCTAACCTTCTGATCGTCTAGATCGTATTGGGGGCGATCATGAAGCGATTCATTGAAGGTGAGGCTCGGACGCAAGTCACGTTGCTGCCTGAGTGCTTG
>NZ_JAHBDN010000122.1:0-8643 GCF_019956445.1 Pseudomonas sp. BF-R-19
GCCCAAATCGCATTTACGAACACCTATGTAGCTGACTAAGGTAATTCGCGCTTCCGTCTGCTGTTTCGCAGGCAACGCACGCAACTCTCCGTTATCGACGTACTCAGTGCGTTTTCACACAGCCTGGACCCGAAGCGGGCAGACTTGTCGTCCTGTTTGAATGATCCGCGAAAATCATTAATGACTTGGTTGATGGAAGGTCCTTGGGTGGCTGGTGGCTCCGGGCTCTCCCCAAATTCGCGCCAGATGAACAGTGTCAGTTCTGCTCCGTCAGTCAGTGATTGAGCGTTTTCAGCTGTAGCGAAGGTCTCCAAGAGTCTGTATCTCGCATCCTTCCAGAACAGTTCTTCGACCCAGTGATACACAGGGATGAAATGGAAATGAATGGGATAGCCAGGAACATGGCCGAATCGACTGATGTAGATCCACTTCGGCTTTAGTCGCGATTCAATGGCTTTCTGAACTGCTGCGAGCAGGCCACCCAACTCTGCCAAGGCACAACCCGGAAGGTCGGCCAGCGAGTTGGCGTGAGTCCGCGAACCCAGCATCAAATAACCAGGGAGCGCAGATGACATGTGATGATTGAGTATCCAATGATCGGTTTCATGAATGATGAATCGTGGTGCAATTTCCATGTGCGTGGGTGTCCTTCGTCGATCGGTCACACAGAATATCGAGGCATCATGGTTACGTCCGCTAGTGGCCCAGAGTGTGTAAAAACGCCTCCGCAAACCCTTGCTATGATTTCTGAGGATTTCATCGCAAGGATCGCCCATGAAGCGCTTTATTCAAGGTGAACATCGAGGTCAAGGCACCTTACTTCCCGAGAGCCTCGACGATTACGTCAGCGATACCAATCCGGTGCGCGTAGTCGATGTCTTCGTTGACGAACTTGACCTGGTCTCCTTGGGTTTTGATGGCGCTATTCCAGCTGACACAGGCCGGCCTGCTTACCACCCTGAAATCCTGCTGAAGATCTATATATACGGCTATCTCAACCGTATTCAGTCGAGCCGGCGCCTGGAGCGAGAAGCCCAGCGTAACGTCGAATTGATGTGGCTGACCGGCCGCTTGATGCCCGATTTCAAGACCATCGCCAACTTCCGAAAAGACAACAGCAAGGCCATCCGAGGCGTCTGCCGCCAGTTCGTGGTGCTGTGCCAGCAGCTGGGATTATTCGGAGAAAATCTGGTTGCCATCGACGGCAGTAAATTCAAGGCCGTCAACAACCGCGACCGCAATTTCACCAGCGCCAAACTGAAGCGGCGAATGGAAGAAATTGAATCGAGTATCAATCGGTATCTGGCTGCGCTCGACGAAGCCGATCGGCAAGAACCCTCGATCGCACAGCCCAAGGCTACTCGTCTGCAAGAGAAAATCGACAAGCTCAAAGCTCAGATGAAAGAGTTACAGGTCATTGAAACTCAGCTCAACGAATCGCCGGATAAACAGGTCTCACTGACCGATCCAGACGCCCGCTCCATGATGACTCGCGGCACTGGAATCGTCGGTTACAACGTGCAGACAGCGGTCGATACCCAGCACCATTTGATCGTTGCGCATGAGGTTACCAACGTCGGTTCCGACCGCGATCAACTCAGCTCGATGGCCAAGCAGGCCCGCGAAGCGATGGCGTCGGAAACGTTGTCCGTAGTGGCTGACCGAGGTTACTTCAAAAGCGAAGAAATCCTGGCTTGTCACGATGCTAACATCACCGCCTATGTGCCCAAGCCAATGACCTCTGGAGCCAAAGCAGACGGACGTTTCAATAACGATGCCTTCATCTATGACACAGCGAAAAACGAATACATTTGTCCGGCTGGAGAGGCGCTGATCTGGCGCTATACCAACGTTGAAAAAGGCCTGAAGTTACACCGTTACTGGAGTTCGAAATGCCGGGCTGCGCCTTGAAATCGCAGTGCACACCGAGTACGGAACGACGAGTTCGACGCTGGGAGCATGAAGCCGTATTAGAGGAAATGCAGGCCCGACTGACCAACGCGCCGGACATGATGCGGATCCGAAAACGGACGGTTGAGCATCCCTTCGGGACGCTCAAGCAATGGATGGGTGCGACGCACTTCCTGACCCGAAAGCTTAACGGGGTGAGTGCGGAGATGAGCTTGAATGTACTCGCCTACAACTTGAAACGGGTCATGAAAATCATCGGAACCACTGGTTTGATGAAAGCGTTAACGGTGTAAAAACCGGTCTTTTTTTAACCCATCCAAAGGGCTTTAAGAGGCTGCTGAGCCGTTTTAACTGTTCCTGGAAGTGTCGTGACCTTGATCAGTTTGCGAAACGTGAGCACGGTCTCCTAGCGTCGATATAGAAAACCCAATCTGACGTTTTTACACACTCTGGGCCGATTGTTGCCTGTCGCGAAGGGCCGAAAACGACCCAAGGCAGCGGCCTGGAGATCATCCCCGGCCGTTCACGCTCATACCTGATCCATAACCTCGGTCACCCCCCGATCCTCACCCAGGAACCCGCCACTCTGATGGTGCCACAGCCGCGCATAGATGCCGTTCCTGGCGAGCAATTCGGTGTGGGTGCCCTGTTCGATGATGCGTCCATCGTCCATGACAATAAGTCGATCCATCGCCGCAATCGTGGACAGCCGATGGGCGATGGCGATTACGGTTTTTCCCTCCATCATTTCATCGAGGCTTTCCTGAATGGCCACTTCGACTTCCGAATCCAGCGCACTGGTAGCCTCGTCAAGTAGCAGGATCGGGGCGTTCTTGAGCATCACTCGGGCAATCGCGACGCGCTGGCGCTGGCCGCCCGAAAGCTTGATGCCGCGCTCGCCCACCAAAGTGTCGTAGCCGGTGTGCCCTTGCCGGTCGCTCAGTTGGTTGATGAACTCATCGGCCTGGGCATTGGCCGCGGCACTGCGGATTTGTGTGTCACTTGCATCGGGTCGGCCGTAGGCGATGTTGTCGCGAATGGAACGGTGCAGCAGGGAAGTATCCTGGGTGACCATGCCGATGGCGCTGCGCAGGCTGTCTTGCGTCACGTGCGCAATGTCTTGCCCGTCAATGCGAATCTGCCCGCTGTCGACGTCATAGAAGCGCAGCAGCAAGTTGATGAGCGTGGATTTGCCCGCGCCGGAGCGGCCCACCAGGCCGATTTTTTCGCCCGGACGAATGTTCAGGCTCAGGCCATCGAGCACTTGGCGTTCGCCATTGTAGTTGAAGCTCACGTTGTCGAAGGTTACCGCTCCGCCGGAGGTCACCAGGACTCCCGCGTCCGGCGCATCCTGAACCTTTGGGCCACGGGTAAGGGTTGCCATGCCATCCTGCACGGTGCCGATGCCCTCGAACAGCGAGGTCATTTGCCACATGATCCAGTGCGACATGCCGTTGATACGCAACGCCATGGCGGTAATCGCCGCCACGGCACCTGTGCCGACTTCGCCCAGGTGCCACAGCCAAAGCGCA
Source organism: Pseudomonas sp. BF-R-19 (assembly GCF_019956445.1). Taxonomy (NCBI): domain Bacteria; kingdom Pseudomonadati; phylum Pseudomonadota; class Gammaproteobacteria; order Pseudomonadales; family Pseudomonadaceae; genus Pseudomonas; species Pseudomonas sp. BF-R-19. The sequence continues at coordinate 3,444 of NZ_JAHBDN010000122.1, forward strand.
TAACCGCCTGCTGCCATGATCAACGCTACCACCAACGCTTGGTTGACGATCTCGAATTGGCTGACCAGGCGCATCTGGCGGAAGCCGGTCTGCTTGAAATCCTCCATGGCCGCGCGCGCGAAGTGCGCTTCACGATTGGAATGGGAGAACAGTTTCACTGTCGTGATGTTGGTGTAGGCGTCTGAGATACGTCCGGTCATCGACGACCGCGCATGGGCTTGTTCCTGTCCGACTTTCCCCAAGCGGGGGACGAAGTAGAGCATGGCCAGCCCGAACAACACGATCCAGGCAACGAAGGGCAGCATCAGCTTCAGTGCGAAGCCGCCGGCCAGTGCGATGATCGCGATGAAATACACCCCGATTCCGGGTGCGATCTCGATAAGGGTAAACAGCACGTCGCGCACGGCCAGCGCAGTCTGCATCACCTTGGTGGTGACCCGGCCGGAGAACTCATCGGAAAAGAACGAAAGGCTTTGCCGGAGCATCAGGCGGTGGAAGTCCCAACGCAGCCGCAACGGCAGATTGATCGCCAATATCTGGTGCTGCACCATGGTACGCAACGCCACCAGCCCGATGCTGGTAAGCATTACGATACCCATGCCCCACAACACGCGACTCTCCTGCGCAGCCGCATCACCACCGGCCTGCCAGGTCGAGAGCAGATCCACGACCTGACCGAGGAAAGAAAACAGCCAGGCTTCGTAGATCGACACTCCGGCACTGAGCAGCGCAAACGCAAGAATATAGCCGCGGGCGCCTCGTGTGCACGCCCAAAGGAACCGAGCCAGGCCTTCGGGTGGCGGTGGTATCTCGTCGGGCGGGAAGGGGTCGAGTCTTTGTTCAAATGCGCGAAGCATGGTGGTCTCCGAAACGATCAAGTTAAGGAGATTCTGCCATTTAAAGGTTACTTTGAGGGTTATATGGAGTGGCGGGCATGGCTCTATTGGCATGTTGCCCTGGAAGTTGGGTTGCCGAGTGGGGGAACTCAGACAATGTTTAAGTCCAAGTCGACGGGGCCAAGACGGGCGATCTCGGAGCGCCGCTCTCGACCCAGGCTGGGTGAAAACGCGCTAAATACGTCGAAAACCGAGAATCGCGAGGCTTGCTTGTGGAATCAGCGGGCGGAAGCGCGAATTACCTAAGTCAGCTACATAGACGTTCGTAATACCGTTTGGGCCGCGTCAGCGGCCCAAACGGCTACTAACGGGCGAGCAAGCAGCTGGATTCATGCCCTGATCGCTTCAAGCAGTCCTGCGATGCCGAAGATGCTCATCATTCGTTTGAGGTTGTAGGCGAGCACATGAAGGCTCATTTCGGTACTTACCCGCGGAAGTGTTTTGGTCAGGAAGTGGGTGGCTCCCATCCAATATTTGAGCGTTCCAAAAGGATGCTCAACAGTCTGGCGGCGAACCCTCATCTTCCCCGGGTCATGCTCCAGCCGAGCCTGCATTGCGTCGATTACCGCCTCATGTTCCCAGCGCTTCACACGGCGCTCCTTACCCGTCTGCCGGCAGACACTGCGAATAGCCTTGCCGTTGTCCTTGCGAAAGTCGGCGATGGTTTTGAAATCTGGAGCCAAACGCCCCGTCAGCCACATCAACTCGACGTTACGCTGGGCCTCACGCTCAAGCCGGCGGGTGGACTGAATCCGATTGAGATAGCCGTAGATATTGATCTTCAGCAAGATCGCAGGATGGTAGGCCGGACGACCCGTTGCAGCAGGATCAACGCCTTCAAACCCAAGTGCACCCAGTCGAGTTCATCGACGAAAACGTCGACCACTCGGACTGGATTTTCTTCGGTTACGTAGTCGTCCAGGCACTCCGGCAGCAGCATCACCTGCGTCCGAGTCTCACCCTCAATGAATCGCTTCATGATCGCCCCCGATACGATCTAGACGATCAGAAGGTTAGACAATCACTGGCGTTTTCACACGGCCTGGGTCGATCCAAGTCATACAGCCGCCGATCATCACGCCCCGTGAAAGGCTTCGTTGGAAACCTTTTCTGATAGCGCTGAAGGGCACACGTGTCAGTAAGACGCGTGCACGGGCTTTCCCTTATGGTTCTAACATGACGTCCGGGCGACCCGCGTCATATTCGTCGAAGATCAGCGCCATGGGCCGGCAGTGCCCAGGGCAGGATGCCTTCCTGGAATTCACAAGTTCGTTATGTGCCGCGGGCAAGATGAGGGCTTAGTTAACCATCACCTCGTCCAGTGCCTGCTCGAGGGTGCTGACCGTGCGCTCGATATTGTGCAGCTTTTCGAGTCCGAACAGACCGATGCGGAAGGTCTGGAAGTCGGCCGGCTCGTCGCATTGCAACGGCACTCCGGCGGCGATCTGTAGGCCGTGGTTGGCAAATTTCTTGCCGCTCTTGATGTCGGCATCATCGGTGTAGCTCACCACTACGCCAGGGGCCTGAAAGCCGGCTGCGGCCACGCTTTTGATGCCTTTGCCGGTCAACATTGCGCGCACCCGATCGCCCAGAGCCTGTTGTTCGCCGCGGACCTTGTCGAAACCGTAGGCTTGTGTCTCTTTCATCACTTCGTTAAATCGCGCGAGGGAATCGCTGGGCATGGTCGCATGGTAGGCATGTCCGCCCTGTTCGTAGGCCTGCATGATCTGAAGCCACTTTTTCAGGTCGCAGGCGAAGCTGCTGCTATGCGTCTGTTCGATGCGCTCGAGGGCCAAAGAACTGAGCATCACCAGGGCGCAGCAAGGGGAGGCGCTCCAGCCTTTCTGCGGTGCGCTGATCAGCAGGTCGACTGCGCATTTGTGCATATCAACCCAAAGCGTGCCTGAGGCGATGCAGTCCAGCACGAACAGGCCACCCACCGCATGCACGGCGTCGCCGACGGCCCGCAGGTACTCGTCGGGCAGGATAATCCCTGATGAGGTTTCAACGTGGGGGGCGAAGACAATCTGCGGCCTCGAAGCCTGAATGGCTGCCAGCACTTCGTCCAGAGGGGGTGGGGCGTAGGCAGCCTGGCGACCCGTGTCGACCGGCCGGGCTTTCAGCACCGTGGTGGCCGCCGGGATGTTGCCCATCTCAAGGATCTGGCTCCAGCGATAACTGAACCAGCCGTTGCGTATCACCAGGCATTGCTGGTCGGTGGCAAACTGTCGCGCCACCGCTTCCATGCCGAATGTGCCGCTGCCCGGGACCACAGCAACAGCCTGGGCGTTGTAGACCTGTTTCAGGGTCCTGGAAATGTTCTTCATCACGCCTTGAAATGACTGCGACATGTGGTTGAGCGAGCGGTCGGTGTAGACCACTGAGTACTCGACCAGCCCCTCGGGATCAATACTGGGATATAGCTTTGACATGGGGTGACTCCTTTGGCAGAGATGTCAGTGGTATCGAACCTGCCCTAAGCCTTGGCAAATGACAAGATTACTCGGGATTGAATTGCGACTTCTGTCGAGCGGCTGGAATCATCAGGTCGATTACTGGACGTAGCAATGCTCGCAGGTGGCTGCTGAGTTGTGGGAGGGTGGGCCTTAAAGGTTCCTTGTGTCAGCCCAAATCGGGGCATTGGTTGTTACTTTATTCAAAAACCGACATGTGGATGTCGGTGACAAGTAAGTTGTCGTTTATAGGCATCTCTCGCGTATATGCTACGAAAGTGCACAACATTGATGAACACAGGCGCAAACTCAAGCGTTTTCCTTATGGCTCCCGCCCTGCAAACCCTCAGCATAGAGACATTGGGTGATGTCGTTTTTGGATCCACTCAAAGTTATGTAATTGGGTATGACCTTTGCAGATTGAATAGGAATAAACCCACCAACTTTTGGATGGGAGAATAAAAAGAGCCTTTGCCTGAGGCCATTCACCCGCTTTGTGTGAGGAGATACCGCGATGACGACGTTCAACTCCGGGGCCCAACCCCAGAACCGTGCGCCTCAATCCATCGGCTTTCTGCTGCTGGACAATTTCACGCTGATTTCTCTGGCGTCCGCTGTAGAACCGCTGCGGATGGCCAACCAGTTGTCCGGTCGCGAGCTGTATCGCTGGACCACCCTCACCGTCGATGGCGGCCAGGTCTGGGCCAGTGATGGCCTGCAAATCACCCCTGACGCCTCCATGCACAAAGCCCCGCCAATGGACACGATCATCGTTTGCGGTGGCGTCGGCATCCAGCGCACCGTTACCCGTGAGCACGTATCCTGGTTGCAAAGCCAGGCCCGCAAGGCCTGCCGCCTCGGTGCGGTCTGCACCGGCAGCTGGGCCCTGGCTTGCGCCGGACTGCTCGATGGTTTCGATTGCAGCGTGCACTGGGAGTGCCTGGCGGCGATGCAGGAAGCTTTCCCGCGGATCGTAATGAGTACCCGTTTGTTCACCCTCGACCGTAACCGCTTCACCAGCTCCGGAGGCACCGCGCCGCTGGACATGATGCTGCACCTGATCAGCCGCGATCACGGGCGTGAGCTGTCGGCGGCCATTTCGGAAATGTTCGTCTACGAGCGCATCCGCAACGAGCAGGATCACCAGCGCGTGCCGCTCAAGCACATGCTCGGCACCAATCAACCGAAGTTGCAGGAAATCGTCGCGCTGATGGAGGCCAACCTCGAAGAGCCGATCGACCTGGACGAACTGGCGGTGTATGTCGACGTGTCCCGTCGTCAGCTGGAGCGGCTGTTCCAGAAGTACCTGCACTGCTCGCCGTCGCGTTACTACCTGAAACTGCGTCTGGTCCGTGCGCGCCAGTTGCTCAAGCAAACACCGATGTCAATCATCGAAGTGGCTTCGATCTGTGGCTTCGTGTCCACGCCGCACTTCTCCAAGTGCTACCGCGAATACTTCGGCATTCCGCCGCGTGACGAGCGCGTCGGTTCCAATACCGCGCAGCAGGTGGCGATGATACCGCTGCCGCAAGCATTGGTGCTCTCGCCGTTGGCCGGTTCGATATCAGCTTTGAGCCAGGCACGTAACGAGTCAACTTTTGCCAGCGTTCGTCTATAAATCTTCACCCCTATCCTGCGAAAGCGTAACGTTCGCAGGATAGGGGGGGCGCTTCATTTTAGTGTTGCGCTGAGGCAGGTTTTACTCGACGGCTTTGACCATGTCCTCGATGACCTTTTTAGCGTCGCCGAACACCATCATGGTTTTGTCCAGGTAGAACAGTTCGTTGTCCAGGCCGGCGTAGCCGCTGGCCATCGAGCGCTTGTTGACGATGATGGTCTTGGCCTTGAACG
>NZ_JAHBDN010000123.1:0-8403 GCF_019956445.1 Pseudomonas sp. BF-R-19
GGGGCAGGCGCGCAGCGCCGTTCGGCGCAGCCGAACACATCGAGAGGAGGTCGAGCGAAGCCGACCGGAGGCGATGCCCCCGGATGAATGCCGGAGCGAAGGAACCCCGAGCCTTAGCGAGGGGCCGGACGTTCGGGGCGAGCGTTTTTTGGGTTACTTTTTTTAGGCGCTTGTAAAAAAAGTGACTCGCCGTAAGGGCGAAACCGCCAGCCGCCGCTACCGCAGAAACGGATATGTACTCAATCAACCAAGAACCTGCTCGGCCCAAAGACCGCCAAGGTCAAAGAAGATCAACCAACCCCAACAACCCCCTCCCCATGCATCTGCCGCAACAACCCCAGACCACCCTCGAAAAACGCCGAAGAGCCAACCTGCCCCGCCTCCACCGCCAATCCTTGCAACTGCTCACGCCCGGTCAACTCGGGAAACTCGCCAATCCTCTGCAACAACCGCCACGCCAACGGACTCAATTCGGAAAACCTCACACTCCAGTCCTCCGCCCGCCGCACCAACAGCAATGTCGGTTGCGCAGGCGCCATATCAGGCTGGTAATCCGCTCCCAGCAATTGCACCGGCCAGGCATACGCCAACGCCCAGGCCAGCGGCGACACCTGCAAGGTCCGATCCAGCAGCAACGCGACATCACCACCAACCAGAGGCTCGGCATCAGACTGCTGCAGCGCCATTTCCACCCACTCGTAATGCGCCAACTCGACCATGAACGGCGGCCAAGGCCCATCACTCAACGCCCGAGGCCCGGCCGCGAGAAACCCGACAAACTCCTCAGCAATCTCACCAAATTTCGGCGTGCGGGCGCGGTAGTCCCGCAAAAAGATCCGCACCAGCGAACGCCAGCGTTCATCCCCCAGAATCCTCACCAGCACCGGAAAGGTGCCACTGAGCAGCGAAGACAGGTTGGCGAACACCAGATCGCAGTAAACCCGTGCCCGCGCCGGGTCCATCTCGGTGGGTGGCGCATTGTGTTCAGGGTCGCGCAGGTACAGGCCCATGGTGGTTTGTTGATGCAAAAGACTCGACTTCTCCACGGTTCAAACCTCCTGTTGCAGGCGGCGAATAATCTGCAATTCCGCCACCAGTTCAGCGAATGCCGGAAAGTTGAAATCGCGCTCCAGCAAGGTCGGTTGCGCACCGAACCGGGCATAAGCCTGGGCCAGCAACGACCACACCGCCGGTTTGACCGAAGCGCCATGGGTGTCGATCTTCAAGGTGTCGGACTCGTCGAAATGCCCGGCAATGTGCATCGCCACCACCCGGCCCGAATCGATGCCAGCGAGAAACGCCTGAGGATCGAAGCCGTGGTTGATCGAATTGACGTACACGTTATTGACGTCCAGCAACAGGTCGCAATCAGCCTCGCGCAGCACGGCATTGGTGAAGGTTACCTCGTCCATGTCTTGCCGGGGCGCAGCGTAATAAGAAACGTTTTCCACCGCCAGACGCCGCCCGAGAATGTCCTGGGCCTGACGAATACGCGCCGCGACGTGGTGCACCGCTTCCTCGGTAAACGGCAGCGGCAACAGGTCGTACAGGTGACCATCATCGCTGCAATAGCTCAGGTGCTCGCTGTACAGCGGCACCTTGTAGTGATCAAGAAAGCTGCGAACCTCATGCAGAAAGTCGACGTCCAGCGGCGACGGCCCGCCCAGGGACAGGGACAAGCCGTGACAGGACAACGGATAGCGTTCAGCCAGGGCGCGCAATGCCGCACCATGGGCACCGCCGATGCCAATCCAGTTTTCCGGCGCGACTTCCATAAAGTCGAAATCGCCTGCCGGTGCGGCCTGGAGGTCTTTGATTAAACCGCGACGCAGGCCCAGGCCTGCGCTGGCCTTGGCTACGGGGGGAGTGGAGGTCTGCATGGTGTCGATCTCATAAGATGTTCAAGGACGCGAGCCGGTACCCGCCATGAGACAGAGTTAATCGAAGGGGTGTATCTGGACTGTGTTCGGCTGGGACCTGAAGTTGCGCGGGACTGTATCGAAAGGCCGGTGAGATACAGTGCAATACACAGCACAAATCCCCTGTGGGAGCGGTGTCCGTCAGGAACATGTAGCTTTCGTCGCGCCAGACCGCGCGGTACGGGGCCCGAACTAAACTTACTGCACACAGGGCCCACGTGGGGCCCTGTACATTCCCACGACCACCGCCCAGCGGCGAACGCCTCGCCAGACAATGCCCCTGGACCGTGATCCTGCTGAAGGAGCACACATGATGGACGAGGCCAGACTCAACGATTTCATGGGCAAACTGGTGAATGACATGGGCGGCGCGGCGATGCTCGCCAACGTCATCCTCGGCGAAGAACTCGGCCTGTATCGGGCGATGGCCGACAGTCAGCCAATCACCCCCGAAACCCTTGCCGAGAAAACCGGCTGCAACACTCGCCTGCTGCGCGAATGGCTCAGCGCCCACGCAGCCTCAGGCTACATGGAACACCGTGACGGCCAGTTCCGCCTCCCCGAAGAGCAGGCCATGGCTTTGGCAATCGAAGACTCACCGGTTTATGTGGCGGGCGGAATCGGCGTGGTCGCGTCGTTTTTCCATGACAAGGACAAACTGGTCAAAGCCATGCGCGGCGACGGCGCCCTGCCCTGGGGCGATCACCATCCGTGCATGTTCAGCGGCACCGAACGCTTCTTCCGCCCTGGCTACAAAGCTCATCTGGTCGCCGAATGGTTGCCGGCCCTCGACGACGTGGTAGCCAAACTGGAAGCCGGGGCCAAAGTAGCGGACATCGGCTGCGGCCATGGTGCCTCGACGGTGATCATGGCCCAGGCGTTTCCGGATTCGCGCTTCGTCGGTTTCGACTACCACGCGCCGTCCGTTACCGTTGCCACCCAACGGGCCGAAGAAGGGGGTGTATCCAGCCGGGCCAGGTTCTTCCAGGGCACCGCAAAAAGTTACCCTGGCAGCGACTACGACTTGATTTGCTACTTCGACTGCCTGCACGACATGGGCGACCCGGTGGGTGCGGCCAAACATGCCTATGAATCGCTGAAGGACGACGGTACGGTGCTGCTGGTCGAGCCCTACGCCAACGATCTGCTCGACGACAACGTCAACCCGGTCGGACGCCTGTTCTACGCGGCATCGACCTTCATCTGCACGCCCAACTCGCTGTCCCAGGAAGTCGGCCTCGGCCTCGGTGCCCAGGCCGGTGAAGCGCGGTTGCGCAAGGTGTTCAGCGAGGCCGGATTCACCCGTTTCCGCCGGGCCACGGAAACGCCGTTCAACCTGATTCTGGAGGCGCGTAAATAATCCCCCGCGACCATCTGTAGGAGCGAGCTTGGTCCGGGCGGCGATCCGACGATAAACGCGATCACGCCGCGGGGTGTCAGGCTTGCAGTGTTATCGTTGACGACCATCGCGAGCAAGCTCGCTCCTACAGGTTTCCCGGCATGCTCGACCGCCAGACACGTGACCAACTCGATCGCCTCCATCAGCTCATGGCGGATCAGCCGTTTGCCGTGCTGACCGGTGCCGGTATCAGCACGCCCTCGGGCATCCCGGATTATCGCGACAACCAGGGCGTGCGACGGGGCCGGCAGCCGATGATGTATCAGGAGTTTCTCTCGGCCCCGGAGTCCCGGCGGCGCTATTGGGCGCGGGCGATGCTCGGCTGGCCACGGGTGCGACTGGCACAGCCGAACGTGGCCCACGACACCCTGGCCCGTTTGCAAGGCACGCGGCAGATCAGCGGGTTGATCACCCAGAACGTCGACACCCTGCACGACCAGGCCGGCAGCCGTGACGTGATCGAACTCCACGGCAGTCTGCACCGGGTGTTGTGCCTGGATTGCGGCCGGCACAGCGAGCGCGATTCGATCCAGCACCTGATGGAAACACAGAACCCGTACCTGGCCGGCGTCGATGCGGTGCAGGCGCCGGACGGCGACACCTTGCTCGACCCGGCCTTCGAGGCACGCTTCCAGGTCCCCCGCTGCCCGCATTGCGCCGGGGAACGGATGAAGCCGGACGTGGTGTTTTTTGGCGAGAACGTCGCACAGGCCACGGCGGCCAAGGCGATGGCGACCGTCGAACAGGCTGCCGGGCTGTTGGTGGTTGGCTCGTCGTTGATGGCCTATTCGGCGTTTCGCTTGTGCCGGGCGGTGGTGGATCAGGGCAAGCCGTTGATTGCGATCAACCTGGGCAAGACCCGGGCCGATGAGATGCTGGACTTGAAGATCGAGGGGTCGTGCGAGCGGTTGTTGCCGATATTGGCGAAGCTACTTGGCAACTGACGAAACCCGATCCCTGTGGGAGCGGGCTTGCTCGCGAAAGCGGTGGGTCAGCCAATATCTCTATTGGATGTGCCGGCCTCTTCGCGAGCAAGCCCGCTCCCACAAGGGACTGTGCTCAGTTCATGGAGAAACGTTGCCCAAGGTTTTCCTCTTTCAGCACATCAAACAACGCCTGCGCCGCCGCCGACAGCTCTCCCCCAGGCAACGTCAACACCCCCAGCGCCCGCTCCACCACCGGGTCGCGCAAGGTAATGCAACGCGCACCCAGTTCACGCATCTGCCCGGCACACAAGGCCGGCACCGCGCTCACCCCCAAACCGCTTGCGACCATGCGCCCGACTGTCGCCAGTTGATGGCTTTCAAACTCCACCGGCAGCTTCATGCCCCGGGTCTGCAAGTGTTCTTCGAGCATCACCCGCACCGTCGACGGACGCTGCAAGGTAATGAACGGTTCCTTGAGCAGGGTCTGCCAGTCGATGTCATCGAGTTCGGCCAGCGCCGAATCCAGGGGCACCACGGCGACGAAGCGGTCGATGTACAACGGCGTGAATTGCAGCGACGAGCTCTGGGTCGGCTCGAACGCCACCCCAAGCTCCACCTGGCGGTCACGGACCATTTCCAGCACCTGCTCGTTGATCACGTCATTGACCGTCACGTTGACATTCGGATAACGGGCGCGGAAGGTCTTGAGGATCGGCGGCAGCAGGTTGCCGGCGAACGACGGCATCGCCGCCAGGGTCACGCGACCGCGCTGCAGGGTGAAGCGTTGGCGCATTTCATCCTCGACATTGTCCCAGTCGGCGATCAACCGGCGCGCCAGCGGCAGCAGGGATTCGCCTTCGGCGGTGAGCGCCACGTTGCGCGTGGTGCGGGTGAACAAGCGCCCGCCGAGGCCCTCCTCCAGCGCCTTGATGGTCAGGCTCAGGGCCGATTGCGACAGGTGCAGGCGCTCGCAGGCCACGGCAAAGCTCAGGCTCTGGGCCACGGCCAGAAAGGCGCGGATCTGCTTGACGGTCATAGTCGCTTCGCTCCAGTTGTAAGCTACAAGCTTCAAGCTGCAAGATTAAAGCAGCGATTTAATGAGCTTTATCAATCAATCAGATCTAAAAAACAACTTAACAAATGAATCTTGCAGCGAGACACTCCATTCCATTCGGCTAGCCAGCCGCCCACAAAGAATAAAAGAGGTGCATATGGCAGGTTTCGACAAGCGCGTGAGTTCCTACGAGGAAGCTCTGGCAGGTCTTGAAGACGGCATGACCGTGATCGCTGGCGGCTTCGGCCTGTGCGGGATCCCGGAAAACCTGATCAACGAGATCAAGCGCAAGGGCACCCGCGACCTCACCGTGGTTTCCAACAACTGCGGCGTCGACGGTTTCGGCCTCGGCGTACTGCTGACCGACCGCCAGATCAGCAAAGTGGTGGCCTCCTACGTCGGCGAAAACAAGCTGTTCGAAGAGCAACTGCTCAAGGGCGAAATCGAAGTCACCCTGACCCCGCAAGGCACCCTCGCTGAAAAAATGCGCGCAGGCGGTGCCGGCATCCCGGCCTTCTTCACCGCCACCGGTGTTGGCACGCCAGTCGCCGAAGGCAAGGAAGTCCGCGAATTCCATGGCCGCAAGTACCTGATGGAAGAGTCCATCACCGGCGACTTCGCCATCGTCAAAGGCTGGAAAGCCGACCATTTCGGTAACGTGATCTATCGCCACACCGCGCAGAACTTCAACCCGCTGGCGGCCACCGCCGGCAAGATCACCGTGGTCGAAGTCGAAGAAATCGTTGAACCCGGCGAGCTGGACCCGGCGCAGATCCACACCCCTGGCATCTACGTCGACCGGGTCATCTGCGGCACGTTCGAGAAGCGCATCGAACAGCGCACCGTGCGTAAGTGATCCCCTGCCCCCGGACCGAATGAAGGAATTACGACAATGGCACTTTCCCGCGAACAAATGGCTCAACGCGTCGCCCGCGAAATGCAGGACGGCTTCTACGTGAACCTGGGCATCGGCATTCCGACCCTGGTCGCCAACTACATCCCCGAAGGCATGGAAGTCATGCTGCAGTCGGAAAACGGCCTGCTGGGCATGGGTCCGTTTCCTACCGAAGAAACCATCGATGCCGACATGATCAACGCCGGCAAGCAAACCGTGACCGCACGGACCGGCGCGTCGATCTTCTCCTCCGCCGAGTCCTTCGCGATGATCCGCGGTGGTCATGTCGACCTGACCGTGCTGGGCGCCTTTGAAGTGGACGTGCAAGGCAACATCGCCTCGTGGATGATCCCCGGCAAACTGGTCAAGGGCATGGGCGGCGCGATGGACCTGGTTGCCGGTGCCGACAACATCATCGTCATCATGACCCACGCGTCCAAGGACGGTGAGTCCAAGCTGTTGTCCCAATGCAGCCTGCCACTGACCGGCGCCGGGTGCATCAAGCGTGTGCTGACCGACCTGGCCTACCTGGAAATCGAAAACGGCGCGTTCATTCTCAAAGAACGTGCACCGGGCGTCAGCGTCGAAGAGATCGTCGCCAAGACTGCCGGTAAACTGATCGTGCCGGACCACGTGCCGGAAATGCAGTTCGCTGCCCAGTGAGGAATCATTCCATGCAAGAAGTCGTCATTGTTGCCGCCACGCGCACCGCGATCGGCAGCTTCCAGGGATCCCTGGCCAATGTGTCTGCGGTTGACCTGGGCGCTGCGGTGATCCGTCAGCTGCTGGCGCAAACCGGCCTGGATCCTGCGCAAGTCGATGAAGTGATCATGGGCCAGGTGCTGACCGCCGGCGCCGGGCAAAACCCTGCGCGCCAAGCCGCGATCAAGGCCGGCCTGCCCTTCGCTGTACCGGCCATGACTTTGAACAAGGTCTGCGGCTCGGGTCTTAAAGCCCTGCACCTGGGCGCCCAGGCGATTCGCTGCGGCGACGCCGAGGTGATCATCGCCGGGGGCCAGGAAAACATGAGCCTGGCCAACTACGTCATGCCCGGTGCCCGCACCGGCCTGCGCATGGGCAACGGGCAAATCGTCGACACCATGATCAGCGATGGCCTGTGGGATGCGTTCAACGATTTCCACATGGGCATCACCGCCGAGAACCTGGCCGAGAAGTACAGCCTGAGCCGCGAGCAGCAGGACGCGTTCGCCGCCGCCTCGCAGCAGAAAGCCGTGGCCGCGATCGAAGCCGGGCGTTTCGTCGATGAAATCACGCCGATCCTGATCCCGCAGCGCAAGGGCGATCCGCTGTCCTTCGCCACCGACGAGCAGCCACGGGCCGGCACCACCGCCGAATCCCTGGGCAAGCTCAAGCCAGCCTTCAAGAAGGACGGCTCGGTGACCGCCGGCAACGCTTCGTCGCTGAACGACGGTGCCGCGGCCGTGATCCTGATGAGCGCCGAAAAGGCCAAGGCCCTGGGCCTGCCAGTCCTTGCAAAAATCGCCGCCTACGCCAACGCAGGCGTCGATCCGGCGATCATGGGCATTGGCCCAGTGTCGGCCACTCGCCGCTGCCTGGACAAGGCCGGCTGGAACATCGACCAGCTTGAGCTGGTTGAAGCCAACGAAGCCTTCGCCGCTCAATCCCTGGCGGTGGCCAAGGACCTGGAATGGGACTTGAACAAGGTCAACGTCAACGGCGGCGCCATTGCCCTCGGTCACCCGATCGGTGCCTCGGGTTGTCGCGTGCTGGTGACCCTGCTGCATGAAATGCTCAAGCGTGATGCCAAGAAAGGCCTCGCCACCCTGTGTATCGGTGGTGGTCAGGGCGTGGCACTGGCGCTCGAACGGGCGTAAGCCAACAGCGTTCAACAGACGGCGCGGGGACCCACGAAGATCCGTGACCGTCTGGAAAAACACCCGGTGCGATGCAAGTCGCACCGGGTTCTTTTTTGCCTGCGTTTTTTTCAGTTAGACCGCGTCATCGTTCTTCGTCGGAACGCCGCCCGGAGCAAGCCCGCTCCCACAATTGACCAAGTTGTCCAGACGAACGCGGTCCACTAATGAAATGGCTACCCCCGCCGCCCCCTGTGATCGCCCACTAAGCTTTCACAGGGGGCTTATCGGAGATCATTGCCATGAGCAAAGTAGCTATTGCCGCCATCGATCTGGGAAAACACACCTTTCATCTACATGCACAGGATGATCGTG
>NZ_JAHBDN010000124.1:0-7990 GCF_019956445.1 Pseudomonas sp. BF-R-19
CGAAAATATCACCCTGGGTGTTCTCCACCACCACCCGCACCGAGTTGCCCAGACCGCGCAGCGAAGCGCGGTTTTCCAGGAAGTTCTGGATGTACGGCTGGCTCTGCGGAATCATTTTTTCGAAGCTTGGGCGCAACTCCAGGCGAGTCACCGCCATGAAGCCCAGCACCACGGTGGCGAGCGCCATCAGCAGCATGAACAGCGGGCGATAATTGAATACCAACCGTTCGAGGAGGTTGCCGGAGCGCTGGTCGAAATCGCGCAGTTCGCGGATCACCGGCATGGCGTCTTGTTTGATATTGCCCATGTCTGGGTTCTCGCTCTTAGGGTTCGAGGGCTGGGTCGGCGGACAGTGTCCGGGCACCACGGCTGCCGGCCAGCACCAAGGCGCCAGCGGCGGACTGGGTGGCGCCGGCGACCGGGGTCGGTGCCGGTTGCGGCTTCAGACGCAACTGCGCGCCCGTTCCTTGGCTGACCAGCATCTGCCCGCCCTGGGTGAACAAGCGATAGTTGCCACGGGCATCGATCAGGCCGGCGGTGATGCTGACGTGCAGGCCGCTGTCCAGCGCAGTCCAGCGCTGGCCGCCGTCGGTGCTGCGCAACACGTTGCCGCGCAGGCCGTAGATCAGCACTTCGCCTGGCTTGCCGAGCACACCGAAAAAGCTGCCCTGATAAGGCGTCGGCACGGCGGCAAAACGTTGGGCGCTGTCATCCCACTTGAGCAGCAAGCCTTGCTCGCCAGCGATGTACAGACCGTCGCCGGTGGAGGCGATGGCGTTGAGGTGGAAACCCTGGGGGTTGTCGGTACGGTCCTGATACGGCGTCCAGGTCAGGCCACCATCGTCGGTGCGCAGGATCAGGTTGAATACCCCGACCACATAGCCGGTCTTGTCGTTGGCGAACCAGACGTCGAGCAGCGGTTTGTCCGCGCCCTGCTCGGCCAGGCGCTGGCCCTCGGCGACCAGCAGCGGCCATTGCTCATTGCCCGGTTCGGCGCTGGCCAGCGCCGTGTAGTGCTTGACCAGCAAGGCGCCGATCTGACGACCGTCGAGTTGCTTGTGCCAGGTCGCGCCGGCGTCGCTGCTGTGCAGCACCACGCCGTCATTGCCCACCGCCCAGCCTTGGGTGGCGGTCGGAAAATTCACTGCAGTGAGGTCGGCACTGGCCGGTACGGCGGCCTGTTGCCAGTGGTTTCCCGAATCATCGGAAAACAGAATATGGCCACGCTGGCCGACGGTAATCACCCGCCCACCGGCGCGGGTCATGCCGGACAACGGGCTGTTGATGGCCAAGGCACTGACCCTGGCGGGCAGGTCCAGCACATCGACGTAATCGGCCGCCTGGGTGATGCCCTGCGACAGGCAAAGCACAACGCCAAAGGCCAGCTGCAACATATTATTTTTATACGAACACATACTGCGTCCTCTTCGGAAAACCGCGTCTGGCACACATCCGTGTGCCAGACGTTCAAACCTTGCGCCCTGCAGGTCATGCCGTAGTAGGAGCGAGCTTGCTCGCGATGGTCGAGAACGATTACGCGTGCTGTCTGGATGCCCGCGTCGCCCTCTGGCCCATCGCGAGCAAGCTCGCTCCTACAATGCGGTTGGCTTAGCGAATACCGGCGCCGGCCAGGGATTCCGAAGACCACTGGGCCTTGGAGAGCGGCTCGATGTACTTGATCCCGCCGTAAGGGCCGACTACACCGTTGATGTTGTACGAACCACCGACCAGGTCGTAGATCATGAACGGCGTGGAGTCCGGAACCTGCTTGTCATAGCTCTGGCTCAGGAAGGCGAAGGAACCGCGATAGAGCTGACCACGGGCGTCATATTGATCCGAGGCCAAAGCGGTCCAGCTGTCTTCGTCGAGGTAGAAGCGACGCTTGGCGTAGATGTGACGGGCACCGGCCTTGAGGTTGCCTTCAACGACCCATACACGGTGTTTTTCCCAGCGTACGAAGTCAGGCGACAGGTGATTGGCGGTGGTCAGCGACTTCGGATCCTGGACGTAGGTCAGCTTGTAGGTGTTGTACGGCACGATCATTTCCTGCTTGCCGACCAGTTTCCAGTCGTAGCGATCCAGCGCACCGTTGAACACGAACACGTCATCGTAGGTGCCCGCACCGGCGGTACCCGGGTTAGGCGTGTCGTAGGCCAGGCTCGGCGCCAGCTTGACCCGACGCTGCCCCGGCAAGTACTGCCAGGCGCGACGCGGTTGCTGCAACGGGTTGGCGGCATCCTTGAGCATGATCGCCTCGCCGGCGCGGCGCGCTGGGCCGGTGTACGCCAGCTTCATCTGGTAGTACACGTCGGCGCTGCTGATCGGCTGCGAGAGGTTTTCATAGATCGGGTAGGAGATGTTCGCTTGCCCGGTGGTCGCCAGGCTTGGCACACCGGCGGAGTCAACGTTCCAGGAGTCGTACTTGGAGCTGATGCTGACGCCTTGGTAGCGCAACAGGAAGTTCCACATCGCTTCGTTGCCCGACTGCGGAATCGGGAACGGAATGCCCGGCAGCACGTTGTCGATGGCCAGGCCACCTTCCAGGGACTTGGCGCCGCTGGCGTTCTTCACGCCGTTATCCAGAATCGCTTGAGGCAGCGACACGGTGCGGTGCGTCGGGAACACGTCGACACGGAACGTCGGGAAACGCTTGGCCAGTTCTACCGTGGTCGCCGTGAGCAGACCCTTGTACTGATCGACGTTCTTGCCGTCGATCACCAGTACCGGCTTTTCACTGGCAAACGGATCCGGGCGCATGCTGTCGCCGGCCTTGAAGCTGGCCGGCGCAGTGGTCAAGCCACCGTTGTAGGCAGGAATGGAACCATCAGCGTTCCCGGATTTTTCAGCCCCTACCTGTGTCAGGCTGGTGCCCAGCTTGGCAGCTTCCTGAGTTGAAACAGCAGCCTGTGCCTGAGCGGCGAAGACCATGGCCAGCGAAGCGGCCAACACGGTTTTTACAAATTTCATCTTGTTATTCTCCTGCTTGCATTGAGCAAATCAGTGGTGAATCAGAATGTAGTTTTCATCGTCAGGTACACCGCGCCACGGTCCTCAGTCGTGGCACCACCACCGGAGAAGGCTGAGTAGCCACCGGCGTAGCAGGCGTAGTTTTCGTTGCCGCTAAAGGCGTTCGGGGTGGAGCCGTCACCGCCGGTTGGGCCGGTACTCACACCACTGTTATTGCACTTGTCGGTTTCGCCGAAAGAGTCCACGTACTTCAGGTCGACAAAGTATTTGTTGTACACAACGGCACCGACGCCCACGGCATAGTTGCCGGTGTCCTTGGCACCGCCACCGGAGACCGGCGACACACCGTCGAGACCGACGTTGACCGACATCGGCGCGTTGAGGTCGACACCCGGGAATACCTGGTACCAGGTCGGTGTGAAGTTGACGGCCAGACCCCAGTTGTCACGGGTCGGCGCGTCGATGCCGCGATAGCTGCCCTTGCCCTTGTAGAGCGCTTCGTTCTTGCTATCGAGCTTGAGCAGGTTGCTGTAGTACAGCTCGGCAAGCACAGTGGCCTGGTCGAACACCGGCGTTTTCGGCAGGGTCATCAGACCGTTGAGCGTCCAGTGCAGGGTGTCGCCGGTGGCGCTCATGCTGTCGCCACGACTCGGGGTGTCATAGACCACACCGGTGGCGTCCGTACGTGCAGGCAACAGACCAAGACCTTGACCCAGGCCCAGCGGGCTGCGGGTACTGACGATGGCCGGGATACTGGCCAGCGGCATGTTGTGACGGACGTTCAGATCCGAACCCACGCTGATTCCACCCACGTCCTTGGACAAGCTCAGGCCAAGGATCTTGATGTTGTCGGCATAGGCCAGTTGATAGGTGGCGGTGTCCAGCGAATTGAGGGTGTTGATCACCGCAGGCACTTGCCCTGCCGGACGGGTGCCGTTCGGATTGGCCGAGGTAATGCCCCTGGCGTCCAGCCAGGCTTGCGGCAGGATTTCCGAGGTTTCGCGGTAGTAAACGCCGAGGGTGCCATCCAGCCAGGCCGGCGACCATTTGGCCATGATGCCCCAGTCGCCGCTGTCATGCGGCGTCAGGTCCTTGCCACGACGCACATTGGTCAAGGCGTTGCACGGCGCCAGGCCACAACCCAGCGGGCTGCCCGGTACCACGCCGTTGGTGTTGCCCAACAGGAACGATTGCGCGCCGAAGCCGACCAGGTCGGAACCACCGTAATAGGTACCCGCTTCCGGCAGACGCGCGGCATCCCAATTGAGGAAATACTGGGCACCCACGGTCAGCTCGGGATTGACAGTGAACGACATCGACAACTGGTTACGCGGAACGAACAGTTCCTTGGCCTCGGTACCTGGCGACGCGGCAAGCTTGGCCAGGTCGAGGCCGGACTGGCCGTAGCTGACCGAGTGCACCGGGTTGAGAATGGTCTCGCCCCAGAACACGTTGTGCTGACCGGCCTTGGCGCTGAACATCGACTCCTCGCCCACTTCGGTGCTGTAGAACACGAAGGCGTCGAGGATCTCGCCCGAAGGACCGCTGTAGTAACGCTGGGCATAGTTGCTCAGGTGCGGGCTGCCATTGCCGACGTTGTCACGGGTGACCCCGGCCAGGCGTGGGTCGTTGGCAATCAGGCCCGAACGCGCATCGTTGCCGTTGACGAACGGGTTGGAATTGGAACCGGTGTTGTCATAGGCCTTGTCGTACCAGCTGGCGGCGCTGACGCGAAAGCCCATGGCGTTCTTGTAGACCACGTCCATTTCGGTCAACAGGTCGATACGGTTGGTAATGTTGGTACCGGCCTTGCGGAAGTTGTAGTCGCCGTCGTTGTTGTTCGGCGTTGCCAACATGCGTTTGTCGGCACTTTCGGTGCGCACGCCGTAGTTGTACTTGATGGTGTTATCCACGCGTACGTTCCAGTCCGGATTCCCCGTCTCGATCTCGGCCGCATGGGCCACCGGTACGGTTGCCGCAAGAATGGCTGAGGCCAGCAAGGTGCAGCGTGGAGCGGTGAAGCCGTGACTCTTATTGTTGTGCATTGCGTTGTCTCCGCCTTTTTGTCTTTGTTTTAAGCGCAGCCGCCCTCGCACAAACCTCTTCGGGTTTGCGTTTAAGGAATGAGGGCAAATGCCGGTTGGCGTACTGCCAGTCCAGCTCCTTGTACTAGCGATCCAGCTCCAGGATGAGTGCTTCAGCTTGCTGCCAGTGGCCAAATCCTGCGGCCGGATTGAGATGACCGACATCGCCCAGATTGAGCAATTCGGCGCCCCAGCCTTCTGCCATGCGGGTGACCGCAGGAAGACTGGCCAAGTGATCGTTGGTGCTGCCGGCCACGATGCTGCGAAATGGCAGTGGGCCTTGTGGCAGAGGATTCCAGCCCTGGTTACGCAGGGTTTCGGACGATGGATAGTTTGACGGCCAGACCGCATCGAGGTCCGGTGGCGCGGCCAGCAAGGCACCCTTGATCGGACGGCTGTAGTGCGCCGCCCAGTGCGCGACCATCAGCACGCCGGCGCTGTGGGCCACCAGAATCACGGGGCCGTCGATCTGTTCGAGTTCGTGTTGAATCGCCCGCACACGGGCCATGCAATCGAGTTTGTCGGTCTCCAGCGGCGCAACACTGCGCACGTTGCTCAACCTGGCGGCAAGCAATGTTTGCCAATGTTCGGCCACGTGCTCGCGCAGACCCGGAACGATCAGAATGGTGGCGGCAGTTTGCAGTTTGTCCACGGTCAGCACCTTCGCTTTCTCGATAACTCGACTGGCTGTTTTCGCCAGAGGCTTTTTGTAGGGTCGACATTAAAGAGCGCCCACCCGAAGCGCTTTACATTGGACGTCAGGCACTTTTCTTTTGATGACAAATTGTAGGACACCAGGACAACGCGACCGCTGGTCGAAAAATTCCGCAGGTTGGCGCAAGGTCACTGTAATCAACGGATGAGCGCTGATGGCTCCATGCAGCGTAGAGGACTGGTGACCGGACAGCATGAAATCCATCAACGACATGACAACTGTTCAACTGTTGATACGCTGGATATAGTCGCCACGCTCACGCCAACCGCCATCGGCCCAGGGAAGACTTTGCATGACCAAGCTTGTTCGCGCCGCCGTCTTGACCAACTACCTGGAGGTCACCCAGTACCTGGGTTTCAACCCGCGCGACGTACTGGCCGCTGTCGGCCTGAGCAGGGCCCAACTGCAAGCCCCTGAACACCGTATCCAGATCGATGCCGCCGTCCGCTTGCTGGAAGACTCGGCCACCGCCAGCGGCTGCCAGACCTTCGGCCTGAGCATGGCCGAGTCGCGCCAGCTCTCGGACTTCGGCGTGGTCAGCCTGCTGCTCAGCCACCAGCGCACCCTGCGCGATGCCTTGCAGGTCGTGGTGGATTACCGGCACCTGATGAACGACTCGCTGGCGATCTTCATTGAAGAGGCCGGCAAGATGGTGATCATTCGCGAAGAGGTGGTCACCGAATCGCCGATGCCCAGCCGCCAGGCCACGGAACTGGCCATCGGCGTGATGTTCCGGCTGTGCTCGGCCTTGCTGGGCTCACACTGGCACCCCTACAGTGTCAACTTCATGCACCAGCCACCGGACAACCTGCACCTGCACCGCCGGCTGTTCGGCTGCAACCTGGAGTTCGGCAGCGAATTCAACGGCATCGTCTGCCCTGACGTCAGCCTCGACGTGACCAACCCCAACGCCGACCCGGCCATGGCCCGCTACGCCCAGAGCTACCTCGACTCGCTGCAGAACCACGAAGGTGCCTCGATGCTGTTCGAGGTGCGCAAGGCCATCTACCTGCTGCTGCCCATGGGGCGCGCCACCATCGAGCAGGTCGCCCAGAGCCAGGGCATGAACGTGCGCACCCTGCAACGCCGCCTCAAGGACGATGGCTGTGCGTTCAACGACGTGATCAACGACGTGCGCCGCGACCTGGTGCTGCGTTATCTGGATAATCCGAATTATCCGCTGAGCCGGATTGCCGACATGCTTGGCTATTCGATGGCGAGTTCGTTTACGCGGTGGTTTATCAGCCAGTTTGGTATGCCGCCGGCGAGTTGGCGGGCGCAGAAGCAGGGGGCTGTGAAAGTTCAGGTGGATGCTGCGGTTCAGGTTGTTCCGAAAGAGTCGTGATTCGAGGGGACAATCGGAATCCCCACATGATACTTGCCGTTGAATAGCAACTAAACGGCATGGGTTCGACTATGCCGGGTGAGGTGCTGCGACCGCTTAAACGCTGCACAACACCCTGGCGCCATGCAGCGATAGGGCCGCTCGCCAGAATGAGTTCGACGATGAGAGACGAGATTTGCCCGCACCCCAAATGCAGCATTGCATCCAGGTTCCGTGCAGTGATAAGGCCGCTCGCCAGTGTGCGTTGAACGATGATCTGTGAGATGCACTGACTGCTTGAACGACGCGTTACATCCTGGTTCCTCGCAGTGGTAGTGACGCTCGTCTGAATGCGTTCGACGATGTAGAGACAATGTACCCGATGCCGCAAACGTTTTGTTGCATCTCGGCGCTTTACAGACATAAGGCTTCTCGCCTGTATGATGCGTTCGACGATGTGTATTCAGGGCTCCGGACACAGTAAATGCTGCATTACATCCCGGTTCTTTACAGACATGAGGCTTCTCGCCGGTATGCGTTCTTAAATGTTGATTTAAGTTTCCCTTGTGCGAAAAAATTTTGCCGCAATCTTGACAGGTATATGGTTTTGGTACTCCTGATGAAGCACCCGACGGGCCGGGGATGGGAGAACTGGCAGGCTGAATCGGAAAGGTATCAAAACCCCGGGTTACCGCAATCTCGAAGTTAAACTCTGCTTGAGGGTCAGTTGTTCCAATATATTCATCCAGGTCCCATTCCAACTCCTGTGGAATGAAGTCATCGTCGGTGATTTCTAGCAAGGTCAGGGGAGTCGTAAATGCCGTGTTTAACATATCCAGTGGCAGCACCACCGACTCTTGGGAATCCTCATCAGACAATAATTGCGCGGGACTCCCCACC